>JAQZCZ010000060.1 GCA_028751095.1 Euryarchaeota archaeon Ods01 | reverse complement strand
GTCTTCGCAATCGGACGGACACAGGAAATTCTCATGGTTCTCGAAGCCCACGACGTGCCGTGTTACGTCGACGGAATGGGTGTTGACGTGATGCGCACCCTGCGTCACCATCCCGACTATATCCGTGACCCTGAGGCGCTCAAACGTGCCGCGAACCATGCGCGTGAGGTAGACCCGTCGCGCCGACGCCGCGCCCTTGGCGACGGACGCGCTATCGTGACGACGAGCGGGATGCTGTCCGGCGGTCCCGCAATGACCTACCTCAAGGAGATGTACGACAACCCCGCGAACAAGATATGCCTGACCGGATATCAGGTCGAGGGGACACCCGGGCGCACACTCGTAGATGAGGGACGCGCCGATATCGACGGCACCGTTCTACCTTTCTCAGCTCAGGTTGAGCTACACGACTTCTCTGCGCACGCCGGCGGCGACGGCATTCGGCGCTACCTACGTGAAGCCGCCGACGCGGGCGCGGAGCGCGTAATCGCCGTACATGGCGACGACCATAACTGCACCGCACTCGCCGACTGGGCGCGCGAGGACCTCGGCGTCGAGGCAGACGCGCCCGAGGTGGGGGAGGCTATCGAGCTTTGAGCCTCCGCGCCGTCGCACTCGTCGCAACGGGAGGATTTCTCGGCGCGACGACACGTTACGCCGCCGATACGGCGTTTTCGCCACTCGTTTCGACCTTCGTCGTCAACGTCTTCGGCTGTTTCGCGCTCGGCTACCTCCTGTACGTCTACCGTCTTGACGGCGTCTCGGAGGAGGTCCGTCTGCTCGCCGCCGCCGGCTTTCTGTCGTCGTTGACCACGTACAGTACGTTCGCCCACGAAATCTTTACCTCGA
Organism: Euryarchaeota archaeon Ods01; assembly: GCA_028751095.1. Classification (GTDB taxonomy): domain Archaea; phylum Halobacteriota; class Halobacteria; order Halobacteriales; family Halorutilaceae; genus Halorutilus. Next base: position 9,589 of record JAQZCZ010000060.1, on the reverse strand, counting down.
CGCCTTCTGTCGCCCTCGGATACGTCGTTGCGTCGTACGGCGTCGGATTCTCGGCGACATATGCCGGAGCGCGTCTCGGAACGCGCGGGAGGAAAGGATGATTGAAGCCGCACTCGTCGGCTTCGGCGGCGCTATCGGCGCGACCGCACGTTACGCCGCGGGTCAGACGTTACGTACCGACGCCCGTATACCCGTTTCTACCCTGTTCGTCAACGTAGTCGGTAGCTTCATCTTCGCGGTCGTCGCTTTCGGCGGTTCGGATGCCGTCTTCGCCGCAGTCGGCGTGGGCGCGTGCGGGGCTTTCACGACCTTCTCGTCGTTCTCGTTCGAAACCGTCGAGGCGTTACGAGACGACCCTCTCGCGGGCGTGGCGAACGCGACTTTGAACCTTGTCCTGTCCGTCGCCGCCGTTGCCGTCGCCTACCTCGCGGTCTGAGAGAACTCTATCTCGCGCCGGATAACGACGACCTCGACAGACTCGCCCGTCTCGCGTTCGATTGCCTCGGCGACCTCGTCCGGGTCGAGTCCCTCGCGCGTCTCGACGGTGACGCGTTCGGGCGATGTCGAGAAGAAGCCTACCGTGTGCGTGAACTCGACCTCGGCGGTCTCGTCGACTCCTTCGACGTACTCCTCCACATCGTTCTCGAAGGCGGCGCTTGCCCTGTCGTCGACCGTCGAGGCTACGAGAAAGACCGACAGGAAGCCGACGATGAGGACGAGAGCCACGACGCGTTTCTGTGTGATGCGGCGCGCGGGCTTCTCGTCGTACCATTTTTCGGGACGGTATCCCTTCGCCCAAAGGACGATGAGGGCGGCGAGGTTTATCGAGAGGACGTTGACGAAGACGAGGACGCTGGCGCTCGCGGCGACTTTTGGACGGACGTACGCGACGCCCAGACCAACGGCGGCGGCGGGCGGTATGAGTGCGACGGCTATCATGACGCCGACCAAGGCGGCGCTCGCACCCGAGGTGAGCGAAAGCGCGCCCGCGACACCTGCGCCGAGTGCGACCGCGAGCGCGAGGACGCCGGGGTTGACGCGCTCGGCTATCTGGTCGACCATGAGGAGTTCGAGTTCGGGCGCTACGAGAAGACGGACGGCGAAGGCGAAGACGGCGGCGCTCGCTATCGCTACACCGATGCCGATGAACTGCGTCTTGATGCCGTCGTAGAACAGCCTGTCGTCCTTGAGGACACTACCGACGCTCGAAGCCATCGCGGGTCCGATGAGAGGCGCGATAACCATACTGCCGACGACGACCGCGGCGCTGTTCTCTATCATACCTGCGGTCGCCACGACGGCGCTGATTACGGTGAAAGCGACGTAGTTAGGCGTGCTTCTTGAGATGCCCTTGGCGGTCGCCTTGAGTTCGTCGCGCGCTATCCTTTCGCCGTTTCCGTTCTCGTCTTCCGTTTTCTTCTCTTTCTCCTTCTCCTCAAACTCGTCCGAGACGACCGCCTGCACCTCTGTCACGACTATCTTTCCGTTTCCTTCTCCGCCGACGCCGATATCCTTGAGGCTGTCGAGTATCTCCTCGACCTCGTCGGTCCGGACCGGAAAGCTGAACACGTCACCGAGTTCGCGCCCCGAAGCCTCCTCGGTCACCGTGTACTCGACCTCGGCTTCTTCGAGGGCTTCGACGACGGCTTCGCGTTTCTCGGCGGGCGTCGTGACCTGTATCTGGCGCATCTCCTTGGTCAGTCTTTTTAGACCGCATCACGTATAAACGCCGATGTTCGAGCCACCGACCGTGGACGACGAGGTAGTTCTCGTCGGACGGTCGAACGTCGGTAAGACGACTCTGATGCGCGAAATCGTCGGAAAGAAGTACGACGTGGGCAAGCGACCCGGGGTAACCCTCGAACCCAACCGGTACGAGTGGAACGCCGAGAGCTTCGCCGTCACCGACCTGCCCGGGTTTGGCTTCATGAGCGGCGTGGACGAGGAAAAACGCGAGCGTATCAAGGACGGCGTCGTTGAGTATCTCGAAACCAACTCCGACGGTATCCTTGTCGCCGTCCATGTAATCGACGCCTCGGCGTTCAACGAAATTGTTGACCGCTGGGAGTCGCGCGGCGAGGTCCCGCACGATATCGACCTACACGGGTTTCTCGTCGATATCGGCATTCCGGTCGTCGTAGCGGCGAACAAGACCGACAAGGTCGACGACTTGGACGCGACGCTCGACGGAATCGCCCAACGCCTCGGCTATCCCCCTCCGTGGAAGCAGTGGGGCGAAGTTATCGCGCCGACATGCGCCAAACGCGGCTCTACCGAGGCGTTGTTCGACGCGGTCCGCGACCGTCTGCGCGAGCAGGGACGCGACGACCTACTGAAGTTCTTTTAGAACAGAAGACGACGGAAGACGTGGCGGGACAGGACGCAGAGGTGACCGTGGGAGCCATCTACCGGCTCTACGGCATCACCTCCCCGGTTCCTTCGTCGCCTGTCACGACGGGTATCTCGTGACCGCGCGTCTCCCGCGCCTCCTTCTTCAGCGCACGCCTGCACGACGGACAAAGTTCGTCCTCCGACTCGTCAAGCGACGTGAACGCGTACTTGGTCGTCCGTTTCTGATGGTCGGTCGGCTCCGACACGACTATGGTGCCGAGTACCTCCTTGACCGTCATGTAGCCGCCGCACGAGGGGCATTTCTCCGGCATTACTCCCTCCCCGTGTATAGAGTGCCGCAACAGGTACACTCGCTCGCGCCTTTCTCTTCGTTCCAGACCATCGCACCTTCGCCGCATTCCTCACAGGGCATGTAGCTCGCCGTTCTGTACGTCGTGGCTGTCTCGGTCGGTACGGTTTCGCTCGCGTTTCCTCTTACGCTCATTACAGTATACCAGACATACCACGCACACTTATACTTTACTGTATGTCCAAGTATTTGTCATATTCTGCCACGTATTCTGGTCTATATGGGTTAATTTGTGAAATACGTAACTAAAACAGATTATTTTTGGACGAATGATTTTGGAGACGTGAGGGTCACAAAGGCGAATTTGTAGTATGTTTTCGTAATTATAGATTAACAACCATCTGGGATGGTCCGAGTACCCGAGGCGTGGACGGACGAGCGCCGCGTTCGCGCGCCGAGCCGCCGCGTACCCGACCAAAAAGAATATGTTATATGTTAACGTATACCATAGCGGGGAACAAACAGTCAAGAATTACTCCGGCTTAGTCGCCGAACGACCAAGCAAAAACGTGTCAGCAAACGAAACAGGTATTCGACGTAGTATAGAGGTTGAGTACTGGGTCGTAGACAACGAGGGGAGGCTTGTCGAGCCGGAAAGCCTCGTCGACGTAGAGGGAGCGGAGCGCGAGTTCGTCGAGCCGATGGTCGAGGTCAAGACGACGCCGTGCGAGACCACCGAGGAGATGCGCGACGAGCTTTTCGGACGGCTTGCCGAGGTTCTGCGGGAGGCGGAGGACGCCGGTAAGCGTCTCGTCCCTCTCGGAACGCCGGTCAACTCCGGCAGGGTATGCGAGCTACCGAGCGACAGGAACCGCGTCCAGAACCGTGTTATCGGCGAGAGCTTCCGATACGCGAGGTACTGTGCCGGTACGCACGTACACGTCGAACAACACGACGGATGCGAGGTTGACCAGCTTAACACCCTCATCGCGCTCGACCCCGCGCTCGCACTCGTAAACTCGTCGCCCTACTTCGACGGCGAAAGGACTGTTGCGGGCGCGCGGTCGAAGCTCTACCGATGGGAGGCGTACGATGGCGTTCCCCACCAAGGTCGTCTCTGGCGGTACATACGTTCGACCGACGAGTGGCGACGCCGTCTCGAAAGACGCCACGAGGAGTTCGTCGAAGCCGCAATCGAACAGGGCATAGACAGGTACACCGTCGAAACCAACTTCGACCCCGAGTGTTCTGTCTGGACGCCCGTACAGCTACGCGACGAGTTCGGAACCGTCGAATGGCGGTCGCCCGACACGGCGCTTCCGAGCAACGTCCTACGTCTCGCGGACGAACTCGCCGGAGCCGTCGAGACCGCATGCCGCGCGGACGTAACCGTCGAAGGAAGAACCGGCGAACTCTCCGAGGACACCGTCACTCTACCTGAGTTCTCCGCCGTCCTCGTCTACCTACAGGACGCCATACGCGAGGGTCTAAAGTCGGACGCTGTCGGTTCGTACCTCGACAGGATGGGCTTCTCGGTCGACGACTACGCGCCCACCACGCACCGAATCGACGCCGGACCGAAGGTATCGAAGAGGAAGGCACGTCGGATACGTCTCGAACACGCCCGACGGCTCGAAGAAGACGTTCGGAGGGCGGTAGCCGCCGAGGGGCGTTAATCTTCGAGGAACTTTTCTCCGCCTTCAACCGACTCTATTTCGGTGCTTGCCTTCTCGACTATCTTTTCGGCAGAGGTCATCTTGGCGTTCCTCTCTACGGCGGCGTAGATAGCCTCGAAGCCGTCGTCGCGGTCCGGCTCCTCGGCGATGACGTTTTCACCCTCCACCTCTAATCCGTCGATGCCTACGAAGGAGTGTGAAAGGTCGTCGTAGAACCCCTCTCTGCCTACGTGACGCTTGCCTACTACTTCGTCGCGCGTGACGCGGAGTAAACGTAATTAGGGCGCGCCGTCATTCTCCTGCGTGCGCTTAGACGACTACGTAGACGTATCGGTTGACGACGACCGGCGCGTCCGTGAACTCGCTCAGGAGAAGTCGTACGAGGTTCTCGATTACCTTGACGGCTTCGACGACCGTTTCGAGGAGGTGCGCCAAGGCGATTCGCTCTTCGGAAGTACGTCGCCGTCGGTCTTCGTGGGACGCTCGAACTATCCGCGTGTCCCCGTCGGCGTCCTGTCACCCGTTGGCGAGGAGGAGGACGCCGCGGACTTTACGACCAGCGGCGACTGGTTCGAACGCGGTATGGGCATCGAGGGCGTCCTACGCCGCCGCACCGGTCTTCTCAACTCGCGCCGTGAGACGAGCGTCGAGGTCGGCGCGGCGACGACGCGTTTCGTGGACGCATCGCGTGAGGTGGCGATGTCCGACGAACCCGTCGATGTCGAGGTACGTCTCCGCGGTTCGCCTGACGTTGACGTTTCGCTCGACAACGTGCGCGCGCCGACCGGACCGAACGCCACGGCGCGTGACGCAGAACTCGCCGAAAATCCGAGCGTGCCCCGCGCAGTCGAGAAGGCGTTCGGAGATGACGACTGGAAGGCGGAGGGTGCCGTCGCCTACCTCTACGACAAGGGCTTTGACGTTTACGAGATAGACGACGTGTTCTCCGCCGGAGCGGTCGGACAGGGCGACCAACGCCGTCTCGTCCCGACGCGTTGGTCTATCACGGCGGTTGACGATATCGTCGGCAAGCATCTACACGACGAGATACTCGACTACCCGAGCGTCGATGAGACACGCGTCTACGTCGAGGAGTACATGGGCAACCGTTACTGGGTGATACTCGCTCCCGGACGGTGGGAGTACGAACTCGTCGAGGTCAAGTCGCCCGGAAACGTCTGGAACCCGTCGGACGACGAACATTACGTCGGAAGCGCCAACGAGGGCTACGAGGGGCGTTCGTCGTACGTTGACGAAACATCGGGCGCTTACTACGCCTCACGTCTCGGCGTCCTTGAACATCTCCGCGAGCAACGGCGGCAGGCGAAGGCTCTCGTCGTCCGTGAGGCGACCGACGCATACTGGGCACCCGTCGGGGTCTGGCAGATACGTGAGAGCGTCAGGAACGCGTTCGACGACGAGGGTGCCGTCGCGGAGACGTTCCACGACGCGGCGCGTAAGGTCGTTGAGCGCCTGCCGGTTACCGAGGAACGTTTCCGACGTAAGTCGGCGATGTACAGCGGCGTGCAGACGGGTCTCGGCGACTTCTGACGTTTATTCTCCGAGGATTCTCCGAGGATTTTCGTAACAGATATTAGTCTCCTTGGTAGTAGCTAATTGTGACCAGTTTGCGGGGACAGAATAAGTTGAGTGGAACCGTTCGAGGGAAATATGACTGACCAAGACGTATCGGGGGATGGCGAAAGGTACCGCTCGGTACTCGCCTCGCTACCCGTACTTGTCTCCACCCATACTGTCGATGGAACCTACACCGGTATTTACACAGCCTTACAGGTCAAGAGCACGGGGACACCCGAGGAACTCGTCGGTAGCGCCCTTGAGGACGTTCTCAACGACGAAGCGACAAAGGAACTCCTGTCGTGTGCCGAAGCGACCCTCGAAACCGGCGAGCGTCAGTATGTCGAGTTCCCCGTCTACTTCGCCGGCGAGGAGTTCAGGCGTGGCGCATACGTCTCTCCTCTCGCCGGAACCGACGAAGTCGTCATCGTTAGCTTCGACCTCACGAGGCACCACGAGCGTGAAGAAATCCTGTATGACACTCTCGAAGCGCTCGTGACGAATACCTCGCGTCGGGCGCTTGAACGGACGTTCTGCGAGAAACTCGTTGAAAAAAGCCGGTACCGGATGGCATGGATAGGGGGATATGGAGAAGACGGCGTTGAGGTTCAGGCGTCGGCGGGAACCGATGGGTACCTCGAAGAAATCGCCGAAAGGTTCGGTAGTCTCGATGAGTCCAACGAACCCGGGGTCTGTGCCGCACGCTCCCGTCAGCCCACGGGCAGATTCTTTGTGGACGAGTCCGACGGATGGGCGGAGGTTGCGTCGAAGCGCGGTCTACAGGCCGGCGTCGCACTGCCTCTCTCGCACGGCGGCGTTGACCACGGTGTTCTTGTCGTCTACACGACAGACTCCGAGTATCTAGCGCCGTGGCGCGAGGAGGTTCTTGAATCCTATGCCGATGCCGTAGGATACGCGCTGAGCGCCGCTATGTGGAGATGGGCGCTTACCGCGGAGACGGCGGCTGTTGTCAGCATCGAGTTCTCGGGCGGCGACCTGTCAGCGCTATGCGCCGCCGCTGGATGCGGTTCGTTAGGGGTGGAGTCCGTGGTTCCACGTCCTGACGGAACCGTGTACTACCTCGAATCGGACGACGAGGTTGACCTATATGACGCAGTTGAGGCTACGGAGAGTATGCGTCCGTACGGCGATGGTCCCGACGGGGTTCACGCGGTCGTACTGGAGGAAAAGACGCCCGAGCGACGGATAACACAGATGGGGACACGTATTCGGGGATACCACGTTACCCCGGAAAGGGCAAGCCTAACGGTGGTCGTACCGAACTCGGAGGGCGTCCGACCCGTGATGCGCCGCGTCCGTGACCGTTACGCCGATGCGTCCATTTCGGTTGGATGGGGTGAACAGGATGCCGAGAATAGGCTCGCCGCAACCCCTGAGACTGTACTGACCGACCGGCAGCACGAGGTCTTGGAGGCGGCTTACCGTCACGGATACTTCGAGAGCAACTCCGACTGTAATCTCACAGACCTAGCCGAGGTGCTTGGTATCTCGCGCTGGACGGTGAGCCAGCATCTCCGCGCCGCACAGAAGAAGCTCTGCTCTCATATGTTCGAGTGATTCTAAACCGGTTCCCCATATGTGGGTACCATAATTAATGCATTGTGTTGTCTTGACTACCACACAATGGACAGCGACAGTTTGGAGCCGAGAAGGCGGCTATCTGGGGGTACAGAACACGAGCATGTGGACGAAAACCGCCCGACTTATTCGGGTTGTGGCGGGAGAGGGAGTCTGCTGGACCAGACGCGCGTTGACCTGACATCGGCGGTTACGGTTGGAACGCTGGTGGTTCTCGTTTCTATGATGGCGCTCGTAGGTACGGTAACCGCGCAGGAAGAGATATCAACTGCAACGGAACTTGACGATATCCGTGACGACCTCGGCGGGGACTATGTCCTTGTTGACGATATTGACCTGTCGGGTGAAGGTAACTGGGACCCCATCGGCGAATGTAACTGGGATGATGGGGCTGAAGAATGTACCGAGGATGGGTTCTCAGGTACATTTGACGGCCAAGGATATGAGATTACAGGGCTTGATATCGATAGAGACCGTTCAGATGTGGGACTCTTTGGTTACGTTGAGGATGGAGCCGTTATAGAGAACGTTGGTGTTACCGGTGCCGATGTTCAGGGAATAGAGCCCACCGGAATACTCGCAGGTACGGTCGCAAGAGAGTCGTTCGATGAAGCTACGTTCTCAAACACGTATGCGACCGGACAGGTGTCGGTTGAAGCCAGCGAAAAATTCCTTGATGGTGACGAGAGCGGTCTTAGTGGTGCCGGTGGTCTCGTAGGTAATATGGCGGGTGAAATAACTTCTTCGTACGCTATCGTTGACGTAGATGGATCTCCTACCTCAGGGGGCGATTTTGACGGTATGGATATAGGCGTACTTGTGGGAGCTGGGCTGAATACCGATATTTCGGACTCGTGGGCTGACGGTGAGGCTACCACAGATGGTAATATTGAGCTGCTTTCCATCGGTGGTCTCGCCGGCTCTTCGGGTGACGTAGCTGATTCCTTTTCTGTCGCGGATGTTTCGGGTAGCGGGGGCGAAGATTCAGGTGATAGTATGGGTGGACTCGTAGGGAGTTCTAGCGATATCGAACGGTCGTTTGCTGCGGGTAACGTCAATCCCGACGCTAATATAGATAACGTTGGTGGAATCTCCGGTGATTCCGGAACGTTCGATAACGTGATTGACTCGTACTGGGACGAGGATATTACGGGACAGGGTGATGGTGTAGGCCAGGGCGGTGATGAGATTGACGTAGAGGGACTTGGTACGAATCTGATGCAGGGGGACACTACCAGTAGCATGGAGGAGCTATCGGTACCGGACGACTGGAGGCTACGAATCGGGGACTACCCTGTTCCTCAGCCTCACTTTACGGTTGATGTTGTAGGTAGCAACGAGCCTATAGCTCCGGATGATGATTTAGAGCTTACCGTTGAACAGGAGTATACCGGGCCTGAATCCGGCGAGATAGCAAGCGTCGTGATACCTCAAATAAACGGGAATACTGTTGAGACGAACGATGCTCTTGTAACCCCTGATGAGGTTGCCCGCGAAGAAACTAGTGAATTTGAGACTACAATCGATAAATCCGAGGCCGTGGGGACAGAATACCAGGATGGTGATGATTACGAACTGCTGTTTGAGAATCCGGCCGACCGAGTGATTGTTAGCGGTACCGTTGACGTAACCAGTGCTGAACCTGACGAAATAACCGATGGTAACGCCAATCCCGAGACCATCAATCCGGGAGAGACGGCCACGGTAACGGCGGTTGTACGTGACCAGAACGGCGACCCCATTGAAGATGCCGGCGTAGAGTTCTCGACCGACGGTGATGGAATCCTTTCATCTGAGTCCGATGTTAGTGATGAGGGCGGGGAGGTCGAAACCCAGTACACCGCGGATATAGGTGATGCAGATGATACCGTGGAACTGACAATCGATTCAGAGGAGGGAAGTATCGGAGATGGTGACGAGGAAACCGTTTCGGTCGAGGTTAACGACGTGGATATTCAGCTTGAGTTAGTACCGGATGACCCCGTCGAACCCGTCGATGGCGGCGAGGCGAATGAGGTCGAACTCACCGCGACGGTTGAAGGCGACTCTCCGATACAGGGCGAGGACGTAACCTTCTCGGTTGACGAGGGTTCAG
>JAQZCZ010000019.1 GCA_028751095.1 Euryarchaeota archaeon Ods01 | reverse complement strand
CATGACGACGAGTATGACGATGGCGAGGGACGCGGGGACGCCGTTCTTGAGCAGGCTGTGACTCATACTCGGCTCCTCGTCTATGTGGGGCGATGTCTCCATGACCTCGCGCCAGTCCTTGTAGTACCCGCGCTGACGGTACAGGAGCCAGCCGGCTACCACGCCTATCAGGATTATCGTACCCGGGTGTGTGAGTATAGCGAAGGGCGAGTAGGGGACTTCGGCGGCGTGTTCCATGTAGCCCGTTTCGACAGCGGGGAACGGGAAGCCTACCTCGAACTCCGAGAGTACGTCGTCAACAGACGGGAACGCGACGACGACCGCGACGATTAGCAGAACTATGTACGGCATGAGCGCCTCAACCAGACCCATCAGTGGCTCGGGTTCTTCCTCCTCGGGTGCGGGTTCGCCGCCGTCGGTTGCGACGGCGTCCATCCCTTTCGACATCGCCGGACGGTCGAACGGCTCGTGTTGGCTTCCGTACTTACCCCAGCGCGATATGGGATAGAGGAACGCCATACCGACAGCCGCGGCGAGGAAGCCCGCGATGAACGGGCTGTATATCGAGACCATGAGCAGGGCTATCGACTGGACGACAGCGAGGATTATTACCATCGGAAGCGCGTGGCGCACCGCTTTCATCCTTCCGTAGAGCCACGCTATTGCGAAGCCACCGAGGACTATCGGCACCGTATGCAGTAGCGACGTATGCACCGCGGTTTCGACCGGCGCTTGGAACGGTGCCACTGAGTCGGCGGCGTACCAACCGACCGCGAGCGTACCGAAGTTGTTGTTCCAAGCGTGTCCGATGAGAGGAATAGCGACGGCGTAGACGGGTTTAACGCCGAGGGCAAGCAGAAGCGGCGCAACGATAGCGATAGGTGCGCCGAATCCCGTTATTCCTTGGAGGAAGGCGACGAAGACCCATCCGAATGCGAGTACGAGGAACAGGTCGTTGGTGCTGAACTGCTGTATCCCCTTCCTTATCGCGTACAGCGCCCCCGCGCGCTGTGTGATGAGGTACATCAGTAGCGCGGGCCAGACGACGTAGAGTATGAAGACTGCGTCCCAGACACCTTTCGCCGCGGCTACGGCGAGAGGGAAGAACGGCGTCATGTAGATGCCGACGGCGACCGCCGCGGCGGCGAACATAGCTACCACGGCGGCGACGTGCGCAGGCCAACGGTACTTGACGAGTAGCACCAGAAGAACGACTATCGGTGTTATCGCCGCCAGCCAGTGGAAGATATCTACGGGTAGCTCCGCCATCTATACATCCCCCTGTCCGTACTCTGTCACTCTTTCCGCTCTACCGTCTCCACAGCCGCACGACTCGCCCGTCGTCTCCGACAGCCTGTCCGTTGATATGTGTATGCGTTTCATGATGGGTTGAGGTCCGGTTAATGTCCGAGAGCCGCCCCGTCGCCGCGGGGGTCCGCACCGCCTTCGAGCCAGTCGGTTTCGTCGTCGATGAGTATCGCCTGTGCGTGTCCCATGTTGTCGTTCCAGTCCGTGAGGGGCTTCGTGGGCTGTCCACGGGTGCGTAGCTCGCGTATCACCTCGTCGGAGATACGTCCTTCGAGCGACAGGTCGCGCGACTCGGTGCCCCACGTACGTCCCATCAGCCACCGCGGGGCTTCTATCGCCTGCTGTACGTCGTAGCCGAAGTCGACGAGACGCGTCACCATCGCGGCGTGCGTCTGAGGCTGTCCCTCGCCGCCCATAGTGCCGTAGACGAGACGCGGCTCTCCGTTCTCGCAGAGCATCGCGGGGATGAGGGTGTGGAACGTCCTTTTACCGGGTTCGAGACGGTTCGGGTGTTTCTTGTCGAGAGAGAAGAACGAGCCGCGGTTCTGCATGATGATACCGGTGTCGCCGCCGACGACTGCGCTACCGAAGTCGTGGTATATCGACTGTATAGCCGAGACGGCGAGTCCGTCGTCGTCGACGGCGCAGAAGTAGCACGTGTCGCCTCCGGCGTCGGCGCGTCTGTCCGAGCTGTCGAACTTGATTCCAGGCTCGACCTCAACCATATCGAGCGCGCTTGACGAGTCGATGAGTTCGCGGCGTTTGTCTGCGTACTCCTTCGACGTAAGACGGTCGAGAGGGATGTCGACGAAATCGGGGTCGGTGAGCCATTCGTCGCGGTCTGCGAAGGCGACCTTGACCGCCTCGGCGAGATGGTGATAGTAGTCCGCGGTTCCGTCCCCCCAAGACTCCACGTCGAATCCCTCGATGAGGTTGAGTATCTGGAGCGCGGCGAACCCCTGTGTGTTCGGCGGGAACTCGTAGGCGGTGTAGCCCCGATACGTCGTCGAAAGAGGCTCGACCCAGTCGGCGGTGAACTCCGCGAAGTCCTCCTCGACGAGCGGCGAGCCACGTTCGCCGAGGTCCTCGACGATACGTTTGGCGATACCTCCCTCGTAGAAGCCTCCGCGTGCACCCTCCTCGGCGATGAGTTCGAGCGAGTCGGCGAGGTCTTCCTGCACCATTATCTCGCCCTCGCTCCGCGGGCGTCCGTCGTCGAGGAAGATGTCGCCGCTTGACGGATGTTCGGTCAGCTCAGGAACGTCCTTGAGAAGCCAGTCGGCGACCGAACGCGCGACCGAAGTCCCCTCGCGTGCATGGTGGATTGCGTCCTCGAAAAGCACCGACCAGTCTAGCTTGCCGTACTCCTCGTGTACCCGTCGCCAGCCGTCGACAACGCCCGGGACGGTCAGCGCGGCGAGCGGACCACGCGGCGGTATTTCGCCGACGCCTTGGTCGCGGTAGTAGTCGCGTGTCGCGTTCCTGCCCGCTGGACCGCTTGCGTTCAGGGCGCGTACGTCGTCGTCGCTCGGACCCTTGACGAGCCAGAATCCGTCGCCGCCGAGTCCTGCCATATGCGGGTAGACGACACACAGCGTCGCGTTCGCGGCTATCGCGGCGTCGACGGCGCTACCGCCCTTACGGAGGGCGTCGAGTCCCGACGAACTCGCCGCGTAGTGCGACGTGGATATCATGCCGTTCGGTGCTCTGGTCGGAGGTCTGCCTGTCTTGGGACCGTCTTGAGACATAGCCTTCTCACTTCAGAACTAGCGTATAATAAGTCTTTGGCAGAAATTTCGTTATTTGATAGACACATATCTAAAATATGAGGTGTAATCTGAATGATTAGGTGACCTGATACCCCCCGGCAACCCTCGGAGATATTAAGACGGTTGGGGACATCGGTCTGACCTGAACCGTAATAGATGAGCAAAGACAGTTCCACGGACTACGCCGAACGCGCACACGACGTACTCGGCTTCTCGCGTTGGTGGCAGATAGCCGCCGCGGCGGGGATGATGGCGGCTGTCAGCCCGTACCAGTACGTCTGGTCGTCGATAGAAGGTCCACTTTCGGAGGACCTCAACATCGCTCTCCCTGCGCTCGGCGCAGTCTTCTCCTTCTACGTCGTCTTCCAGTCTCTCTCTCAGTTCCCTGCCGGATGGTGGCGCGACCGCCGCGGACCCACCGGTATCACGTTCGTCGCCGCCCTCCTCGCGGGCTTCGGCTACATCGGACTCGCGTACGCTACCGAACTCTGGCAACTCTACCTCCTGTACTCGCTCGGCGCGGTCGGCGTCGGCGTTGTCTACACCGTCGCGGTCAACACAGCGGTCAAATGGTTCCCCGACCGCGCCGGTCTGACTACGGGCATAGGTACGATGGCGTTCGCCGCGGGTAGCGTTGTCGTCGTCCCGTACGTCCGCGCCAACGCATCGCCTGACGCGTACGGAGCCGTCCTCCGGAACGTCGGTATAGCCATGCTAATCATACTCGCCGTCGGCTCCTACCTCCTCCGTGACCCGCCGAAAGACTGGCTTTCGGACAACGGTAGCGACGACGACGGAATCGCCAAGTCGCTCCGCGGCAAGGCGTACACGACCAAGGAAATACTCGTGACGTGGCAGTTCTGGCTAATGTACGCAATCTTCGTAGCCGTCGCCGGAGCCGACCTTCTACTGATAGCTAATATCGTCGGCTACGCCGAGCAGTTTGGGTTCGCCGCAGTGGTCGCTACGCTCTCTGCGACCCTCCTACCCCTCGCAAGCGGCGTCTCGCGTATCATACTCGGCGAACTCTACGACCATTTCAACCGGAAACGTATCATGGCGGCTTCGTTCGTCCTCGCCGGTGTCTTCAGATTCCTTCTCGTCTACGCCGGAGTCGGCGAGTACCGCTACCTGTTCGTCCTGATGGTCGTCGCCGCTATGTTCTTCTCGTCACCCCTGTACGTCTACTTCCCGAGTCTCCTCTCCGACTACTACGGCGCTAAGTACAACTCCAGCAACTACGCGGTTCTGTACACCGCAAAGATAGGCGGCGGCGTCTTCGCCGGTACCGTCGCAGGGGTCCTGATTGCGACCGTCGGCTGGAACACGACCTTCCTCATCGGAGGAGGCGCGGCGTTCGTAGCCGGAGTCGCCGCCCTTGCCCTACGCCCTCCGTCGAAGTCGGGGATTTAACGGACGACCGTAACCGGCACGGGCGACCGACGGACGACGCCCTCGGCGACGCTTCCCAGAAGTATACGTTTCACGCCCGTCTTCCCGCGGCTCCCGACGACGACATGGTCGAAGCCCTCCTCTTCGGCATGTCCCACTATCTCGCGCCAAGGCTCGCCCACACGCCACACAGTCTCGACCTCAACGCCGTGACCTTCGGCGACCTTCTCGGCTTCCGACAGGACGTTCGACGCGTGCGAACGCTGTTCCTCCGACATAGGGTCGATGGGGAGTTCGTCTGAGAACTTCTCCGAGTCAAGGACGTATATCACGGTCGTCTTCGCGTCCTCGAACTCCCGTAGCGCGAACTCCAGCGCCTCCTTCGCTTTGGAAGAGCCGTCGGTCGCAACGAGCAGTTTCTCCGCCATACAGTCTGTCCGCGGCGCTACTGTAAAAGTTAACCGCCGACCGCGTTTTCTGTATAGCAGTATTCAGTTTATCGACGAGGAGCGGTTCTTATCCGTTCCTGTCATTCTCACCCGTCACGGGCGTTTCTCGTCTCTACGATAGCGAAGCCTACCGGTGGAGGTTGCCCCTCGCCCTGACTCTCAGACGAGCTTCCCGTTCACCCGTCGCTCACGAGCCGAACCCCTCCGGTCTACGCCGCTCCTGTGCGTCCCCTCCGTCTCTTTTCTCAACACCGTGGTCCCTCGCTTAACACCGATATACCGTCGCCTAAACCCCATCTCGCTATACCGAAACGGCGGTCGCGCAAAAGAGCTAAATGGTGAGCGACGTTACGGCGTACCGTGACAGACGAGATATCCGTCGGGGATAAGGTGGTTGACACCGAAGACGACGAACCCGCTCTCGGCGTTGTCATCCTGACCCCCGACGCTGAGGCGACCGACTGGGACGTGGACGGCGATACCGTCGCCGACCATAATCCTTCGTATCCTGACGACGCCGACGTAGCTATCGTTTCCTTCGTTGGAGACCTCGACGAATGGTGGGCGGACTGGCGCGAACACGACGCCGACGAACTGTTCGACGAGGTCTGTGACCGCGGACACAAGTTCTACGCCTTTCCCGCGCCCCGCCTCCGTAAGGTTCCGTCGCCCGACCAAACCGTTGAGGCGCTCGAAGACGCCGGATTCCCCGCCGAAAGACGTGGGGACAATGTCGTCGTTGAGAAGTTCGGCGAGTACACCGTCCGTCCGGACGGAACAGTCGAAGGGGAAGGCTCGGTCGTCGAGAACGTCGAGAAGGTCGTCTCTAACCTGTTCTCTTAGACCAGACGAGGAGACCTGCGGGGAGGACGACGAGGGCGGTCAGGTAGGCGTAGAAGATGCTGACTGCCGTAAGGAAGCCGAACTGCCCGATTATCGGCGTTATCCCGAGGAACAGGACGCCGATACCCGCCGCCGTCGTCAGCATCGTTCCCGTCAGGGCGCCGCCCGTGCCGCGTAAGGTACGTTCGAGTGAGCCGCGTGCGTCGCCCGTCTCCTCAAACTCGTCGACGTACCTGTGTGTCATATGCACCGAGTAGTCGATTCCGAGACCGATGTTTATCGAGAGTATGGTCGCCGTCAGGGCGTTGAAGGCGATACCGAGGGCGCGCATCGTGGCGACAAGGGCGACGACGGTCACGACGACCGGAAGCAGGTTGACGACACCTATCCACGGACGCCCTTCTAGCAAGCCGTAGACGAGGACGAGGAAGACCAACGTCAGGACGAGAGCGGTCGTCAGGCTCACGACCGCGCTTTCGAGAATAAGCTCCGCGACCGACTGGTATAGCACGAGCTGTCCCGTTGCGGTGGCGTCGAAGTTGGGGCGGCGGTCTATACGGTCGGCGAGCCTCTCGGCGTCCTGTTTTATCTCTTCGAGTTCGGCGTCGCTCCTGACGTAGTAGACGACGCGGGTACTTCTTGTGTCCTCGGTGATGAATCCGCGCGCGTCGTCCGCCGCGGGCGAGTCAAGAAGTTCGTCGTAGATGTCGTCGAGGTTGGTGTCGGGGAGTCCGTCGCCGGTCAGGTCCCTGTTCTCAACCATCTGACCGAAACGCGGCGACAGACGAGCGTACTCCTCGACCGCGAGAACGATGTCGTCCGACTGAGCCTCCCTGCCTTCGCGGACGACTGCGTCCGGCGGGTTGTCGCCCGCACGGTCGATTTCGGCGAGGGCGAACTCGGCTGTCAGGTCACCGCGGACGTAGACGGTCACCGTGTCGTCCTCGCCCGCCGCGAAACTCTCCTGTATCAGGTTGAAGTTCTCCGTAACCGTGTACTCGTCAGGTTGGGCGGACTCGGGTAGGTGGTCGACGTATCTCGGCTGTTCCTCGGGCGGCAGGAAGTCGTTCTCGTCGAACGCCGTGTCAACCCCCGCGGCGTAGGCTCCTGCTCCTGCCGTGGCGACGAGGACGACGACGATGAAGATGACCGGCGCGGGACGCGACGGCAAGGCGGCGAGGGGAAGGACGCGCCCGAGGACCGAATCCTCGGAGCCGAGGGGTTCGACGCTGAACTCGGGTAGTGGGGTCCGTTCCCTGTATCTGTCGGAGGCGACCTTGGCGGCAGGTAAGAAGATACCGAAGATGAGGAGGGTAAAGACCATGCCGACGGCGGCGACGACGCCGAACTCACGTATTGGTCCGAGTTCACTCGTCGTGTTTGCGGCGAGACCGATTACGGTCGTAACAGCGATAATGAAGTAGGCGACCAGCAACTGGTCGTTCGTAACCGTCATCGCGTCGCCGACAGACGCGCCCTTGACGCGTTCCTCCCTGTAACGGTTGATGCTGTGAATACCAAAGTCGATACCGATGGCGAGGAGCAACGGCGGGACGGCTATCAGCATCTGGTCAAACGGAATACCTGCGTAACCCATGAAGCCGAAGGTCCAGAGAACCGTCATCGTGAGGGCGACGAGTCCGAGCGCGAAGTCAAACGGGTCGCGGTAAGCCAGAAGAAGCAGAAGGAGTATAACCGCCGCCGACGCCGGTATGACGATTACGAGCGAGTCAAAGATTATACGCTCAAACTCGTCGAGAACGATTCCCTGACCGAAGACGCGTATGTCGCCCGGAACGCCGTCGACCACCGCCCGCGTCTCCTCTTGGATACGGACCATCGCGGGGTCGTCTTCGTCCTCAACCGGCACGTCGTGTTCGACGAGGGTTATCGAGGCGGTTGCCGTCGCCCTTTCGCGCGAGAAGTCTTCGCTCAGAAGCCTGCTGAAACGGACGTTGCGTTCGTCCGCCGCCTCGACCGCGAGCGCGATACGTCTATCGGGTGCGCGTTCGACCGCTTCAATCTCTTCCTCTATACCCTCGGCTGTCGGGTCGAGGTTACGCGCAACCATTCGCGCCGGACTCACCGTCTCGTCGACTCGTAGACCGCCGCGGTCTTTCATACGCTCCTGTGCTTCGAGCATCCGCAGAAGACCGTCGCGTGACAGGACGTTCCTGTCGGTCTGTATCAGCTGTGTCGAGCCTTCTCCCGCAACGAACTCCGACTGCGAACGGTCGAACGCGTCGAACTCGGGAACATCCTCGGTGAACTGTTCGAGTCCTGTTTCGGTGTCTATCTCGGCGACTCCGGAGCCGAGAGCGACGGTTGCGACGAGGAAGGCGACGACGACGAAGCCCGAGCGGTTGACCACCCAGTCACCGACGACCGCGACGACGCCCGACCCGTCGGAGCCGTCGTCATCCGGCTCACGGACGCCGTCGGTCATCTACCGTCTCCACCACCATCCTGCGGCGAGGACGACGGCTACGGCGACTGCGCCTGCGACGGGCAGGAGCGGTAGGCTATCGTCGGGTTCGACAACCCCGACGGCGACCCGTCTGGTGTCGGACAGGAGCGTCCTTCCTTCGTCGTCCTCGTACCTGAAGTCGAGCCACATCGGGTACGACTTGGCGGTTGCCGTCCGCGCCGCCTCGACGCGGAAGACGAGGCTCACCGACTCGTTCGGCTCCATCGCCTCGACGAACGCCTCGTCGTCGTCGCTCGACAGCGGACGGTTGGTGAACGCGGTCGCCTGTACGTCGTACAGGGTTCTGTTCGCGGTGTTAGTCACGATGAGTTCCACGTCGCTCTCGCCGCCTGCCTCCACGGTCGCGTTTACCGGCTCTATCTCGAAAGGCTCGACCTCGGGCGCTACGTCAGGGTCGAGGTCGGTGAGGTCGCTCGTCCGTATGTCTCCGTCTTGGTTCCTGTAACGGACGACGAAGGGCATGTCGCGTTCGCCGGCTTCGGCGCTACTACTCACGCCGACGGTGAACCTGAACGTCTCGTTCTCGCTCGCGTTAAGGTCACCGACAGCGAACTCGGGGTCGCGTGCGTCTATGTTCGGGTTAGGGGAGTCGAAGGTTACGACGGCGTCGGTCACGTTCTCGGGTCCGAGGTTGACGACCTCACCCTCAACCGTACCTTCCTCCGAGACGCGAAGGTCGCTGGCCATGTTACGCGCGACGAACTCCTGAGACTCGGACGGCGTGACTCCTGAACGGAGACCGTCGGAGACGTGTTCGACGCCGTCGGTGTCACGGAACTCGACTGCGGTCCTCAGCGTGTACGGTCGCGGCGCTGTATCGCCGTCGACGTTCACGACGTAGCTTATCTCGCGTTCCTCGTCGACCTCCCAGTCGCCTACGAACGAGTCGGTGTACGACGCTCCTCCCGCGAAACGTATCTCGGGGTCGGGCGACCGTACGACAACCGACGGGTCGCGGGCTATCTCGGTCCCGTTGTTGCGCAGAACCATCGTAATCTCGCGTTCGTCGCCGACCTTAGCCTCCGAACGCGTCTCGACAACCTCGAACTCGGCGCGTTCCTCGACGACGATATCTATCCTCTCGTTCCTCGTTCTCGTCACCGTCCTGTCCTGTATCTGTTCGGCGTAGGTGATGTCGGCGCGCATCCTGTACTCGCCAGGTTCGGCGCCCTCGTCGATTACGATATCGAACGGCTGAGGTCCACGCATGTCGGCGACCGACCCGAACGGACGCTCGGCTGTCTTGACCTTGACGGGCGCGAAACGCTCGTCTATCTCGACCGCCACCGAACCCAGAGGTTCGGGTGCCCTGTTGTCGACGTATACGTTCAGTACCCCGTCCTCACCCGCCTCGAAACGGTTCTCGGGTACGTAGACGCCCACGTCGTCGGCGGCTACCGAAGACGCCCCCGCTACGAGAAACGTCAGTGAGAGAGCAACGAGAACCGAGACGGTAAGAATTCTGTTCATCCGACTTGGACAAAATAGACGTTTCCAAGCTTAAATGCGTTGAGTTAGCAGACGGTCTGCGTGACGTGTACGAGACGTGAGCTACGGTCTATATGCATCCCGATTCCTTGGCGCGTCACGTTCTCGTCGGTCAGCATATCCATCGCTTCGTCGTCGTTGAACCAGACGCCGCGCATGTCGCGCACGAGTTCCTCGTGGTTCTGGACGACATCGACGCGCTGATGTAGCTCAACGCCGCCCCAGTCGGCGTCTTGGTTACGCTGGTAGAGCCACCGTCCGTACCGCTCGCTCGGCTCTTCGCAGACGCCCTCGTAACGGACGGTCGCGTTTCCGTACTCGGGGTTCGCCGAGACGTTCGCGTTCTCGATGTACTCGGCGGGTTCGTCAGTAAGCGTGCCTATCTCAGCCAGCACCCTGCTGTGTTCCTGTGCTATCTCACGTAGATACGGGTCGCAGAGAAGCTCGTGTTGCTCAGCGGTATCATTGACGCGCGGCTCGCGCAGGTCGTTAAGCTCCTCGTGGAGCATGTCCTCGGCTTGGCGCTCATCGAAAGGCGGACCTGCCTGCGAGTAAACGTCGTCAACGTCCTCGGTTTCCTCGGGCGTAATAACGCGGTCGTCTACCTCGCACTCGACGCTCATCTCGTCGACATCAACGTCCACTCCGCCAAGTACGCCCTCTTCCTCTTCCGTTTCGTCGCCGTCTCCGTCGTCGTCTCCGTTATCGCCGTTAGCTCCGTTTCCGTTTGCCTCTATCTCGTCGTCGTCGTTCTCCTCCATAGGGTCGACACATCCCGCCAGACCGACGAACAGACACAGGCTCAGAACCAGCAGTAGCTTTGCTCTCTCCATCCTTCTCTCGGGGATAGACGACGGAGTGACTTAAGCCCTACCCCGTCCGTTCGGCTAAGGCGCGACGCCGACGGTAAGGAGCGTACCCCACCGCCTGTATCTATCGACCATCGCCTCACGGCTCTCCCAGTCGTCGGTCGGGAACTCGTCGGCGGGCGGTATATCGACCTCGCGGTCGGGGATACAGTCCTGTCCGGCAACCGCGAAGCCCGCGTCGCGGAACGCCTCGCGGTACTCGTCGCGGCTCCAGAGCGTCATATCGACCCCGACCATATCCTGCCAGACGTGGGTCTCCTCGCTCTCCTCGAAGAAGTTGACGGCGCAGTAGAACGTCCCGCCCGGGCGGAGGACGCGCCGCAGTTCGGCGAGCGCGTCGTGCGGATTTGCGGCGTAGTAGAACGCTTCCATAGAGGAGATATGGTCGATAGCGCCGTCCTCGAAAGGGAGATACTCGAAGTCGCCGCGGAGGTAGCCGACGTTCGAGTCGTCGGTGTAGCCGCGCGCGTTACGTAGCATCTCGGGCGAGGCGTCGATTCCGTAGGCGCGTCCCGCGTCCTTCGTCTCCCGCAGGGCGCGTAACGCGTACCCCGACCCCGTGCCAAGGTCGAGGACCGTATCGCCTTCCTCGACGGGCATACGCGCGAGGACGTGTCTCGCCGTATGCCAGTGGCGCTCTTCCATGCCTTTGTCGCGTCCCTCACGCGCCCATTCGTCAAACTCCTCGCGTACGTTCATGTCTGAGCTACGTTCCGCTCCCTCTCGTTGCTTACGGTCGGGCGGTCAAGAAATAAGTAGTCTCGGACACTCGCTGAGAACGGAGACAAGATGCCCGACGACTACAAGATAATCGACAAACAGGTCGGTCTCGTCGCCGCGACGGCTCTCACGATAGGTAACGCTATAGCGATAACGATGTTCCTCCTTCCCGCCCATCTGCTCGCCGAGGGCGCGGGTCCGAGCGTCGCACTCGCCGCCGCGGCTACCGCTGTCCCAACGGTCTTCTCCATTCTCCTGATGCTCCAGTTAGGCGGGGCTATGCCCGCCGCGGGCGGTATGTACGTCTACGTCTCGCGCCTCGTCGGACCTTTCTGGGGTTTTATCGTTCCTTGGATAACCGTCCCTGCTGTCTGGCTCGGTCTGATTTACGTAGCCTACGGATTCGCCGAGTACGTCCGTTTCTTCCTCCCCATCTCGGTCGAACTTCCTGTTCTACCTGCCTTTACCGTGCCGATGCTCTCGATAGACGTTCTCATACTCGCGCTTCTCGTTCCGTTCCTAATCCTGAACCTTCTCGGAATCCGTCTCGTCGCCAACGTCCAGCTAGGTCTCGTCGCCGTTATCATCGCCGGAATGCTTGCCTTCATACTCCCTGGCGCGGTCACTGTTGACGCCACGAACTACACGCCGATGTTCCCCGAGGGGTACGGTCCTTTCGTCGTCTCCGTCGTCTCGCTCTTCATCGGTATGTACGGCTTCGGCTTGGCGCTCAACATCGGCGAGGAGATAGAGAATCCGGTAAAGAACATACCGCGCGTCATAGCGATAAGCACCGTGATAGGCGTGACGCTGATGGTCGCTACCGTCGTCGTCGCTGTCGGCGCGCTCGAATGGACCGAATGGGCGGGTTCTGAGGCGGGTATCGCCGTCGTAGCCACCGAGTTCCTTCCCCCGTGGGGCGCGGCGTTCGTCGCTATCGTCGCCGTCCTCGGGGCGCTGACGACGATAAACACCATCTACGTCAGCTTTTCGCGTCTCGTGATGCGGACGGCGCGCGACTGGATACTTCCGCCTTCGCTCGCCCACGTCAGCGACAGGTTCGACAGCCCGAACCGCGCCGTCCTCCTCATCGGCGTCCCGACTGTCCTGCTCGTTCCCGTTGCCCCCGACCCCGTCGTCATGTCTATCGTCCTTTCGCTCGCCCTTCTTCTCGCCATAATCTTCCTCGCAGTTGCCGCCTACCGTCTTCCCCGTGTCTTTCCCCAGAGGTACGAGTACTCGTTCTACAAGCTTTCGCCCCGCGTACTCCTCGTCGCGGTCGTCGGCGGCGTCACCGTTCCGGCGCTGTTCTGGATACTCCTTAGCATAGAGATGCCCCGTGTCGCGGGCGCTCTCCTCGGCTGGATAGCTCTCGCCTACCCCGTCTACCGCCTCCGTATCCGTTGGTACCGGAAACGCGATGTCGAACTCAAGGAACGTATGAAGAGCCTTCACGCACACGAGAAGGAGAAGGCGGCGGGCGACGAGTAGCCGTCCCACACGTTTTTGACCCGTCTTCGTCTAACCCATCTATGGCGAACGTCTACTACTGGCTGAAACGTATACGGAAGACGCGTGAGGAGGAACGTCTTCTGCGCGAACGTTTCGAGAAGTACGAGCCGTCGTACGTCGAAGCCCTCGAATCCCTCGAAGACCTCGGAGGCGAGCCTCTCGTTGACGAACTCGCCGAATGGCTACTCGAAACCGCGAAGGACGAGCAACGCCTACCGCCTCCGGCGCGTGTACGCGAGAAGGCGCGCGAGATATGCGCCGAGAACGACGTTTCGGTTCCGTCCGGTTCGCCTCTACGTGACTGATTATCCGTTGTTCTGACCCTCTTCGCCGTCGCCCGACAGCATATCTTCGAGCATCTTGTTTATGTCCTCGCCCGAACCTTCTCCAGGGAGTATGTCGCCGAGCGCCCCGCCGAAAGCCGCCGCCGCCCAGATGACGGTGACCCGCGCGAATATTTCGAGGTTCGACCCCGGGTCGTCTGCTAGATGCCGACCCCAGAGAACCAGTAGAAACGCCGCGGTGAAGAACGAGATGAAGACGACGCCTACAAGCCGTCGGGGGAAGATACCGAAGATTTTCCTCATCCTGACCTGACGTATATCCGCCCAGTAGATGAGTCCGTATGTGAGAACGAGTATGAATAGGATGTTCAACGAGAGGAGGACGGGAATTCCGGCGACCGTAGTTTCGAGGAACCACTTGGCTATTTCGAAGACGCCGTCCTCAACGAGAAGCGGAAGCGAGAGCAGAATGCCACCGACGAACGTCTGCGCCATGTCGCGCGTCGTGTACTTCTCTATCACCTTGCTGAACGACATCGTCTCGACCATACCGATGACTTCCTTGACGCGTCGCCGCTCCTCGGTACTGTCGACCGTCTGTTTCAGCTCGTTAAGCTCGTCAAGAACCTCGTTCACTCTTGTGTCTCCGTCGCTCGGTCTGTCGTCAGGCATGGTCTAACCTCGGACCCCTCGATGAAAAAGACCCGTGCCGTCTCGGGACCGTCGCAAGTTTGATACTCGGGCGCGACGACTTGGTTCCGTGACCGAAGTAGACGTTAGCGAGACGGTACAGGAGGAGATGCGTCTCACCTTGGAGTCGCAGGTCGAACGCCTCCGCGAAATCGACAGCAAGGCGATAGAGATTCTGAAGGCGAACCTTCTCCTCATCGGTATCTTCGCCACCGGTATCTCGATTCTAGCGCAGACGGGTATCGATATCGGCGGCTTCGTCAACCTGTTCACGCTGTTCGCGGGTCTTCTACTCCTCGTTTCGACCGCGCTCGCCGGAATCACGTACACGTCGTCGAATATACGTGGCGGAATCGACGGACAGGCGCTCGAAAGGTCGCGCGACGCGGCTTACACTGACGACGAGTTCGACGAGGCGCTCGTCGAGAGCTACGGACGGTGGATAGAGTACAACGCCGAGGTTACCGCCGTCAACGATATCCTGATTACGGTTACCGTCCTTCTCGTCGTCGATGCCTTCGTCTACCTCGTCGCCGGAATAGCCGTCGCGGTTCTCGCCGTTCCCTTCGCCGTCTCAGCCGTCCTGTTCGTCGCGCTTACCGTCGTCGTCGGCTGGATTACGCGTCTCGTCTACCATATGGACCATATCAACACTCGCGCCGATAGAACGCCGCCGTTCCGCGGGGTACGCGTCTCGAAGGGAACGTCGCGCCGTCAGGGCTTTTCGGCGCTTATCCGTATGCTCCGTTCCACTGAGGAAGACGAGGATGAGTAGAGCCAAGGGCCGGATTTGAACCGGCGGTGGGCGGCTCTGCAGGCCGCTGCATTAGGCCGGACTCTGCCACCTTGGCGCGTTCTGATATCGTTTACGGCTGAACAAAAACCTACCGACGTGAGTTTCTCTCACGTATGTCCGGTAACGTTTGACGTACGTCCTCGCGCGGACCACGTTCCTATGGTAATAGTTAACACGTCTCCCTATCGGCGTCTCGCCACTACGGCGACGACACGAAACCGAAGGCGACGCTTGTCCTGCCGTAGTCCTGCGTTCCCAACCCTCAAATATCCTCGTTCTGTACTTCGGTTCTATGCCACCCACTATACACGGAAAGATGGAGCGACGGATGCTCGTCAACTACCGTGCCGACCGGGAGACGCTTGACTCGCTCGTCCCTGAGCCGTTTCGAGCGGTTGAGGTCGACGAAGGGGAGGGAATCGGCGGCGTCTGTCTCATGCGTATCAACGATGCCCGTTTGGGGAGCCTGCCGACGGCTTTCGGCGTCTCGTCCGAGAACGCCACCCACCGTATCGCCGTCGAATGGGAAGACGACGGAACGAAACGGCGTGGTGTTTTCGTTCCGTGTCGGCATACGTCGTCACGCCTCGCCGCCGCGGCGTCAGGTCGTCTCGTCCCCGGGGAGCAGGAACGCGCCGAGTTTCGCGTAAGGGAGCGCTTCGACGAGTACGAGGTACGTGTCGAGTCCGACACCGAGTACTTCCGGGTCAAGGCGCGCGAATCCGACGAGATGCCCGAGTCATCGGTCTTCGACAGCTTCGACGAGGCTGAGGAGTTCTTCAGGAACGAGACTGTCGGATACGCGGCGTGTGGAACCGGCATCGAGGGCGTCGAACTCTGTTTCGACGACTCCGAATGGGAGATGCGACCCCTCGAAATCGTCGAGGCGAGGTCGAGTTTCTTCGAAAAGCTCGACGGGAGTTCGTACGACTCGGCTTTCGTTGTCTCGGACCTCGACCAGCAGATGCGGTCGCCGCTCGCCTCACCCTCGCCGTAGACGCGAGCGGACCGCGTTGACGCAGTCCTCCCCGACCGTTTCGGCGTCGCGCGCCGCGTCGATTACGACGAAACGGTCCTCGTCGGCGAGTCTCCGGTAGTTCTCCGCCACGTCGCGGAGGAAACCGGCGCGCTCGTACTTGTCGCCCGCCTCCTTTCTCGACAGCGCCGTCTCAACCGGTACGTCGAGCAACAGCGTCAGGTCGGGGTAGACGGTCCAAGGTTCGTGTATCTCGCGCACCCACGCGAGCGCGTCGTCCACATCGAGACGGTCGGAGAGGGTCGCGCCTTGGTACGCGTAACGCGAGTCAACGTAACGGTCGCAGATGAGGAGCGCGTCTTCTTCGAGAGCCGGACGGACGACGCGGCGAAGATGGTCGGCGTGGTCCGCGGTGAACAGAAAAAGGTCGGTCAGGGGTTCGGAGTCGTCGTCTCCAACGGCGCGTTCGACGGCGTCGCCGAGCCACGTTTCGGTGGGTTCGCGCGTGAAGGTCGCTTCCTCGAACTCGTCGCGCATCGCCTCGACGACGGTCGTCTTTCCCGCGCCGTCGATTCCCTCGACAGTGACAAACATCTCTCGGTCGGAAGTATCGGCGCTCCGGTATCGGCGTTACGGTTCGTCGTCCGCCCATCTGTCCGTTCCAGGCGGGTCGAGATGTACGTGTACGTCGCCAACCCCGTCGAGCGACTCTATGATATCGACGAGTTCGCTCTCGATATCGTGCGCTTCGTAGACGGTATGTTCGCCGTCAACCTCGACGTGCATCTCGACCTCAATTTGGGTGCCTTCGTAGAAAGCCTTGAAGTCGTGGACACCACGTACCTCGGGATGCGACAGCGCCGCGTCGCGTATCTCGTCCTGTTTCTCGTCGTCGGGGGCGCTCCCGACGATATACCTGACGTTCTCACGTCCTATATCGACGCCTTGGTAGACGACGATTACGGAGACGAGTCCACCTGCGACGGGGTCGAGTATCGGGAATCCGAGGACGACGCCGACCACGCCGACCGCCGCGGCGGTCGAGGTGTAGATATCGTTGAGGCAGTCCTTGGCGAGCGCCCGTAACGCCGTCGAGTTGACGCGCTCGTTGACGCGGACCGTGTAGAGATAGACGACGTACATGGAGACGAAAGCGAAGCCGAGCGCCGCGAGGAGCGCGCCCCAAGCCCCGACCTCCACACCGGGTCCTTCGACGACGCCGACCGCCGACTCGTACAGGAGCGTCAAGCCGAGTGCCGCGATAACCGCGCCGACAAAGAGCGCCGCGAGGGGTTCGATACGTCCGTGTCCGTGGGGATGCGTCTCGTCGGGTTCGTCGAACGAGGCGCGCCCCCAGACGAGTACGACGACGCTCGCCACGATGTCGGCGACCGAGTGCGCCGCGTCGGCGATGAGCGCGAGGCTACCAAACGCTAGACCGACGCCCCCTTCGACGACGACCTTGCCGATATTCCCGATGACATTCACCCATGAGGCACGGACGAAGTCATCGCGGTCGTCGGTCATCCTAGCTCCGCCTCGTAGACTGTGTCGTGTACACTTCCGCTGTCACGGAGGACGCTACTCTTGAGACGGAGACGCGAAGCCTCGAAGCTACCGAGCGTAACGTCTTCCAGCTCATCTACGAACTTGAGAACCTCGCTCTTTCCGCGCCCGCTTTGCATCCGCGCTAGGGTCACGTGCGGCACGTAGTCGTGTTCGGCTTCGTCGGCGAGTCCGCGCGACACTGTCCGTCGTTCGAGTTCTTCGTGGAGACGCGTCAGTCCTTCGACGCCCTTTCGGACTCCTACCCAGACGACGCTCACGTAGTCGCGCGACGGGAAGACCCCCGTACCCCCTAACTCGACCTCGAACGGCTCGACCGCGGCGGCGGCTTCGTCGACCGCGTCGGATACCTCTCCGAGGTGTTCCTCAGGCGTGTTGCCCACGAACTTCATCGTCAGGTGCGCCTGTTCGGGCTTAGTGAAGCTGAGGTCGGCACGGGTGCCGCGTAGATGCGACTGTATATCGCGGACCTTCGGCTCCAGTGGCGGGGGCAGGTCGACAGAGACGAACAGACGTGGCATGACCCGATTTTGTGGCGGTCCGTAAAACCGTTGTCGGCGTCACGCCGACTAAACGGATTATCTTTGATTAACTCTGCGAACAACCGACCGATATTTAACTCGGTGCCGACAAGCACTGAACAATGACCGAATACGTTATTATCGGCGACGGAATTGCTGGAGCGACCGCCGCCCAGACGTTGTATCAGGATGAAGACGACGCCTCGATTACGGTAATCACCGACGAACGCGAACCCCTCTACAACCGTATCAATATCAAGGAGTACGCGAAGGGCAAGATGGGTGAGGACTTCATACGGATGCACGAGGAAGACTGGTACGACGAGCGCGATATCGACCTGATGCTCAACACGCGCGTCTGGAAGGTTGAGGCGGACGATAACACGCTCGTCCTCCACAACGGTGACGAACTCAGCTACGACAAGCTTCTGGTCGCCGCGGGTGGCACGCCGCGTGACCTTCCCGTCCCCCACTCCGACGCCGACGGCATACACAACTTCTGGACCTTTGTCGATTCGCGTCAGATACGGAAGGACGCCGAGGACTCCGAACACGGTATCGTCGTCGGTGCCGGACTTCTCGGTATCGACTTCGCTTACGCGCTTTCCGAGAACGATGTCGAAGGCAAGTACCTGATGCGCGGCGACCGGTGGTGGCGTTACGCGATGGACGAGGAGGGTGCCGAAATTATACACGACGAACTCCGCGACGCGGGAGTCGAACCCGTCTTCGGCGAAGGCATCGAGCGTTTCGAGATAGACCGCATGGGACGTGTCACCGAGGCGGTCGGAACGACGGGCGAGCGGTACGACTGCGATATCGCAGGCGTCTGTATCGGACTTGACCTCAACACCGGGATACTCGACGGCACGCCAGCGGAGACGGACGAAGGAATCATCGTCGACGAGCATATGCAGACTGACGACCCCGATATCTTCGCCGCGGGCGATATCACCGAGTTCTACGACGTACTCATCGAGGAACGTAACATCAACGGCTCATGGGACTCGGCACAGGAACAGGGTGAGGTAGCGGCGCGCAATATGGCGGCGAGCGCGACGGGTGAGGAGATGGAGACGTTCTCAATCGTACCCAAGTACTCCGTCTCCCATTTCTCGATGCCCTTCATGTCCCTCGGAAGTCCGACGAAGGGCGAGGAGTACGTCTCACGTAACTACGGCGAGAAGGAACACCGCAGGCTGGCGTTCAAGGACGGAAGGCTCGTCGGTGCCGTCCTCATCGGAAACGTCCGTCCCGTCGGCTCCCTGACCAAGGTCATCAAGGAGGGCGAGGAGGTTATAGACAGTCAGGACGCGCTTCTCGAAGAGCGCATAGACCTCGACTCCGTCCTAGACTCTTAGGCTCTCTGCCTACTTACGTCTATATAGCTATATGGAGAAAATATATATAGAAAACGCTAAGCTTATACTGAACTTCGTCATACGTCGGAGTAGATGCCTCGAAGGACTACGCGAAGGTCTTTTCTCAAAGCCGCGGGCGCGGCTTGTGTAGGTGTTGGGGCTACGGGATGTCTCGCCTCGGGCGACCGGACGCTTAGGCTTGACACGGTTGCTGTTGAGAGCGAGGAAGACGGCGAGTTCTACCATCCTACCGACGAGAACATCGAAACCGGACTCTACCCGTTCGCGCGTCCGCTTTATATCTACGTCAGCCACGCATCGCTCGAAGAGAACCCTGCGCTGGTCGGCTCTTTCGTCCGTTTCTACATCGAAGGACAGCGCGACTTCTCGCGCGAGGTCGGCTACCAAGCCACGCCCGAGGAGACCGTCGCCGAGAACCACGAGCGCCTTGACGGGGTCCTTGAAGAACTCGGAGTTTCGACCGAAGGCGAACCCGTCGGCACCGTCTCATGTACGGGGAGTAACACGGTCGCTCCCGTTACCGACGCCGCGGCGGAGGACTTCGAGAACGCCCATCCGCGGGCGCAGGTCAACGTCGACCCGCAGGGAACGGGCGCAGGCTTCTCGGAGTTCACGCGCGGAAACGCCGATATACAGAGCGCGAGCCGCGAGATACTGCCTGAGGAGGCGGAGATAGCCGAGCGCCACGGCGTCGAGTACTCGCGTTACACCGTCGGCTTGGACGGTATCGCGCTCGTCAAGCACGCCGACAACGGCTGGTGCAACGAACTCACGCTCGAAGAGGTCGAACGTATCTGGGAGTTCCGTTCGGACGTAGACCTCTGGAGCGACGTACGTGACGGATGGCCCGACGAACGGATGGTACTGTACGGACGTGACACGGCGTCGGGAACCTTCGACTACTTCTCCCGCGCCGTTACAGGGCAGATAGGCAATATGCGTGACGACTACTCGCCGCACAGCCAGACCTACAACATCATGGAAGGCGTCGGCAGGAACCTCCACGGACTCGGATGGGGTGCGGTCGGATACTACAACGCGTTACAGGAGGAACAGGAATGAGCGACGACCGGCTCGGAATCACCGGCGAGGTGGCGAGCGGCGACAGACGGAACGAACGTATCGTTACGCGTGTCCTACAGGGATGCGCCGCCGTCACCATCGCAACGACGGTCGCTATCTTCGCCGTCCTTCTCGATAACGCCTTCAGCTTCTTCTACGGTCAGCGTCTCCACGAGGCGGTACTCGGCGCGACGCTCGACCAGCGCGTCGGTGTCGTCGAGTTCATAACGGGAACGCGTTGGGCACCGTACCACGCCTTCCCCGACTACGGCGTCCTGCCTCTCATCAACGGAACCTTGCTCATCACCGTTGGCGCGGCTTTCATCTCCATTCCCATCGGAACTGCGACGGCGATATACCTGAGCGAGTACGCCAGCGAACGCGTACGCGGCGTGCTCAAGCCGACTCTCGAAGTCCTCGCCGGAATTCCGACCATAGTCTACGGCTTCTTCGCTATCTCCTTCATCACGCCCGTCTTCGTCCGCCCCGTCTTCGAAACGCTCGGCTTCAGCGTCAGCTTCTACAACGCATTCGCCGGTATGGTCGTCGTCGGTATCATGACCATTCCGATGGTTTCGTCCATCAGCGAGGACGCTATGAGCAGCGTACCCGACGACCTCCGTAATGCGGCGTACGGACTGGGAGCGACCAAACAGGAGGTATCGACACAGGTCGTCCTACCTGCGTCGATTTCGGGGATACTCGCCTCGTATATACTCGCCGTCTCGCGCGCAATAGGTGAGACGATGGCGGTGACGCTCGCCGCGGGACACCGTTCGCAGATGACGCTCAACCCGTTCGTCGAGATACAGACGATGACCGCCTATATGGTACAGATGGCGCGCGGCGAGGCAGCGCTCGGAACCGTCGAATATCAGTCGCTGTTCGCGGTCGGACTCGTCCTGTTCCTGATGACGCTCTCGATGAATCTGCTCAACGACTGGGTCAAACGCCGTTATAGGGAGGTGTACCGATGAGCGCCGGAACCGACACCAACGAACTCTTTGGCGATGTAGACCTCGGCTGGGAACGGCTGAAGGGACGCGCATTCCTTGGCTTCTGTATCGCCGCCTCGGGCTTCGGCGTCTTCGCGCTCCTCCTACTCCTCGGCGACGTGGCGTCGCAGGCGGTGACCGCCGTCTTTGTCCGCGATATCAGCGTCGTACGTTTCCTGACCGAGAGCGCCTCGCGGTTCCCCGACGAGGCAGGATTCTACGCCGCAGTCGTCGGCTCCGCGTGGCTGATGCTCTTTACGGTCCTTCTCTCGTTCTTCGTCGGCGTCGGAACCGCGGTCTATCTTGAGGAGTTCGCGCCCGACAACCGGTGGAAACGCCTCGTTGAGGCGAACCTCGCCAACCTCGCAGGCGTTCCGTCTGTCGTCTACGGACTCCTCGTTCTCGCCGCCGTCGTCAACCTCACCAACCCGCTCTCAGGCGAACGCGTCGGACCGATACTTTTCGCGGGCGCGGTCGCTCTCGCCCTTCTCATCATGCCTATCATCATCGTCTCGGCGCAGGAGGCGTTACGCGCCGTCCCTGACAGCATGCGCCGCGGTTCGCGGGCGACGGGCGCAACCAACTGGCAGACGGTCCGTAACGTCGTCCTCCCCGCCGCACTACCCGGAATACTGACGGGCACAATACTCGCCTTGGCGCGCGCAATCGGCGAAACCGCGCCGCTCATCATGGTCGGCGCACTCCTGACGGCACGGCGCGCCCCCGAAGGACCGTTCGACACGTTCGGCGCGATGCCCACGATGATATACTACTGGGCTGACCGCCCCGAGGTCGATTTCCATTATCTCGCCGCCCTCGGTATTGTCGTCCTGCTCCTGATTCTGATAGCGATGAACGCGACCGCCGTATACCTCAGAAATAAGTACGAGACAGAGTATTAGGTGACAAGGAATGAGTGAAACAGAGTTAGAGATAGATGTTGACCGCGAAGAAGACGCGGATGAGGAGACGACGAGCGACGAAATCGCTGTCGAGACGCGCGACCTCAGCGTCTGGTACGGCGAGGACCGCGCACTGCAGGATATCGATATGAAGGTGCCCGAGAACAAGGTGACGGCGATGATAGGACCGTCGGGGTGCGGCAAATCGACCTTCCTGCGGTGTATCAACCGTATGAACGACCGTATAGACACGTGCCGTGTAGAGGGCGAGGTCCGTTTCCGCGGGAAGAACGTCTACGACGACGACGTAGACCCCGTCGCGCTCCGGCGGCGTATCGGCATGGTCTTCCAGAAGCCGAACCCGTTCCCCAAGAGCATACGCGAGAACGTGGCGTACGGTCTCAAGATACAGAACAAGACGGACAACCTCGACGAAAGCGTCGAGACGGCGTTACGTCGCGCCGCTCTCTGGGACGAGGTGAAGGACCAGTTGGACTCGTCGGGACTCGACCTTTCGGGCGGACAGCAGCAGCGTCTCTGTATCGCGCGTGCCATCGCTCCTGACCCTGAGGTGATTCTGATGGACGAACCCGCGAGCGCGCTCGACCCCGTCGCCACGTCGCAGATAGAGGACCTCATCGAGGAACTCGCGCGCGACTATACTGTGATGGTCGTCACGCACAACATGCAACAGGCGGCGCGTATCAGCGACAAGACGGCGGTATTCCTCACGGGCGGCGAACTCGTTGAGTTCGACGATACGAAGAAGATATTCGAGAACCCCGACGACCAGCGCGTCGAGGACTACATCACAGGGAAGTTCGGATAATGCCACGGAAGGACTACCAAGACCGGCTTGACGACCTGCGCGAAGATGTCGTCGATATGAGCGACCTCGTCCTCGAACGTCTCAGTATGGGGCTGGAGTCGCTCGAAACCAAGGACGAGGAACTCGCGTGGGAGGTAATCGACGGCGACGCCGAGGTAAACGAGGTCTACCTCGACATAGAGCAGGAATGCGTTGACCTCATTGCGCTCCAACAGCCCGTCGCGGGCGACCTGCGTCTTATCGCGGCGTCGTTCAAGATTATCACCGACCTTGAGCGTATAGCCGACCTTGCGACGAACTTGGGCGACTACACGCTCGACGCCCGACGCACATACTTCTCCGAGGTCGATATACAGGAGGTAGGCGAGTTTGCCTCCGAGATGGTCCGTGACGCCATTCACGCGTACGAAACCGAGAACGTTGACCTCTGCTACGAGATAGATACGCGTGACAACCATCTCGACGCAATCTGTGAGGACGCGAGCGAACGTATCATGCGCGACCTAATCAGCGAAATCGATGTCGAGGACGAGGAGGAGATAGAGATGGTTCTCCAAGAGACATCCCGCCTCCTACTCACGATACGTGACCTCGAACGCGTCGGAGACCACGCGGTCAATATCGCGGCGCGGACCCTGTACATGATAGAGAGCGACGACGAACTCATCTGGTGATGTCCAACGACGCGCTCGCGTTACGCGTACCTCCTCCTTGTACGGAAGACGTGATGCGTGAGGCGCGTCACCGCGGCGTCTACGACGAAACGAGGAGCGTCCGGCGTGTCGGCGACCGCGTCGAGGTCCCCGTGACGCGCGCCTTCGGAGGATACGAGACGGTCGAACAGGACGACCCCGTCCGGCGACGCGTCTCTCTCAGCGACTACGTCGAAGACCCGCCGCCCTTCTCGATAGTCGGCGATGTCGCGCTGGTACGTTTCGGCGACGCCGACGAAGAGCGCGAACACGCTGTTGCCGAGGCGCTCGAAGAACTCCACGGCGTTCGCACCGTCCTCGGCGACCGCGGCGTCTCCGGCGACGAACGCGTACCCGAGACGCGGCACGTCGCGGGCGACCGCGACACCGAAACGGTCCACCGCGAGAACGGCTTTGAGTTCGCGCTTGACCCCTCGCGTATCATGTTCTCGGTCGGAAACGCGGAGGAACGTCTCCGTGTACGCGACGCCGTCAACGACGACGAACGCGTCTTCGACATGTTCGCCGGAATCGGCTACTTCGCCATTCCTGCGGCGGTAGGCGGCGCGTCGGTAGTTGCCGCCGAAATACGGCGCGAGTCCTACGAATACCTCGTCGAGAACGCGGCGCGGAACGACGTTGCCGAAAGAACCGACGCTCGCCATGCCGACTGCCGTGACGTTTCGGTCGAAGCCGACCGTGTCTTGATGGGACATTTCGAAGCGACACGCCACGACTTCCTGACGCACGCCTTCGACTGTGTCCGGGACGGCGGCGTCCTGCACGTCCACGACGCGACGCATGAGGACGCGACCGACGAGACGGTGAGAAAGGTCGAGGAGACGGCGCGTCGGAACGGGCGCGAGGTTGAGACGAGCGTCCGGCGCGTCAAGGGATACGCCGAAGGAGTCGCGCATATCGTCGTGGATGCGCGCGTCTAACCGCCGAGCCGTTCGTCGACAACACCGGCTTCGTTGTCTCCGCATCCGTGCCGGTAGAGCGGTACTATACTCCGGTCTTCCTCTACCATCAGATACATGTTGACGCGGACAAGTTCGGTTCCGCGCTCCGCCCACCTATCACAGACGTATTCGCCCTTCTCCTCGAAAGCGCGGCGTGCGTTCTCGTCGTATCCGACTGACGGAGCCAACCTGCTTAGGCTGTCCATGTAGAAACGTTCCCTGTACGTTTCGTACTGTCTCTGAAGCTCGTCGTGCGGACGCTCATAGTTCAGGGAGCGGTTGTTACGCGCATCAACGAGTTCGCCGTCTGCCGTCTCGGCGGGGAAGACGTAGTACCTGTTCTCTGTCACGGGGTCGGGCGCGAAGACGCTCCAGTCGGGCTGTGCGACCCCGAAGGTCTCGGCAAAGGTCGATACGACGCCCACGAAAGCAGAGTCGTCCATCCTGTACTCGACGCGTTCACCGAGGTCGTCGCCTTCTCCGACCCCTAAGACGGCTGGGAACAAGATAACGGTGACAAGGACCACTGCCACGGCGATACCGGCGACGGAGTAGGTGTAGGCGTTCTCGCGTATCTCGTTGTCGATATCGATGGGACGA
Source organism: Euryarchaeota archaeon Ods01 (assembly GCA_028751095.1). GTDB lineage: Archaea > Halobacteriota > Halobacteria > Halobacteriales > Halorutilaceae > Halorutilus. Next base: position 2,132 of record JAQZCZ010000019.1, on the reverse strand, counting down.
ACGTCGGGGAGACGGCTTCCGACGTCTGCTCCGAACTCTTGAATCCTGTCGAACTCGACCCGAAGACGTTGCGAAAGCCTGTCTGCGTCCTCCCAGACCGGCGTCTGCACGAACAGGACGAGTCCAGCCATAGCGACGTACGGGAAGGCTCCTATACGTACGGTGACTGCGAAGGATGCATGGGCGATAAAGAACGCGACGACGAGAGCCGCGCGTTTCCTGCCGACGAGTAAGATTAGGAGCCACGAAAACAGGAGCATGTAGTACCAGACGATACCTCCGTATCCGAGGACTGTCTGGAACTCGTTGATAACGTCGGCGAGGAAGAAGGTCACGTCGTCACGTTCGAGTATCATCGGCGCGGCTTCTCCGCTGACCCATGACTCCGACCGCGTCTTCTGGTAGCCGTTGACGAAGTACATGGTGACCATCTGACCGAGAGCGAGCGCACCGGCGACGCCGACGAACGAACGTCGCGGTTCGCGCCGGCGGTGAACGGCGTCGACGCTCCAACGTTCGCCGAGGGGGAGGAAGATAGCCCAGAACAGGAGGAGGCGGAACAGCGTGTCGGCGTAGCTAAGCACGAACGGATTACGGAAGTCGAGTGAGACGACTAAGAGGAACGAAACGACCGTCGCAAAACGCGTCCGGTATCCGACGATTAGCTGGAGCGCGAACAACGCCTGCACCACAAACAGCAACGCCGTCACCGTCGGATTCGGCGAGAGGAGATAGACGGAGAAAGGTAGGTCGGCAGGTGCCAGAGCCGCGGCGAGTCCACTCGAAACCGCCCCTTCGTTTGTGTAGAAGTAGCCGAAGTTACGTGACCGCAGGAGAAGGTCGACAACGATTAACGCGCCGGCAAAGACACGGAAGACGGCTAGCGAACGCGTGTCTATCCGGACGCAGTTGACGAGATACTCCTTCGCCCTGTCCTTCATCTCCTCAACCTACCGTCGAACTTCGGATAAATCTTTACTCTATCTCTATGGCGGGCTTTCCGGGACGCGCCTTGCTCGCGCGCTCACTCTCGCTCTCCTCGGCGCGTTCGACGACGACATCCGCGCCGAACTCCTTCTCGAACAGCCACGCGGCGCGTTCGACCGCCTCGCGTTCGCGTTCCGCGCCGAGTTCGGATTCGAGCGAGCGGTGGTTCTTCTGAAGGAACTGACCGTACGACGCCGCATCGTCGCCATGTTCGCGTATCTCCTCGTCGGACATTATTGCGCCCATAACGTCGTCGTCGGCTTCGAGCGCGGTTTCGAGGGCGCGGTGTTTCCATTCGGGCGCGACGATGACGCGGACGTTCTCGACATCCTCGATTCCTGCCACGTCACGTATCTCACGGACATCCTCGCGCGTGTTCTCGACGAGACGCCGCTCCTTCTCGTACCCGTCGGGAGCGGACGTCTCTATCCAGTCCGCCTCCGCGACGAGTCCCTCTCCGTCGAGTTCGTCCCAGAGTTCCTCTGCGACGTGCGGCGCAACGGGCGATAACGCGGTAACGGCGGCGCGTAGACCGCGTTCCATCACCGACGCGTCAACCTCGACGTGTTCGTCGTAGGCTTCGAGCGTCGAGACGAGGTCTTTCGCCGCACGGACGGCGAAGTTGAAACGGAAGCCGTCGTACTCCTCGGCGGCGGTTTCGAGCGTCGCATCTATCTCACGCTCGACGTACTCGTCTATGGGTCGGTCGCCTGCTTCCGCCGCGTCACCGTCGAACTCCGTCACGAGGCTGTGGACGCGCCGGAGGAAGGCGTGGTTCGACTCGACCCCTTTCTCAGACCAGTCGAAGTCCTTCTCGGGGAGCGCGGCGCTCATCATGAACAGGCGTGCCGTGTCCGCGCCGTACTCGTCCACGATACGTTGAGGCGAGACGACGTTGCCCTTACTCTTCGACATCTTCTCGCCGTCTAAGAGGACCATCCCCTGAGTCACGAGTTCGTCGAAAGGCTCGGGTTCGTCTACCATCTCCATATCGTTCAGGACGCGCGTAAAGAACCGTGCGTACAGGAGATGCATGATAGCGTGTTCGATTCCGCCGACGTAATGGTCTACGGGCGTCCAGTCGTTCGCCACGTCCTCGTCGAAGGGCGCGCCGGTTTCGTCGGGCGACGTGTAACGGAGGAAGT
>JAQZCZ010000078.1 GCA_028751095.1 Euryarchaeota archaeon Ods01 | reverse complement strand
GACTCGACGCCGTGTTGGGCAAGATGCTCCTGAGTGCCCTTCGTCGCCACGAGGTCGAATCCCATGTCGGCAAATCCGCGCGCAATCTCGACGATATCTTCCTTGTCCTTGTCACGGACGCTTACGAAGACCGTACCATCCTTGGGAAGTTCGTTTCCGGCGTCAAGTTCGGCCTTGTAGAAGGCACGTCCGAAGCCGTAATCGACGCCCATGACCTCGCCCGTCGACTTCATCTCGGGCGAGAGCGTCGGCGAAACCTCTTCGAGGCGGTCGAACGGAAGGACGACCTCCTTGACGGCGACGTGGTCGCCGTAGGGTTCGTCATCGTAGCCGAGTTCGTCGAGCGAAGTACCCATCATGACACGCGCCGCGACCTTGGCGAGCGGTATGCCGACAGCCTTGGAGACGAACGGGATAGTGCGTGAAGAACGCGGATTGGCTTCAAGGACGTAGACCTCGCCGTCCTTGACAGCCATCTGGACGTTGAGCAAGCCCTTCACGTCGAGCGCACGTGCGATACGGCGGACGTAGTCGCGTGCCTCGTCGAGTACCTCTTCGTCAACGTTCTGGGGCGGAAGGACGCAGGCGCTGTCTCCGCTGTGGACGCCTGCCGCCTCGATATGCTCCATGATGCCGCCGATGAGGACGTTCTCGCCGTCGCTCACGGCGTCGATATCGAGTTCGACGGCTTCGGCGAGGAAGTTGTCGATGAGTATCGGATGGTCGGGCGAGACGCGGACCGCCTCCTCCATGTACTCGCGGAGTTCAAGTTCGTCCCAGACGACCTCCATCGCGCGTCCGCCGAGGACGTACGAGGGACGGACGAGGACGGGGTAGCCGATATCCTCGGCGAGTTCAAGCGCCTCGTCCTCGCTCTGCGCCGTGCCGCCCTCGGGCTGACGCACGCCGATTTCATCCATGAGGGCGTTGAACCTGTCGCGGTCCTCGGCGAGGTCCATCGAGTCTGGGTCGGTGCCGACGACCTGCGCGTCAAGCCCCTTACGGTCAAACTCCTCGCCGAGAGGGACGGCGAGATTGACGCTCGTCTGTCCTCCGAACTGGGTCATCACGTCGTCGATATCTTCGATTTCGACGATATTGGTTACGTCTTCGAGGGTCAGCGGGTCGAAGAACAGCTTGTCCGAGGTATCGTAGTCGGTCGATACCGTCTCGGGGTTGTTGTTGACTATCTGCGCCTCGTATCCGGCGTCCTTGAGCGCCTGTACGGCGTGTACGGTACAGTAGTCGAACTCGACGCCCTGACCGATACGTATCGGACCGGCGCCGACGATGAGTACCTTGTCGCCCTCGGTCTGTTTGACCTCGTTGACCGACTCCCACGACGAGTAGTAGTAAGGCGTCTCAGCCTCGAACTCGGCGGCGCAGGTATCGACCATCTTGTACGTCGCCTCGTCACGTAGTTCCTCAACCTCGGCGCGTGTCTCGTCGGCGTGTTCGGCGATTTCCTCGTCGGTGAAGCCGAGACGTTTGGCGCGACGTAAGCGTTTCTCTGTCAGACCGTCGGCAAGTTCCTCCTCGGCATCGGCTATCTTCTTCATACGCGCGACGTACCATTCGTCGAAGTCGGTGAGTTCGGCGACCTCCTCAACATCGAATCCGCGACGGAACGCCTCTATGCACGCAAACATCCGTATGTCGGTCGGGGTTTCGAGGTAACGACGGACCTCCTCGTCGGTATCGAACTCAGGTTCGACTATATCGAGAGAACGGAGAGCCTTCTTGAGAGACTCCTCGAAGGTCCGCCCTATCGACATCACCTCGCCCGTCGACTTCATCGCGCTTCCGATGGTACGGTCAACGTTGGGGAACTTGTCGAAGGGCCAACGGGGTATCTTCGTCACGACGTAGTCTATCGTCGGTTCGAACGCCGCGGGCGTCTCCTTCGTGATATCGTTCTCGATTTCATCGAGCGTCTTACCCGCGATTATCTTCGCCGTGACGCGCGCAATCGGGTATCCCGTCGCCTTCGAGGCGAGCGCCGACGAACGAGAGACGCGGGGGTTAACCTCGACAACCTTAATTTCGTCCGTCTCGTCGTTGTACGCCAACTGTATATTGCATCCGCCGACGATTCCGAGTGCACGGATGACGCGGATACCGGTCGAGCGCATCCGTTGGTGAACGTCGTCGGAGATGGTCTGCGACGGCGTGACGACGGTTGACTCGCCCGTGTGAATCCCCATCTTGTCGATATTCTCCATGTTACAGATGGTGATTGTCGTGTCGTTGGCGTCGCGGATGACCTCGTACTCGAACTCCTTCCAGCCCTCGATGGACTCGTCAACCGTGACCTCGTTGTTCATCGAGAGTTCGAGACCCTTCTCGACGCGGCGCTCAAGTTCCTCGCGCGTACGGACGATTCCGCTTCCGCTTCCGCCGAGCGTGTAGGTCGTACGCATGATGACGGGCAGACCGAACTCGTCTATGACGTGGTCTATCTCGTCCATGCTTTCGACCGTCATCGACCGCGCGGTGTCCTCGTCTATCTCGTCGAGGAACTGAGCGAACTGTTCGCGGTCCTCAGACTTGTGTATAGTCTCAAGGCTCGTGCCGAGAAGTTCGACATCGTATTCGTCAAGGACCCCCTGTTCGGCTAGTTGGGCAGAGACGTTCAGACCCGTCTGACCTCCGAGGCTCGATATGAGTCCGTCGGGGTCTTCCTTCTTGATTATCTCCTCGACGTACTCGGGTTCGAGGGGTTCGAGATAGACCTCGTCCGCGATTTCGGGGTCGGTCATGATAGTCGCGGGATTCGAGTTAACGAGAACGACCTCGATACCCTCCTCGCGTATAGCGCGACAAGCCTGTGAACCCGAGTAGTCGAACTCCGCCGCCTGTCCTATTACGATTGGTCCGGAACCGATAAGAAGAACCTTGTCGAGGTCGTCGCGTGTTGGCATTCTGCCCTTTGTTGTAATTCAGGGGATAATAGACTCACGGTTTCTGACGGTCGCCCTCAGCCTCACGGAGGACTTCGAGTATCTCCTCGCGGAGGCGTTCAACGTCCTCCGTCGCCGTGAGCGTCAGGTCGGCGTCGTCGTACGTCTGTCCGAGGTCCATCTTGTTTGAGACGACGAGAACCGGCGCGTCGAAGCCGCGTATCTCGTCGAGAAGTGCGCGCTGTTCATCAACCGTGTATCCGCAGGTTTCGGACGGGTCGATGACGAAGACGACGAGGTCGGCGAGATGTTCGAGCGCCTCGACCGCCTGCGACTCCATCTCGTTACGTTCGTCGGCGGGACGGTCGAGAAGCCCGGGCGTATCGACGATTTGGTACGTCCGGTAGTCGTCCTCGATATGCCCCATTCCGACGCCCTTCGTGGTGAATGCGTAGTCGGCAACCTCGGGGTCGGCGCTCGTCAACGCCGCGAGTACCGTTGACTTACCGACGTTGGGCGCTCCCGCAAGGACGGCGGTCGGCAGGTCCCGTACCTCCGGAACATCGACGAGGCTTTCGCGCGCCTCACGGAGCGTCTCCAAGTCGTCCTCAACCTGTCCGACGACCGACGAGATACGTGCGAATGCACGTTTGCGCGCGCCGATAGCCTTACCAGTGTCGTCGGAGCGCGCCATATCGCTCTGTGCGTCGCCCGAGATACGTCCTACCTGTTCGGCAGCCCAGTCGACGCTCGAAAGAGCCTGACGGACCTCGTCTATATCGACGGCGGCGGAGGCGACAGCGAGGTAGAAGCCGTCAAGACGGTCAAACGACGGGAACTCCTCGACGAGGTGGCTGAGGCGTGACTCCACGCGGTTCGCCGCCTTTGCGGTCATACCGCGCTGTGAGTCGACGCCCGTCTTGTTCTCGGCGACCCGCGATGCCTTGGCGAAGGCGGCGTCGAGTATCTCTTCCGCCTCAGGGACAGGGGGTATACGTTCGAAAGGCGTGGTCATGGACGGCGTAGAGTCCGGCGGCGTAAAACGTTTCAGTTACGCGGACGCGGTTCAGGTATGGAACGAGCGCACGTCTTCGTCTCTGGAAAGGTGCAGGGGGTCAACTACCGCGCGACGACACGCGACGAGGCACAGGAGCGCGGCGTGACGGGCTGGGTGAAGAACCTCGACGACGGACGTGTCGAAGCCGTCTTCGAAGGAGAGCGCGACGCCGTAGAGGCGATGATCGAGTTCTGCCACGACGGAAGCCCGCGCGCCGAGGTTGAGGACGTGGAGGTAGAGCGGGGTGAGGCGACGGGCGGGTTCGACGGGTTCAGTATACGTTACTGAAGAACGACCTGCTTGACATCCACCGCTCCGGCGCGACGCACCACGCCCGCGAGAACGTCCTGCGTGTAAGCGAGCGACCTATCGCCGTGGAGTACGACGAGGCGCGCGGGTGCGCCTTCCTCTACCGTACCGCCCTCAGCACCTATCGCACGCGCGCCGTTGACCGTCGCCATACGTAGGACCTCGTCGTCAGGTATGTCGTAATGCTTGGATACGAACTCCATCTCTCGCCAGAGAGACGGGACGTTTAGCATAACGTTGTCGGTGCCGAGCGCGACGGTGGTCGCCTCGACGAGTTCTTCGACGGGGGGCTTACCGACTCCTATGACGAGGTTACATCTGGGACAGGCAACGACCGGGGTTCCGTCTTCGTTGAGCCTGTCGAGGTCCTCTTCGCGCGCGTGTACCATATGTACGAGGAAGTCAGGGTCGTAGCCGAAGGCACCGTCTATATCGTCGGCGTCGCGCTCTCCCGCATGTATCCCAAAGATAGCTTCCCTTTCACGCGCCTCGGCGCGTTCCTCGGTGAAGTCGTCGTCACGCGCTCCGCTCGCGCCGTAGCCGTCGGCGATGTCGAGAACCTCGGGCGGTCCACTACCGAAGGCGACTGATTCGACGGGCGAGTCTGCGGTCGCGGCGCGGAAGTCTTCCGCCCCTTCGAGTCCGCCTTCACGGAAGTCGCCGAATGCTCCGATACCATCCGAACGCATACGTTCGACCGCGTGGCGCATCGCGGCGCGTTTCTCATCGCGCGACGCAGACCGGAGCATACGGTGCTTGTGGCTGTCGGGAGGCGCAACGACCTCGTCAAGCGGAAGCCCGCGTCCGGTTTCCTTAGCGATAGTATCGCCTATGTGTGTATGGGCATTCACGAGAGCAGGAATGATAACGTCGTCCGACTCTACCTCTTCCTCGCGTATCTCGGTAATTTCGCCGTCCTCGACGACTACCGTCCCTTCGACGACACGCATCTCCTCGCCGACGACCACACGACCCTCTATCTCCATGGTAGCCATGGTAGTAGGGCGGACGGGAGACGAAAATGGCTTTCGGAACCGCCGGAAAGGTTTAGACATACGACGGACATCTGGACTCCATGAACCCCCTCTACGTTCTGTTGCCCCTTCTCGTCTTACTCGTCGTCGTCGACCTCGGCTTCAAACGTCTCTACGGCGAACCCGAACACGCCGACGAAAAACACGTCGCCGAAACCGACGACGGCGTCGGCATCGCCATCTGGCGACATACGCCAGAGGGGGACACGAAGGAAACCCCCGTCCTCCTCGTCCACGGAATCGGCGTCGGTCACCGTAACATGAACTTCGACGACGAGTACGGCGTTGCGCAGTACCTCGCCGAACACGGCTACGACTGCTGGTGCGTCGACCTACGCGGACGCGGCGAGAGCGACGTACCCGACTCGCCGTGGTCTTTCGACGACTACGTCCGGCACGACCTGCCCGCCGCCGTCGGTTACGTCCTCAGCGAGACGGACGCCGACGAACTCGACTACGTAGGGCATTCGATGGGCGGGATGCTGTTCTACGCCGTCGCGGGAACGGGATACGACGACAGGTTCCGTAGGGCTGTCACTCTCGGAAGCCCCGTCGCGTTTCGGAACCAGCCGTTTCTCAGCTTCATCTCGTACGTCGGTCTCGGTCTCGCGCCGCTCCTGTCACGTATCAAACGGTACCATCTACTGCCGTACACGGCGCGCGTCGCCTCGGTCTTCATTCCTATCTACCCGCGGCGTCTTGCGGGCTGGCTGTTCAACAAGAGGAACACGAGGACGCGGACGATGCGCCGCGCCTCGACCTGCGTCGTCGCGCGTCTCTGTCCGAATATACTCGTCGACTTCGCGGACTGGATAGTCAACGACCGCTGGACGAGCCGTGACGGCGAAACCGACTACGGCGAGGCGATGCGGTCTGTGGAGACGCCGACGCTCGTCGTTGCGGGAGAATCCGATACACTCTGCCCGCCGCGTAACGTCAAGCCCGCGGCGCGCGTAATCGAAGATAGCGAATACCTCCTTCTCGGTCCGGACGGAGAGGGAACCGAAAATGGCTACGGACACGCCGACATGGTCTTCGGCGAAAACGCGCGCGACGAGGTGTTTCCGCGTATCGAAGGCTGGCTAGACGGCTAAGGCAGAACGTCTTCGCCGAGACGTTCGAGAGACTCGTCGTGGTAGTAAGATGTGCCTTCGATGTCGGTTTCGGCGGCGACCGAAGCGCCGTAGAACTCGCTGTTACGGACCTCGACCTCGGAGCCGGGTGCGTAGACGATGCCTCGGAAGGTCGAGCCATCTTCAACGGTTATCTCGACCTCGTTGTAGCTTTCGTCGGACTGGGCAAAGATACGGAAAGAGTCGGTATCGCCCTCAAACTCCGTCCCGTCGAAGTTGAGATGGGTGCGGCGCTCGGCGTACAGTTCGACAGGATGGCTTCCGCGGACCTCGAACTCAGCGTCTGCCGCCATGATGCTTCCGCTGTTGAGGAAGCCGTCGCCGTCGAGTCCGATACGGACGGGGCCGCCGGCGGTGTCGAATACGACGCGCTCGCCGTCCCACTCGCTCCAGATGTCGGTACCTCCATCGACGTAGTAGCCGCCCGACTCGACACGTATCTCGCCACCCTGCGGCGAGGTCGGTAGTTCGTCGGAGCCTTCGAGGCTTTCGACGTGTTCGGCGACACCTTTGTCCACCTCAGGCGGCGGTCGGTAAGCGCCGTCTTCGGGGTCTCCGCTCAGAACCTCGCCCGTCGAAGTGTCGTAAAGGGTTCGCTCCACGGGGTCGCCGGCGAAGTTAGCGGCACGCTCTGGCGCGAACGGAGAGGTTCCGGCTTCGGGGATAGCATCCTCGGGTTCGGGCGGTTCGAATCCGGAGGTAGCCGTCAGGACGACAGCGGCGAGTAGGAAGGTGATGGCGACGACAAAGAGGACCG
>JAQZCZ010000131.1 GCA_028751095.1 Euryarchaeota archaeon Ods01 | reverse complement strand
GGGGAGAGGATGTGGTACGCGACGCCATGCGTCTACTCCTCACCGTTCGTGACCTCGAACGTGTCGGAGACCACGCCGTTAATATCGCGGCGAGGACGCTGTACATGGTAGAGAACGACGACGAACTCATATGGTGAGCGACACAAGACCAACCGTGAAGATAGCGTTCGTCTGTGTCCGGAACGCCGGAAGGAGCCAGATGGCGACCGCCTTTGCGGAGCGCGAGGCGGAGGAGCGCGGCGCGCCCGTCGAGGTTATCACCGGCGGCACGCGTCCCGCCGATGAGGTACACGAGGTGGTCGCCGAGGTGATGCGCGAGGAGGGCTTCGACCTGACCGACCGCACGCCGCGCGAACTGACCGCCGACGAACTTGCCGAGGCGGACTACGTCGTCACGATGGGATGCGACGCCTCCGACGTATGCCCCGCGACCTTTGCGGGCGAGAGCCGCGACTGGGACCTTGACGACCCGGGTGGCTCAACTCCCGAGAAGGCACGCGAGATACGTGACGAGATACGGCGGCGCGTGACCGCGCTGTTTGACGAGATACAGGAATGACCGAACCCATCGCCTTCGCAGTCGCTGCGTTCGCGGGCGGTGCTTTCGGTGCGGCGATAGGCGCGCTAAACGCATTCGCCTTCACGGGCTTTCTCGTCGTCGCGGGCGAGACGGTCAATATCGTCCAGCGCAACCTCGGTGCGTCGTACGTCGATATTACTCATGACATCGGCTTCGGTGTCGTACTCGGACCGCACGTAGCCTTCGCGGGCGGTGCGGGCGCGGCGGCATACGCGGCGAAGAAAGGATACCTTGACGGCGACGGATACCATCCCGCGAAGAACATCGTGACAGGACTCGGAACGCGCCCCGACGTTCTCGCCGTCGGCGGTGTCTTCGGTGCCGTGGGGTACGTCTTCGCCGAAGCCTCGACCGCCGTCTCCGCGCCGTACGACCCCGTCGCCGCCGGTGTCGTCGTCTCCGCGCTCGCACACCGCGCCGCGCTCGGCTACAGCGTCGTGGGTGACGCCAGCCTGAGGGCACGCGGAAGCGCCGAGACGTGGCTACCTTACCAGAACACGGTCGCCGGCGCGAGCCTCCTCGGCGTCTCTGTCGGTGTCTTAGGTGGCTACCTCGCCTACGCGACCGGCAGTGCCT
>JAQZCZ010000037.1 GCA_028751095.1 Euryarchaeota archaeon Ods01 | reverse complement strand
GGCGGACTTCCAGAACTACAAGAAACGCTCCGAGGAGCGCCGCGAGGAGATACGTGAACGCGCGACCGAGGACCTCGTCGAAAAGCTCCTTGACGTACGCGCTGACCTTGACAGGGCGCTCGAAGCCGAGGGTGACGCCGACGACCTACGCGAGGGCGTCGAACTTGTCGCCGATGAACTCGACGATGTCCTGCGCAACGAGGGCGTCGAACGCGTCTCGACCGACGAGTTCGACCCGCAGAGACACGAGGCGATGATGCGCGTCGAGTCAGACGAACACGACGAGGGCGAGATAGTCGATATCTACGAACCCGGCTACACGATGGCAGGACGCGTCATCCGCCCTGCGAAGGTGACGGTTGCGAAGGCTGACGACGAGGACGACGCTGGCGAGTAAAAACAAGCTTTTACCCGTCGGACGGACAACCTCACGCTAACAGATGACATCTGACAAGATACTCGGTATTGACCTTGGTACGACGAACAGCGCGATGGCAGTAATGGAAGCGGGCGACCCCGAGATAATCGAGAACTCCGAGGGCGACAGGACGACGCCCTCGGTCGTCGCCTTCAGCGAGGACGGCGAAAGGCTCGTCGGTAAGACAGCGAAGAACCAGGCGGTCCAGAACCCCGACCGGACGGTGCAGTCGATTAAGCGCCATATGGGCGACGACTACGAGGTGACGGTTGACGACGAGAGCTATACGCCCGAGCAGATTAGCGCTATGACGCTACAGAAGCTCAAGCAGGACGCCGAGGAGTACCTCGGTGACGAGGTCGAGCGCGCCGTTATCACCGTCCCCGCGTACTTCTCCGATGCGCAGAGACAGGCGACGAAGGACGCCGGACGTATCGCGGGTCTTGAGGTCGAACGTATCGTCAACGAACCGACGGCGGCGGCGATGGCGTACGGACTCGACGACGACAGCGACCAGACCGTACTTGTCTACGACCTCGGTGGCGGAACCTTCGATGTCTCCATACTCGAACTCGGCGGAGGCGTCTACGAGGTCGTGGCGACGAGCGGCGACAACGAACTCGGCGGCGACGACTGGGACAATGCCATCATCGAACATCTCGCGTCGGAGTTCGAGGACGAACACGGAATCGACCTGCGTGAGGACAGACAGGCGCTCCAGCGTCTCAAGGACGCCGCCGAGGAGGCGAAAATCGAACTATCCTCGCGCAAGGAGACGACGATAAACCTTCCGTTCATCGCCGCGGGCGACGACGGTCCGGTCAACCTCGAAACCTCGTTGACGCGCGCCAAGTTCGAGTCGCTAACTGAGGACCTACTCGAACGTACGACCGGACCGATGAAGCAGGCGATGGAGGACGCAGGCGTTGACGAGGACGGCATAGACGAGATAATCCTCGTCGGCGGTTCGACACGGATGCCGCAGGTACGCGACATGATAGAGGACGAGATAGACATCGAACCCCGCCGTGACGTAAACCCCGACGAAGCGGTCGCGCTCGGTGCGGCGATACAGGGCGGCGTCCTCAGCGGCGAGGTCGATGACCTCGTTCTACTCGACGTGACGCCGCTGTCTCTCGGTATCGAGACGAAGGGCGGTGTCTTTACACGTCTCATCGACCGTAATACGACGATACCTACCGAGGCTTCGAAGGTCTTCACGACCGCCGTCGATAACCAGACGAGCGTCAACGTCCGTGTCTTCCAAGGCGAACGCGAAATCGCCGAGGAGAACGAACTACTCGACGAGTTCGTCCTTTCGGGAATACCGCCCGCACCCGCCGGAACGCCTCAGATAGAGGTAACGTTCTCGATAGACGAGAACGGCATCGTCAACGTCGAGGCGGAGGACAAGGGTAGCGGTACGACCGAGTCGGTCACCATCGAGGGCGGAACCGGACTGTCGGACGAGGAGATAGAGGAGATGGTCAACGAGGCGGAGAAACACGCCGAGGAGGACCAGAAACGCCGCGAACGTATCGAAGCGCGTAACGAGGCGGAGAACGTCGCCAACCGCGCCGAGAAGACGCTTGAGGAGAACGAGGAAGCGGTGGACGAAGCGACCGCCGAAACCGTTGAGGAAGCCATCGACGAGGTACGCGAGACTCTCGAAGACGACGACGCCACCAAGGAGGAACTTGAGGAGGTAACCGAGACGCTCAACGAGGCGGTTCAGGAGATGAGCAAGGAGATTTACGCCCAGGAAGCAGGTGACGCAGGCGCAGGAACCGCGGGCGGCGCGACCGGTGCCGGTGCCGGTGCAGGCGGTGCCGCCGGTGCAGGCGCAGGTCCGACCGGTGCTGGCGGTCCGGGTGCCGGCGCTGGTGCCGGAGGCGCTGACTTCGACTTCAGCCAGGCGGGCGGCGACTCTACCGCCGAAGACGAGACGGACGCCGAGGAAGCCGAATACACCGACGTAGACGTTGAAGACGGAGAGGAGGAAGAAGATAACTCCTGATGGCTCGGGACTACTACGACGCACTCGGCGTCTCACGCGACGCGTCACAGGATGAAATCAAGAGCGCTTACCGCGAGAAGGCGCGCGAGTACCATCCCGACGCCAGCGACCACGAGAACGCACAGGAGAAGTTCAAGGAGATACAGGAAGCCTACGACGTACTCGGCGACGAGGAGAAACGCGAGGCGTACGACCAGATGGGTCACGAGAGGTTCAAGCAGGCTGAGAAACAGGGATTTGACCCGTCCGACGCGGGCGGAGCGGGCGGCGCAGGTGCGGGACGCCGCCGTCGTGCCGGAGGCGCGGGCGGCATGGGAGGACTCGGCGATATCTTCGATGACCTCTTTGGCGGCGGCTTCGGCGGAGGCGGACCCGACGCACGTACCTCAGTCACCGTCTCGCTTGAGGATGTCTACGCGGGCGCCGAGCGTCAGGTTTCGTACTCGACACAGACAGAATGCGCCGCCTGCGACGGCACGGGAGCGGCGGACCCATCGAACGCCCGCCGTTGCGGGACGTGCGGAGGCGCGGGACGTGTCGAACAGCGCCAGCGCACGCCGTTCGGACAGGCGACAACCGTCACCGAATGTCCCGACTGCGGCGGAAGCGGAACGACGTACGACGAACCGTGCGCCGAATGCCGCGGCGAGGGCGAGGTCCGCGACAACGTGACACGGACGGTCGAGATACCCGCGGGAGTCGAGGATGGAACGACGTTACGTCTCCGCGACGGCGAACGCGAGATACATATCGAGGTACGTGTTGAGGACCACGATATCTTCGAACGCGACGGCGCCGATATCTACTACGCGCATCCCGTCTCGTTCCCTCAGGCGGTCTTCGGCGATACAGTCACCGTACCGACCCTCAACGGCGAGGTGGAGATGGAGATACCCGCCGGAACGCGTAGCGGAGAGAAGTTCCGTCTATCCAACCGCGGACTGCCGCGTATGCGCGGAAGAGGACGCGGCGACCAGTACGTCCGCGCCGAAGTCGTCGTCCCTGACCCTTCGGACCTCAGCGACGAGGAACGCGACGCACTCGCCGAGTTCGCGTCTGCGGGCGGCGACGAAATCGAGTACGACGAAGGCTTCCTCGAACGTCTCAAGAAGGGCGTCTTCGGTTAGACCGCACGCGCGACGACGAAGGCGACGAGAGCGACGACCATCGCCGCTTTCAGTATCTTCTGCCCCACCGAAGGCGACTTCCACGAACGGCGCGCACCCTCCAGAAGCACGATATCCGCGACGCCGACGGCGACGAGGTACGCGACGCCGAACTCGTCGAAGACGAAGTACGGAAGCGGGCTTAACGCGACGGCGGAGGCGACAGCGGCGACGGCGAGAACGAGAGCGCGGCGTTCGCCCCAGACGAGCGGAAGGGTGCGCGCTCCCTCTGCGGCGTCCCCCTCCATGTCCTCGACATCCTTGACGACCTCGCGTCCGAGGTTGACGAGAGCGGCGAGCGCGAACAGGACGACCGTAAACTCGACGCCTCCTGCCGCCGCTCCGCCGAACAGGAAGGCGCTTCCGGCGAGGTACGCGACGGCGACGTTACCGACTAGAGGGGCACGCTTGAGATGCGACGAGTAGCCGACGAGTACGACGAGGTTGAAGACGCCGATTGCGACGGCGAGCGGCGGCAGGAACACGACGGTCAGGACGAGTGCCGCGACGAAGAGCGCCGCCGAGAGGAGCGCCGCGCCGCGTCTCGATAGCCTTCCGGACGGTATCGGGCGGTCAGGGCGGTTGACGGCGTCTATCTCGGCATCGTAGTAGTCGTTGACGGCGTTCCCCGCGCCGGTTCCGAGAGCCGTCACGACCGCCGCGATTCCTACAGACGCACCGACTGAACCGCCGACGTATCCGCCGACAGCGGCACCGAGCGCCCCGACCGCGGCGTTCCCTGGACGCGTAACCTCGAACGCCGCCGCGGCTTTCTGCTTCACGCGCCAACGTGTCGACCGCCGCGCAAGAACGCTTCGGTGTCCAACGTGAGTTATATAACGCGACGCGCCGACAGTACGAATATGTCTTTGGACGACCACGACGTGGACAAGATATGGATGGACGGCGAACTCGTCGACTGGGACGACGCGCAGGTGCATGTCCTGTCGCACGTTATCCATTACGGGAGCGGCGTCTTCGAGGGCGTGCGGTGCTACGACACCGTTGACGGACCCGCCGTCTTCCGACACCGCGAACATTACGAACGTCTCGCGGACAGCGCCAAGACGCTCGATATCGAGATGCAGTACTCCGTCGATGAACTCGTCGAAGCAACCCGCGAACTCATACGCGAAAACGGACTCGAATCGTGTTATATCCGTCCCGTCGTCTTCTACGGATACAACAAGCTTGGACTCAACCCCGAAGGATGTCCCGTAAAGACCGCTATCGCCGTCTGGCCCTGGGGCGCTTATCTCGGCGAAGACGCCATCAAGAACGGCGTCGATGTCTCCGTCTCGTCGTGGCGTAAGCACCATTCGTCGCAGATACCGACGACGGCGAAGATTACGGGCGCTTACGTCAACTCCATCATGGCGTCTCTCGAAGCCAAGTCGAACGGCTACACCGAGGCGATTCTGCTCGACAAGGACGGAACCGTCGCCGAGGGTCCGGGCGAGAATATCTTCATGGTCAAGGACGGAACCATCTACACCACACCCGTCGATTCGAGTATCCTCGACGGCATCACGCGGCAGTCGGTCATTGGGGTCGCCCGTGACCTAGGCTACGAGGTCGTCGAAAAACGTATCTCGCGTAGTGAACTCTACACCGCCGACGAACTGTTCTTCACCGGCACCGCGGCGGAGGTCACTCCTATCCGTAGCGTCGATGACCGGACGGTCCGCGACGACGGGCGCGGTCCCGTCACCAAGGGGATACAGGAAACCTTCTTCGAGGCGACCGAAGGAAAACTCGACGAGTACACCGACTGGCTCGACTACGTGGAGGTCTAGCGGCGCGCCACGACGACCGCGTGGTCGTCGTAGAAAGGCGAAAGGTCAACGGTACGGTCCACGTCGAATACATCTCCGAGACGGTCCGCAACCTCCTCGTACTTCTCCGCCGGTTCGGCGGTCACGTCCTCGCTCCTCGCCTTGACGACGACGTACGCGCGTCCTCCGTCACGTAGGAACGGCGCGTTCTTGACCGCGACCTCAGCCTGTCCGCGCGTGGCGACATCCTGATACAGGATATCGACTTCCTCGACCACTGGCGCGTACTCCGACGGGTCGCGGGCGTCGGCGAAGATGGGGAAAAGACGGTCGCGCGTCTCCGCAACCTCGACCATCCGTTTCGCAGGACTCGGCGCGAACTCGACGGCATAGACGGCGCGTGCAAGGTCAGCGACGTACGACGGCGTCGTTCCCGCTCCGCCGCCGAGGTAGAGGACCCGCGCGTCTTCGAGCGGCATCTCGACATCCTTGACGAGCGCCGCCGCGGCTTTGCTCCTCCGTGGGTGCCAGACGCGCGCTCCATCTACGACACGCTCGTCGCGTAACTGCTCCCCTTGGGTCGCAGGGTAACGTTCGCCATCGACCTCTACCCAGCGCATCATCCGTCCCTCCCGCGTATACGTTCTATCTTCTCGTCGAGTTCGTCGGCGAGTTCGGGACGTAGGTCGCCTGCGTAACGGTCAACACGCGCCGCGATGGTGAGCTTTCCTGCGAGGGCACGCGCCGCGCTTCCGCGTTCGTCGGCGCTCGTCTCGCGCACGTACGGATGGACGTAGATAACGCCGTGCTTCGGCGGAGGCGCGTCGCCGCGGAGATGTCGGAAGAGCGCGTCCTCCGCGCCGAGTACCTGTACGGTGCTACTCGGCATACGCGCGAGTTCGTCGAGTCCACCTGCGAGAGCTACGAGGCGTGCCGCGAGAACCGGTCCGGCGAGATTCGACAGGTTGGGCGCGAGTTCGGGCGTCCGTTCCTCGATAAAGCCGCGCGTCTCGTCCCGCCCCTCTTCGAGAGCCTCGCGCGCTTCGACGACATCCTCGACGGGCACGCGTCCGGTTTCGTCGCGCCAGTCCCGGACGCGTTCATCGACCTCGTTTAGCTGTTCGTTGAGGCTTTCGAGCGTCCGCACGGCGTTGATAACGTCGCGCTCCGCCGTATCGACGGCGTCATCGACACGTCGCCTCGCCGCCTCGACCGTCGCCTCGTGGAGCGCGTCGTAGTACTCCTCGCGCGTCCCAAAGACGCCTTCCTCAACCGCCTGCTCCGGAAGGTCGCGTGCCGCGGGTTCGCCGCCCTCGTCGAACGCCCTCTCGACGGCGTCGGCGTCCGTACCCCTCTCGAACCACGGCGTCATCCGAGCGCCTCCTGTAGAAGCGCCGCCGCCTCGTCGTATATCTCGTCGCCGCGTTCGGCGGTCTCACCTTCGGCAGTCACACGTATCTTTGGCTCCGTTCCGCTTGCGCGGACGAGGAACCAGCCCCCGTCAACCTCGACACGGACGCCGTCTACCGCAGTGTAGTCGCCGTACTCTTCCTCCGCTCGTTCTTCTACCTCTGACATCACCTCTGGCTTACGGTCGTCCGAGACCTCGAAGTTGCCGCGCCGCACGAACCTTGGCGGTAGTTCGCCGAGACGGTCTTCGAGCGCCTCCTCAGTGGCGAGGGCACAGAGCTTAGCCGCCGCGAGGACGCCGTCCGGTGTCAGCGTTTCGTCGGGGAATATCCAGTTGTTACTCGGCTCACCCCCGAATCCCCCGCCGCCGCGTTTTAACTCCGCAGCCACGTTCACGTCGCCGACAGCCGTACGGCGTACGTCGGCAACCTCGTCGACGACGGTACTCGTATTGACGGGCGCGACCACCGAATCCGCGTTCTCCCAGAGAGCGAAAAGAGCCATCAGACGGTCGGGTTCGACGTACTTTCCTGATGCATCTACCGCGGCGATACGGTCGGCGTCACCGTCGTGCGCCACGCCGAGGTCGGCGTCGTACGCTACGACCGCTTCCTTCAGGTCTCCGAGATGTTCCTCGGTGGGTTCGGGGAGGCGCGCTGAGAAGCCGCCGTCGTACTCGCAGTTAACCGTGACAACGTCGCATCCGAGACGGCGGAGGACGCGTGGCGTGATACGTGAACCCGCTCCCCCTCCTCCGTCGACGACGACACGTATATCCGCTGAACCTACGGCGTCGACTACGGCGTCGGCGTGCTGACGCAGAACGTCGTCAACGACCCGCTCCTCTCCGAAATCTGCCGCGTCCGCCGTTGCTTCTCCCGACCGTACCCTTTCCTTGACCGCGGCGCGTTGCTCCTCGTCGTACGCCGTTCCGTCAGAGTTCCACGGCTTGAAGCCGTTGTACTCCGGCGGGTTGTGCGACGCCGTGACCACGAGTGCCGTGTCGTCAGCTCTCCGAACCACCGACGGCGTCGGTGCTATCCCGACGCGCTCAACGTCTGCTCCTGCCGAAAGGGCGCCTGACACGACGGCGTCTTCGAGTGCTTTCCCCGTCCGTCGTGTATCGCGTCCGACAGTAAGGGTTCCGGCGTCCTCTCCCACAGCCGCGCCTATACGTAACGCGAGTTCGACGGTCACGTCCTCGCCGACGACGCCACGAACGCCGCTCGTTCCGAACATGGTCGACCTAAGCGTACCGAGGTTATCAAGCCTGCGAAGGGAAAGACAGATTAAACCGACCGTCCTATCGCTGCACGCGGGGGCCGGTAGCTTAGTCCGGCTTAAAGCATCTGGCTTTTAACCAGATGACCGAGGGTTCAAATCCCTCCCGGCCCGCTGTCTGTTTCGGACTTATCACAGGCACGTGACGCATGCGTAGCATACCTCCACGGCTCCAGCGAGTCCGGTGGATGGGAAAGCCCGGATTTAACTTTGGTCAGTCCGCTCCCTGCGGTCGCTCCCTTCCTGAGTTCAAATCGCGGGCTTCACGCTCCCTCGCTACGATAGGTCGCCCCATCGCTTGTCCGGACAGAGTCACCGAGCGAAGCGAGCGTGGCTCCTCTGTCCCCAAGTTCGGACGAAGTGGGTGGGAAAGCCCGGATTTGAACTTTGGTCGCTCCGCTACACTCCGCTCACGAGTTCAAACCGGCTTGCCTCTCGCTCGAAAAACCGTTCGTTCTGGGAAAGCCCGGATTTGAACCGGGGTCCACGCGTCCCAAACGCGCGAGGATACCAAGCTACCCCACTTTCCCTAACCGTAGTAGCGCCCGTCACGGTTTGTGCCTTTCGGAACCGTGCGCTCCTTCTCGGAAAGAAAGATATGGCTGGAGCGCCAACGCCGGGTATGCTCAGCAAGGGCGACGACGCGCCGGATTTTACGGTCGAAACGACGCAGGGCGAGTTTACGCTTTCCGAGGCGGGCGACCCCGTCGTAATCTTCTTCTTTCCCAAGGCGGGGAGCAGGGTCTGTACGCAGGAGGCGTGTTCGTTCCGTGACTCGCTCGACGAGTTCAACGGACACGACGCGACGGTCGTCGGCGTCTCGACCAACGACTCGCTCGACCGCCTGCGCGACTTTGCCGACGAACACGACCTTGACTACCCGCTCGTCAGCGACGCCAGCGGCGAACTCTCCGACCGGTACGGTCTGTCAGGCTTCCTCGGACTGTCGCAGAAGGCGAAACGTGCGACCTTCGTCGTCGAGGACGGGAAGGTCGTTGAGGTCGTCAAAGGACTCTT
This sequence comes from Euryarchaeota archaeon Ods01, assembly GCA_028751095.1. Taxonomy (GTDB): domain Archaea; phylum Halobacteriota; class Halobacteria; order Halobacteriales; family Halorutilaceae; genus Halorutilus. Next base: position 10,864 of record JAQZCZ010000037.1, on the reverse strand, counting down.
TAGCTCCGACAAGCACGTTGAAAGAAGTCTGGACGCAATCGAGAACCGGATAACGTGACCGACGAAACGTACTTCGACGAACTCGAAAGCCGACTTGACGAAGCCATCGACCTCGCGGAGAGGGCGCGTGAAAGGGGCGAGGACCCGACGCCCGAGGTCGAGATACCGGTTGCAAAGGACCTTGCAGAACGTGTCGAGAACCTGATAGGCGTTGAGGGCGTCGCCGAACGGATACGTGCGCTTGAAGAGGAGGAGGACAGCCGCGAGGAGGTATCGCTCCGTCTCGCCGAGGAGTTCGCAGACGGCAAGTTCCCGCCCGAGGAACGCGACGAAAAGGCGGAGGCGGCGATACGTACGGCGGTCGCACTTCTCACCGAGGGCGTTGTCGCCGCGCCTATCGAGGGAATCGACGGCGTTGACCTGCTGACAAACGACGACGGCACCGAGTATCTCCGTGTTGAGTACGCCGGTCCGATACGGAGCGCGGGCGGAACGGCGCAGGCGCTCAGCGTCCTTATCGCCGACTTCGTCGGTTCTTCGCTTGGCGTTGACGCCTACAAGCCCCGTGATGACGAGGTTGAGCGTTACATAGAGGAAATCAACCTCTACGCCAACGAGACGGGGCTACAGTACACGCCCAAGGACAAGGAGACGCGTCTCATCATCGAGAACTGCCCCATCTGTCTCGACGGCGAACCCACGACCGAGCGCGAGGTGTCGGGCTTCCGTGACCTCGAACGTATCGACACCAACCGAGGACGCGGCGGTATGTGTCTCGTCGCCGCCGAGGGTATCGCTCTCAAGGCACCCAAAATCAAGAAGTACGTCGATGCTCTCGACATGGACGGATGGGACTGGCTCGACGAACTGATGCACGATACCTCGGACGGCGACGACGAAGGCGATGACGAGGTCGACATAAAGCCCAACCGGAAGTTCCTGCGCGACCTTACTGCGGGACGCCCTATATTCTCGCATCCGTCGCGTGAGGGTGGCTTCCGTCTCCGTTACGCGAAGGCGCGGAACATCGGACTCGCCGCCTCGGGAGTCTCGCCCGCTACGATGGTGCTTTTCGACGACTTTCTCGCTCCCGGGACGCAGATAAAGACGGAGCGCCCCGGGAAGGCGCAGGGGGTCGCTCCTGTCGATGGAATCGAGGGTCCGACAGTCGTCCTGTCGAACGGTGAGATGCGGCGTATCGACGACGCCGAGGAGGCACGGCGTGTCCGTAACGGCGTCGAACGTATCGTCGATGTCGGCGAGATGGCTGTACCGTACGGCGAGTTCCTCGAAAACAACCATCCGCTCGTCCCCGGCGGCTACACGTACGACCGCTGGGTACAGGAACTCGGGGAGACCGACGCGGATGTCGATGAACTCGGCGAGGCGTTCGACCTACGTGAACCCCGCGCGAAACAGGCGTTCCGTCTCGCTCGGAAGTACGGCGTCCCTCTCCATCCGCGGTACACCTACCTCTGGCATGATATCGGACGTGACGAGTACGCGGCGCTCGTCGATGCCGTCCGCGAGCGAGACGACGAACTCGTCTTTGCGGAGGATGCCGCGGAGGTCCTCGAAAGGCTACTCGTCCCGCACGTGCGCGAGGAAGACAGGGTGCGTGTCGAGGACGGACACGCATACGCGCTCAACGCGTGTATCGACGCCGACGCCGTCGAAACGGCGGAGGACGACGCGCTTCCGGCGGCACAGGAGGCGGCGGGGGTCGAGATACGTGAGCGCGCACCGACGCGTATCGGCGCACGTATGGGACGCCCCGAGAAGTCGGAGAAACGCGAGATGAATCCGGCGGTCCACTGCCTGTTCCCGATAGGCGACGCCGGTGGTTCGCAACGCGATATCGATGAGGCGGCGTCGTACGCCGAGACTATGCAGGACACGGTCGGAAAGATAGACGTTAGCGCCGGAGGGCGACGTTGCCCGTCGTGCGGGAACGAGACGTACGAGGCTGTCTGTGAATGCGGGACACGTACCGAACCGGTCGTCCGGTGTCCGTCGTGCGATATCGAGGTTGACGAGGAAGCCGAAGAATGCCCGCGGTGTGGCGGAGAGACGACGAGCGTGCGCCGGTTCGATATCCGTATAGACGAGGCGTACCGCGAGGCTCTTGACAACGTAGGCGAACGTCCGTCGTACGATATCCTCAAATGCGTCAAGGGACTAACCTCGGCGCGGAAGACCCCAGAACCTCTCGAAAAGGGCGTTCTGCGCGCCAAGCACGACGTTTCTACCTTCAAGGACGGGACGGTCCGTTACGACATGACCGACCTGCCGCTTACGTCGTTCCGCCCCGACGAGATAGGCGTCTCGGTCGAACGCCTCCGCGAACTCGGCTACGACGAGGATATCGACGGAGCGCCCTTACGCAACGAGACGCAGGTCGTGCCTCTCAAGCCGCAGGACGTCGTCCTTAGCCGTGACTCCGCCGAGCATCTGAAACGCGTCGCCGACTTCGTGGACGACCTTCTCGTCCAGTACTACGGCGTCGAAGCATACCACGAACTCGACGACACCGAGGACCTCGTCGGCGAACTCATCATGGGACTCGCGCCGCATACGAGCGCGGGTGTCCTCGGGCGCGTCGTGGGATTCACCGACGCGTCGGTCGGATACGCGCATCCGTTCTTCCACGCCGCGAAGCGACGGAACTGCTTCGTTTCGGGGACGAAGATACCCGTCACCGACGACGGAGAACGTAGACACGTCACCGTCGGTGAGTTCGTCGAGGAAAAGATAGATGAGGCGGACGGCATCCAAACCGACGACTTCGGTGCTGTGGTCGCTGAGGTTGACGGCGTTGAGGTACCTTCCCTCGATGAGGACGGTGAGATGGTTACGAAGCCCGTCGAGGCGGTGAGCAGGCATCCCGCGCCGGAACATCTCGTCGAGGTAACGACGAGAAGCGGACGGGACGTAACTGTGACGCCAGACCACGAGCTACAGGTCTACGACGAGGACGAAGGCGTGACTGCCAAGGCGGCGTCCGAACTCGACGAGGGCGATAGTCTGATGACGCCATGCAAAACCGGTGCCGATACACCGGCTGAGAGACGTACCCTTGACCTCCTCGATGAGTTCGTAGCCTCCGACTCGGTCGAAGACCACCGCCTAATGGTACACGGAATCGGTAAGGAACGTCTCTACGGAATCTTCGAAGACGGGCTCAGCGACGGAGACGGACTCAATGTCCTCGTAGATACTGCCGACCATCTTGGCGTTACCAAGAAGACGCTGAGCAACTACGTCTACCGCGACAGTATCCCTGTTTCGGTGCTTCTCGACCTTCTCGGTTCGCGTGACCGCCTCGCCGAATCCGTCCCCGATGACGTGTCTCTCGGCGTCAAGCGCGACACGGTCACCGTTGACCGTCACGTCGAGATAGACGAGGACGCCGCGACACTGCTCGGGTACTACGCCGCCGAGGGGTTCACGCGGCGTTCTGAGTCGGAAAAAGGCGTCCACCAGACGACCTTCTGCGGCACAGAGGAGGAGGCACGCGGCTTCTACGTCGAGGCGCTGAGAGACGCGTTCGGCGTCGAACCGTACCGCGAAAACCACGCGAAGGTCACCGTCTCCGGACGCCTGTTCCGCCTCCTCTTCGACGAGGTTCTCGAAGCGGGTTCTTCCGCCGATGACAAGAGGGTGCCACAGCAAATCTTCGACTCGCCGCCGACCGTCATAGCGGCGTATCTACGTGGCTACTTCAGCGGCGACGGGACCATCGAAGAAGGTCGTCTGGTCGTCGAAGCCACGACGGTAAGCCGCGAACTCAGACGCGACCTAACCGCTCTCCTGACGCGTCTCGGGGTAAAGGCGCGCTCTAAGGAGTACGGACCCGTCCCACTCAGCCGAAAGTTTCCCGAACAGTACGCGGACGACGGCGCGACCTCGGCGACGAGTTACGTCCTAACCGTCTCGTCCGAGGACGCCTTACGTTTCGCAGACGAAGTTGGCTTCCATCTCTCGCGTAAGTCCGAAACCCTGTGTGACGCCGTTGCGGATACCGACGCACGGAAGAGACGTGTCTTTGACGGAGGAGGACCGCCCGACGCCTTCGTCGATACCATCGACTCGGTCGAGTACGTCCGTTCCGACGACGACCATGTCTACTGCCTCACGGTCGCCGACACGCATTCGTTGGTCGTCAACGACCTCGGCTCAAAACAGTGCGATGGAGACGAAGACTGCGTCACACTGATGAGCGACGCTCTCGTCAACTTCTCGCGCGAGTACCTGCCCGACAAACGCGGCGGACAGATGGACGCCCCTCTCGTGATGTCGTCACGTATCGACCCGACGGAGATAGACGACGAGGCGCATAACGTCGATAAGGTATCGCGCTACCCACTCTCGTTCTACGAGGCGGCGGACGGGTACGCCCATCCGAAGGAGGTCGATGTCCGTATAGCCGAGGACGACCTCGGAACCGACGACGCCTTCGACGCCTTCGCGCACACGGTCGAGACGACGAGTATCGACGCCGGACCCGACAACTCAGCGTACAAGATACTGCCGTCGATGGACGAGAAGACGACGGCGCAGCTCGAAATCGGACGTAAGACCCGTGCGGTTGACGAGGCGGATGTTGCCGAACGCGTCGTCGAGTCGCATTTCCTCCCCGACCTAATCGGCAACCTGCGCGCGTTCACACAGCAGGAGTTCCGGTGCCTCGACTGTAACGCTAAGTTCCGCCGTCCGCCGCTCTCGGGCGACTGCGACTGTGGCGGCGAGGTGACGCTTACGGTTCACAAGGGGAGCGTCAAGAAGTATCTCGATGTCGCGCTCGAAACCGGCGAGAAGTACGGCGTCTCGAACTACACTATGCAACGTCTCGACCAGTTGGAGCGACAGATAGACTCGCTTTTCGAGGACGACAAGTCGCGGCAGTCGGGTATCGCCGACTTCATGTAGCGGCGTAGCTACTAAGTCGGTTCCGGCTTTCTTGCCCGTATGGAAAGAACCGTTCTCATCACCGGATGCTCGTCGGGGATAGGACGCGCTACCTCCGAGAAGTTCCTCCGACGCGGCTGGACGGTCTACGCCACGGCGCGGGACACAGACGATATCGAGGACCTTGGACAACACGGCGCGCGGACGGTCGAACTCGACGTTACGAAGGAAGACGACGTAGAAAACGCGGTCGAGACGGTTGTCGAAAACGACGGACGCCTCGACTGCGTCGTCAACAACGTTCGCAAATCGTAGATTTGCGAGCCAATCAGAACACGGAGTGTTCTGATGACGCGGGCTACGGCGAGACGGCGGCGGTCGAGGATATCACCGTCGAGGAGCTACACGCACAGTTCGACGTTAACACGTACGGTCCGCACCGTCTCGTCCGCGCGGCGCTCCCGTATATGCGCGAACAGGGCGACGGCACCATCATCAATATGTCGAGCGTCGGCGGTCAGCTTTCACAACCCGGAATAGGCGCGTACTGCGCGTCCAAGTTCGCGCTTGAAGCCCTGAGTGACGCTCTACGCGCCGAGGTGTCGGACTTCGGTGTCGATGTTGTACTCGTCGAACCCGGTCCCGTCGATACGCCCTTCGAGGAAAAGGCGGAGGAGTCTATCGACGAGCGCGCTGACGGGGACGGACCTTACGCCGACCTCTACGAACGCGTCGCCGAGTTCAACGAAGGTATCACCGAACGCGGCGGAGACGATATAGCAACCCTTCTCATGGGTAGAATCACCGTACCCTCCGAGCGTGTCGCCGAAACCGTCGTCGATGCGGCGGAGGACGACGACCCCAAGCCGCGTTACAAGGTATCGGTTCCGCACCGGGTGATGGCGATGGGACGTTACCTGCCGTCGCGGGCGCGTGACGAACTCTACGACCGTATGATGTGACCGCAACTATCATACGCCGCGCATACCGAGTCGTCGCATGGGCAATCCGCGGAGTCAGAAGGGTTCATCGCGCGAACGCGAACTCGTCGATATGTTCTGGGAGGCTGGATTCGGCGTCGTCCGAGCACCCGCCTCGGGAAGCGCGACCGACCGCGCCCTCCCTGACCTCATCGCAGGAAACGACGACAGATACGTCGCCGTTGAGGCGAAGGCAAGCGGCGGCGACACCGTCTATATCGACGGCGACGAAGTCTCGCAACTCATAGAGTTCGCCGACCGTTTCGGCGCGAGGGCGCGCGTCGGCGTCCGTTTCGACCGTGAGGACTGGCGTTTCTTCCATCCGGGTGACCTGCACGTCACCGACGGCGGCAACTACCGCGTCAAGAAGGAGAAGGCGTTACGCGACGGCGAGGACTTCGAGGAACTCACCGGCGGAACGCGGCAGACGCGTTTAGGCGTCGAAGAAGACGACGGTTAGTACGAACGGAGCTTCTCGATACGTTTCTCCGTCGGCGGATGCGTCGAGAATATCTTCTGCGTCAGCGACCTCTCCCCGCCGCCGAAGATACAGAGCGCCTGAACCGTGTCGTTGTTAGCCCCGCCTCCTCTTCCCTTACCGCGACCACGTCCTCGTCCCTGAGACTGCGCCTGCCGCTCGCTGAACTCGGATATCTTTTCGAGCGCACGCGCCAGCGGTTCGCCGCGTCCGATTGTGCGCGCGGCGTCGGCGTCGGCAACGTACTCGCGGTAACGCGAGATAGCCAACACGAATATCATCACGATGGTCTGTGCGACCGCCGACAGTATCCAGCCGGTAATCATAGCGCCTATGTTACGGTTGCCCATCACGGTCAGGAAGTAGACCGCGATACCGACCATCGACGCGATGCTCTGACCGATGACCATCATCACAACGTCGCGGTTACGTATATGCGCGAGTTCGTGGGCGATAACGCCTTCGAGTTCGTCTTGGTTGAGTATCTGCATCAGTTCCTCGGAGATTACGACGACGCCAGCGCCCTTACGCCCGACGGCGAAGGCGTTGGGGACGCCCATCTCCGCCTTCATCACACGCGGTTTCTCGATTCCCATATCCTGCGACATCCTCTCGACGGCGGCGTGTATCTGGTAGTACTCGTTCTCGTCCAAGTCCTCCGCCCCGACACTCCAGAGCGCCATCTTCTTGCCTATCACGTACTGGAATACGCCGAAGACGGCGGTCAGCGCGATTGCGATGGGCCAGATATCGACTCCCCAGATGGCAATCGCTAAACCGACGATTGCGGCGTAGAAGGCGAACAGGATACTGCCCGCTATCAGCATCCTTGCCTTGAGTCCTTTGTGTAGGTCCATATCACCCCGAACTACGTCTCTTTGTCTAATAAGCCTGTCTTATCTTCTCCCCCTCTCGAACACCTAAATCATTCAGCCAAACCGTTAAGTTTGCGCGGCAATAACAGTACGTATGAGGCTTCTATTGTACAGGATGCCGGAAACAAACGGGGGCGAGGGGGACGAAATCCAGAAATGAGACAAGCCACGATACCAACGGAAGACCCCGAGAAGGTTGAACAGGCTCTGAACGTCTCCGTAGTTGCACTTGCCCTTCTGATGCTGGTCAGAGGAGTCTCCGTCCACGCCGGATTCGCTGTCTTCATGGCTGTCGCCGTACCGGTACTCCTACGTCTCTCGCTTGGTCTCCTCATCAAGGACGAGTTCGGAACCGAGGGGTACGTCGACTTCGACGGAGCGTAACGCCGTTCTGTAACGTCAGGCTTATATCCGCGAGAGGTCAACGACGAACAACAATGGGAAGAAAACCGGGCAGCATGTACCGGGACATCGACGACACCGCCTACACGCGGCGGGAGTACATCGACGGAGTACCCGGGTCGCATATCACGCAGTTCGACATGGGCGACCTCTCCGCCGACAAGGACGAGTACCCCGTCGTCGTCACGCTCAAAGCCGCCGAGGCGTGTCAGGTACGCCACTCGGCGCTCGAAAGCGCGCGTGTCGCCGCCAACCGGAACATGATAAAGGAACTGGGCGAAGAGAACTACAAGATGAAGCTACGCGTCCATCCGCACCACGTCCTGCGCGAGAACAAGCAGGCGACCGGAGCGGGTGCAGACCGTGTCTCCGACGGAATGCGCCTCTCGTTCGGTAAGCCCGTCGGAACCGCGGCTCGTATCGACAACGGGCAGAAGATATTCACGGCGCGCGTAGCCAAGAGCAAGGGCGAACTGGAGGTTGCGAAGGACTCGCTCCGCCGCGCCTACACCAAGATACCTTGTCCCGCTGACGTAGTCGTCGAAGACGACGGCGGTCTGGTCGGATAGCTGAGCAAGCTTTTTGTCGTCTCCTGACATCCGTCAGGCTATGGTTGAAGAGCTAATAGAGGAGTTCATACGCGACATCGACCTGTCGCTCGGCTTCGCTATGGTGGGGCTACTCCTCCTTCTTGGAGAGGCGTTCATCCCGGGTGGTACGCTGATGGTCGTCGGGGTCGGACTCCTTGCCGCGGGCGTAACGGGCTTGCTTTTCGAAATAAACTCGCTTCTGCCCCTGACCGTCCTCACCGGCGTCTACGGGGCGGTTGCGTTCGCGGCGTTCAAGCAGTACGACTTCTTCGGCGAACGTGGCGACCAGACGAGCGAGGCTGACACCCTCAGGGGCGAAATCGGCGTCGTAAAGGAGACTGTGACCGCTGACGAGGGACGCGTCAAGCTCAAGTCGGGGGGATTCGACCCGTTCTACGTCGCTCGTTCCTACACCGGCGAGACGATACCTGAGGGGACGACGGTCCGTGTCGCCGACCCGCGCGGGGGAAACGTCCTTGAAGTTGAGCCGCTCCCACAATCTGACGAATCCCGAGACGTGGGTGGAACGGACGACGACGCACCAGCAGATAAATAACGCCCGCGCCTCAATTCGCAGGCGTCATGTTAGAGTTCGCACTCCAGATATTCGGTATACCGGTGAGCGTAGTCGTTATCGGCTTAGTGCTGATTCTCATCGGTCTGTGGCAGTCGGTTGAGATTGTACAGGCGTACGAGAAACGCGCCCTAACCGTCTTCGGGGAGTTCCGGTACCTGCTTGACCCGGGTATCAACCTTGTCCCGCCTTTCGTAAACAACACGTACACCTTCGACATGCGTACACAGACGGTCGATGTCCCGCGTCAGGAGGCGATTACGCGCGACAACTCGCCCGTTACGTGTGATGCGGTCGTCTACATGAAGGTCATGGACGCCAAGAAGGCGTTCCTTGAGGTCGATAACTACCGGAACGCCGTCTCGAACCTCGCACAGACGACGCTCCGGTCGGTTATCGGTGACATGGAACTCGATGACACGCTCAACAAGCGGCAGGAGATTAACGCACGTATCCGTCAGGAACTCGACGAGGCGACCGACGCTTGGGGTATCCGTGTCGAGTCGGTCGAGGTCCGTGAGGTCAAGCCGAGCGCCGATGTTCAGGAGGCGATGGAGAAGCAGACGAGCGCCGAACGCCGACGCCGTGCCATGATTCTTGAGGCGCAGGGTGAACGACGGTCCGCCGTTGAGAAGGCGCAGGGTGACAAGCAGTCTAACATCATCCGCGCTCAGGGTGAGAAGCAGAGCCAGATTCTTGAAGCGCAGGGTGACGCCGTTTCGACCGTCCTACGCGCCAAGTCCGCCGAGGCGATGGGCGAACGCGCAGTCATCGAGAAGGGCATGGAGACGCTCGAAGAGGTCGGCAAGGGCGAGTCGAACACCTTCGTCCTGCCGCAGGAACTCACGTCGCTCGTCGGACGGTACGGCAAGCATCTCACCGGAAGCGATGTCTCGGTCGGAGACGGTCAGCTCGACTCGCTCGACTTCGACGACGAGACGCGCGAGCTTATCGGACTCGACGATATCGAGGAGATGCTCGGTCAGATAGACGAAGAAGCCGAATTAGACGTTGAGAAGATGGAGGAACAGGCGCAGGCTGTCAAGGAAGGTGAGGCGGGCGCGGATATCCGCGACCCCGACGAAATCGTCGACGAGATGGACGAACAAGGTGCCGGAGGCGAGGACTTCAACCCGAGCGAAGGCGCTGACGACACCGACAAGTAAGCCGGCACAACCACAACAGCTAGATTTTTAGCCGCCCCGCTCGTACGTCGCGTACCCTATGGCTGCGGAGATAAAGGAACGCTGGGAAGAGTTCTACCGGCGTTACTACAAGAACGAGATAGGCAAGATAGCACAGGGCGAAAAGACCTCCTTAGTCGTCGACTACACCGACGTTGAGCAGTACGACCACGAACTCGCTGACGACCTCGTACTCCATCCCGAGGAGATGCGTAGCGCCGCCGAGGACGCCCTCGCCGACTTCGATATAGCCGCCGATGTCTCGCTCGAATCCGCGCGCGTCCGTTTCTCGGACTTCTACCCCAAGACAGGCATACGGTCGATACGGTCCGACGACGTAAACAAGCTAATCGCAGTCGAGGGCATCGTCCGTAAGGCTACCGAGGTCCGACCCAAGGTTCTCGAAGCCGCCTTCGAATGCCAACGGTGCGGAACCCTCACGAACGTCGAACAGACGGGGCAGGAGTTCTCGGAGCCGCACCAGTGCCGCGGATGTGAGCGTCAGGGACCGTTCCGTCTTCTCGAAGACCAGAGCGAGTTCGTTGACGCTCAGAAGCTACGCGTACAGGAGTCGCCCGAGGGTCTCCGCGGGGGACAGACGCCCCAGAAGATAGACGTGAATATCGAAGGCGACATCACGGGCGAGGTCTCGCCTGGCGACCGCGTAACCGCGACGGGCGTCCTCCGCGCGACACCCGACGACGGCTCGACGACGTTCGAAATCTTCATCGAAGGGAACAACGTCGAGATAGAAGACCAGGACTTCGAGGACTTCGAGATTACCGAGGAGGACGAGGAGGCGATACGTGAAATAGCGTCGTCGCCCAAGCTCTACGACAAGATACGTGACTCCTTCGCGCCGTCGATACACGG
>JAQZCZ010000109.1 GCA_028751095.1 Euryarchaeota archaeon Ods01 | reverse complement strand
TTCAGCCAATCTAACAGGGTGTTTTATGTCCCTGGGTGACAGAACTTAGACTGCGGTTGGAGTTACGATATCGGAAGACAGGGATTCCGTTGGGGTGTGTTTGCGTGGTTGTTGAGCTGGTGTAGGACCTTGATCGCGGCCTTTCGAGCCGATGACCTGGGTTCAAATCCCAGACGGAGCAAAACAAAGGTTTTGCGGAGGGATGGGATTTGAACAGTGAGCGAGCGTCTCGCTGAGCGCGGCGAAGCGAGGCAGTGAACGAGCGACATAGGAGCGAAGTGACCGTGTTGTGAGCGACCGAGTTCAAATCCCCGACGGAGCATCCCCCCTCCCCCTCTTGCGATTTTCCAGCCGCTAAGCAAGATACTAACCTATCGGCTATCCCAATGACTCGTACCTATCCTTGAAGTTCGACTCGCACGAGGTACAGCAGAAATGGTAGACGTTGTCGCCGAAAGATTCTGAGACGCCTTCGTCGTCGACCGTGTTGCCGCATTCGACACATTCGGGCGCGAAGGATGGCGTTTCGACTGTCGGGCTATGCGCCTCGTCGAGAACGGATTCGACAGTTAGGTCTTCGGGTGTTCCTTCGAGGGGTTCGAACAGCTCGGCGACCTCGTCAGTTTCGAGGTTTGCGACGACCGTCACCGTCCCGTCTGCCGAACCGAAGACGGTTTCCACGCGACCGTCTTCGGAGAGCGCTTCGACAGTGCGTCCGACCCTGTCGATACGGACGGTGAACCGCAGAAGGAGACGGCTGGTTCCGAGAACCGACCTGTCGATACGCGCCTCAAATCCTTCGAGAACCCCCATCTCCTGAAGACGTTCGACACGGCTGATGATGCTCGGCGAAGACATACCGACCTTCTCGGCTATCTCCGAGTAGGGGCGGCGTCCGTCCTCAACGAGTAGGCGTAGGATTTCGGCGTCGGTCTGGTCAAGTTCGGGCTTCATAATCTGAGCCTGTGTTTCTGAATATCTTCGATGGTTAGGCGTTATAGCTCCACGTTTCTCAGCCTCGCCGAGTTGGTGATTACCGACAGGCTGGAGGTGAACATCGCCACAACTGCGATAACCGGATGGAGAAGTCCGAAGAAGGCGACGGGTATCGCCAGCGTGTTGTAGATGAACGCCCAGAACAGGTTGTGCTTTATCTTGGTGAATATCTTCTCCGATAGCGTGAACGAATCGACGAGGGCGTCGAGCGAACCGCGGACCAGACTTACGTCGCTCGACTGTATGGCGATGTCGGTTCCGGTGCCGATGGCGACGCCGACGTTCGCCTGTTTGAGAGCGGGCGCGTCGTTGATTCCGTCGCCAACCATAGCGACCTTACGTCCGTCGTCTTGGAGTTCGCGGACCTTGTCTATCTTGTCCTCCGGAAGGACGCCCGCCATCACGCGGTCAGGTTCGATACCGACCTCATCGGCGATTGCGCGCGCCGTCTTTTCGTTGTCTCCAGTAATCATCCACGTCTCCATTCCGCGTTCGTGGAGCGCCTCGACTGCGTCGTGCGACTCCTCCTTTATCGTGTCGGCGACGGCGACGACGCCCGCGGTTTCTCCGTCAACCCCGATGAGGACCGCCGTCTTGCCCTCGGACTCGAACCCGTCGAGTGCCTCGGTGTATTCGTCGGGGATATCGATTCCCTCCTCGTCGAAGAACCTCTCGTTGCCGACGTAGACCCTCCGTCCATCTACGGTAGCCTCGATGCCCTTGCCCGCGATACCCTCGAACGAGTCGGGTTCGGAGAGTTCGATTCCGTTTTCATCGGCGTACTCGGTGAGCGCCCTACCGATGGGGTGTTCGCTTCCGCTCTCCGCCGACGCCGCGAGACGGACGACCTCGCGCTCGTCGAGTAGAGCGGCTTCGCCTCCGTCCGTCGCCTTCTCCGCGCCGACGAAGATATCGGTTACCGAATGGTCGCCCTCGGTGATGGTACCTGTCTTGTCGAGGAGGACGGTATCGATATCCTTCATCGTCTGTATCGCCTCGCCGTCACGGAACAGGATGCCGTTCTCAGCCGCCTTGCCCGTTCCTGCCATCAGCGCGGTCGGTGTGGCGAGTCCGAGGGCGCACGGGCAGGCGATTACGAGGACGGCGACCGCCGCGAAGATTGCGAGCGTGAGTGGGTCCAAGCCGAGGTCTACCCACGGTAGGTAGGGTTCGCCGAACGACGCGACTACGCCGACGATATCAGGGGCGAAGAGCCACGCGACGAACGAAAGGGCGGCGAGAGCGAGGACGGTCGGGACGAAGTAATGCGTCACGCGGTCAGTGAGGCTCTGTATCGGCACCTTGGTTCCCTGCGCTTCCTCGACGAGTTCGACGACCTGCGCGAGGAATGTGTCGTCGCCGACCTTCTCGGCGCGGACCTTGACGAGTCCCGCCTGATTGATGGTCGAGCCGATGACCTCGTCACCCTCTTCCTTCGAAACGGGTTCGGACTCGCCGGTCGCCATCGACTCATCGACGTTCGTCTCGCCCTCGACAACGACACCGTCTACGGGGATTTTCTCGCCCGGACGGACGACGGTGATATCGCCCACATCGACCTCTTCGACGGGTATCTCCCGTTCCTCGCCGTCGCGGACGACGTTCGCCGTCTCCGCCTGCATCGACATCAAGCCCTCGACGGCGGCGCTCGCACGTCCTTTGGCGCGGTCTTCGAGGTACGTGCCGACGAGATGTGACGCCATAATCATTGCACCGACACCGGCGTAGTTCTGGACGGCGTCGAGACCC
>JAQZCZ010000082.1 GCA_028751095.1 Euryarchaeota archaeon Ods01 | reverse complement strand
TCGACGAACTCGGCTACGAGGACGAACCCTACGGCGACCACGTCGCCGTCAAGGAGGTCGTCCTTCCGTTCGACCGCCTCGAAGAGGTTTCGCCGACGCTCTCGCCCGAGATGAAGTCGACGGGCGAGGTCATGGGCGTTGACTACGGCTTCGGACGTGCCTTCTACAAGGCGGAACTCGCCGCCGGAAACGAACTTCCCAAGGAAGGCACGGTCTTCGTAAGCGTCCGCAATAAGGACAAGGACGATATCGTCGAGGTTGCGCGCGGATTTGCCGACATGGGATTCGACCTCGTGGCGACGAAGGGCACGCAGAAGTATCTCGCCGAACACGGCGTCGAGTCGGAGTTCGTCGAGAAGATACACGAGGCGTCGCCCAACGTCGTCGACCTGATGAAACGTGACGAGGTTGACCTAATCATCAATACGCCCGACGAGAAACGCGCACGCGAGGACGGCGCGGACATACGCCGCGAAGCGGTCGACCGTGACGTGCCGTATATTACGACAGTCCGCGCTGCGAAGGCGGCGGTCGACGCAATAGAGTCGGCACGTAACGAGGAACTCTCCGTCAAGTCGATAAACGACCATCTCGGTCGTTAGACGGTAGAAACGGACAGCCTTATTCGTCTTCCTCCCCGATATTACCCTATGACAAAGAGGCAGAACGCCGCTCTCGTAGCCGCGTTCGTAGGACTCGTCGCCCTGTACGTCGCCAGTAACTTCCCGTCGCTCTACGCTGACTACCTCTGGTTCGCGTCGCTCGGCTACGACTCGGTCTTCGTCAAGGTCATTCTGTACCGCTCAGTTGTCTTCGTGGTCTTTGCGCTACTCGCCTTCGTCTTCCTGTACACGAGCTACCGCGTTACTGTCCGTAACATACGTAAGAGCCAGCCATACCAGCCGTCGGCGTGGTTCGCAGTCGGTATCGTTCTCGGTTCGGTAGCACTCGGCGCGGCGTACTCGGGTGCTTGGGAAACCTTCTTGACCTACCTCAACGCTGAGCCGTTCGGAACTACTGACCCGTACTTCGGACAGCCCGTCTCTTTCTACGTCTTCACCCTGCCTGCCTACAACCTCGTCATCGGATACCTACTCCTGCTAACGCTACTCGCGCTAGCTGTCGCCGTTGGTCTGTACGCCTACGAATTTGGTCTTGAGGAGTACGAGGAAGCCCTCGGCGTCGACGAACTCGACAGCACGCAGATAGAGTTCGACCCCTCGAAGTTCCTTGACCGTGTCACGACCTACGCCTATGGACACCTGACCTCGCTCCTCGGCGTCTTCCTCGTTCTCCTGTCGTTCAACTTCTTCCTGTCGCGGTACAGCCTGATGTTCTCCGAAAGCGGCGAGGTGACGGGTGTCGGCGCGACCGAGGCGGCGGTTACGAGTCCGGCTCTCTTCGTCCTTGCCCTCGTCGCCTTCGTCGGCGGACTCGCCTGTGTCGCCAACTTCCGTATCCGCGACAACCGCGTCGTCTACGGCGCTCTTGCCGCGGTTCTCATCGTCGGCGTCGTCGGTACCGCCGGTGCTTTTCTCCATCAGGGCTACATCGTCGAACCCGATGAGTTCAACCAAGAGGAGGAGTACCTCAGCAACGAGATAGAGTTCACGCGTTCGGCGTTCGCGCTTGACCGTGTCGAGGAGTCGACATTTGACGTTTCTGAGGAACTCACCCGTGAACAGGTTGAGGACAACCCGGGCACCGTCGAGAACGTCAAGCTCTGGGACCGGCGACCGTTGCGCCAGACCTATAACGAGGACCAGCAGGTCCGTACCTACTACGAGTTCCCCGAAATAAGGACCGACAGGTACGACGTGCCGACCGAGAACCGGACGCGTCAGGTGATGGTCTCGCCGCGTGAGATTGCCGAACACGACCTACCGACTGATACGTGGGTCAACCGCCATCTCGTCTACACGCACGGAATGGGGCTTGCGATGAGTCCCGTGAGCGAGACCGACGGGCAGGGGCTTCCACGGTTCTACATGGAGAACATACCGCCTGAGTCTGACGTCGGAATGGAGATGGACCCCGACGAGGACCAGCCCCGTATCTACTACGGTCTGAGCATGGAGAGCTACAATATCGTCAACACCGAGACGCCCGAACTCGACTACCCCGCTCTCGAAGACGAGGCTGAGACCGAGGATGTCGATTTAGAGGAGGAGGACGTGGAGGACGTTGACGACGACGAACTCGCCGAGGAGGAGGTCGTTCAGGGCGGCAACGTCCTCTACTCCTACACCGGAGACGGCGGCGTGCCGCTGTCGTCAACCTTCCGTCAGATAGCCTACGCCGTCCGTTTCGGTGACCATCAGATATTCTTCTCCGACTCGGTCACGACCGACTCACAGATACAGATGAACCGTCCTCTCGACCAGCGTGTCGAGACGATTGCCCCGTTCCTTGAGTACGACGACAAACCGTACCCCGTCGCGGTTGACGGCGAAATCAAATGGATATACGATGCCTATACGACCGCCGACGGCTACCCGTACTCGGCGCGAACCGAGTTCAAGGGCGAGGAGATAAACTACCTCCGTAACTCGGTCAAGGTCGTCGTTGACGCGTACACCGGCGAGACGACGTTCTACGTCTTCGAGGACGACGACCCTGTCATCAACACCTACCGTAATATCTTCCCGTCGCTGTTCGAGGACGCCGACGAGATGCCCGACGAGGTCCGCGAAAACGTCCGTTACCCGCAGGACGCGTTCCGAACGCAGGCTGAGGTCAACCTCGAATACCATATGCAGGACGAGTTCGAGTTCTACCAGCGCGAGGATGTCTGGGAGGTTCCGACCGAACGTCTCCGTGGAACCGAGGTCGAAATGGAGCCTTACTACATCATGATGACGCTTCCGGGCGAGGAGGAGCCTGAGTTCATACAGATTCTGCCGTTTGTCCCGCAGGATAGACAGAACATGATTGGCTGGATGGCGGCGCGCTCCGACGAGCCGCATTACGGCGAAATCAAGTCGTTCCAGTTCTCTCAGCAGGAGGTCATACGTGGACCGCCACAGGTTGACGACCTCGTTGACCAGGACCCGCTCATATCCGAGAGCTTCACGCTCTGGGACGACCAAGGTTCGGACGTTATCCGAGGTAACCTCCTCGTCATCCCTATCGACGACACCGTGATGTACGTCGAACCCGTCTTCCTCGAAGCTCAGGGTATCGACGACGCCATCCCCCAGCTACAGCGCGCTATCGTCACCCACGGCGACACGGTAACGATGCAGGCTGAGTTCGAGGACGCGCTCGACTTCCTGTTCGGTGAGACGACGCCTGACGAGGTCGTTGTGGGCGACGACGATGACGCTGTCGGAACACTCGACCCGGACGACCTCCAACGTCTGACAGGCGTCTACCAAGAGGCGGAGGCGGCTCTCGAAGAAGGTAACCTCATCGAGTACGCCGAACGTATGGAGGAACTCGGCGATGAACTCGATGAGATAGACGACGCTATCGCGGTCGATGTCAACGAAACCGCGCCGACATCCCCTGAGGACGGCGCGGTCGATACGCCTGACAACCAAGGCGTAGATGCTCCTGACGAAGACGAACTCGAAGGCTGACGACGCGGGAAACTTTATATCCTGCCGGTACGCGTTTACCCGAGATGCCTCCGGATGATATCCTTCCGAAGGAACTCGGCTTCTTCGGCGCTCTTACCATAGGCGTCGGCACGATGGTGGGTGCAGGCGTCTTCGTCCTGCCGGCACCTGCTTTCGAAACAGCCGGACCTGCCGCCGCGGCTGCGTTCGTCGTCGGCGGATTCGTCGCCTTGTTCACGGCTCTCACGATAAGTGAACTCGGAACTGCGATGCCAAAGGCGGGCGGCGCGTACTACTACATAGACGACGCCCTCGGACCCTTGTTCGGTTCTGTCGCAGGGATAGGTAACTGGCTCGGTCTCTCCGCCGCGACGGCTTTCTACCTAATCGGCTTCGGTAGCTACGCCACTATCTTTCTTCCCGTTCCTGCGGTTGAACTCGCCGTCTATACCCTCGAACCGCGGCAGGTGACGGCGCTCGTCGCCGGAGGGCTGTTCGTCGGTGTCAACTACGTCGGCGCGAAGGAAACCGGCTTACTCCAGACGGCTATCGTCACAGTCCTCGTGCTGATACTCGGTCTGTTCGTGCTTGTCGGAGCCGGACATGTCGAAACCGACAACCTGAGTCCGTTCGCGCCCGCAGAAACGGGGGGATGGGGTGCTGTCCTTCCTGCCGCGGGTCTGATATTCGTCACCTATCTCGGGTTTGCCGAAATAAACACGGCGGCGGAGGAGATGAAGGACACGGACCGCAACCTTCCCTTCGCCGTAATCGGGAGCCTGCTCTTCGTAGTCGTCCTGTATGCTGTCATCATGGTGGTAATGGCAGGCGTCGCCGGATACGAAACCGTCGTTGGATTCGGCGATATAGCCGTCGCACGGGTCGCCGAGATGGTTCTCGGAAGCACCGGACTTGTCCTTCTCACCTTCGCAGGCTTACTCGCCACCGCATCGTCCGCTAACGCGTCGATACTCGCCTCGTCGCGTATCAACTACGCTATGGGGCGTGACCGGATAGTTACCGAACGTTTGCAGGACATACATCCGCGGTTTGAGACTCCGTACCGGTCTATACTACTGACTGCCGCCCTCATCTTCGGATTCATCCTCATCGGAGATATAGAGACGCTCGCTAAGGCTGGAAGCGTCCTCCACCTAATCGTCTACGGACTGATGAACGTTGCACTCATAGCGTACCGAGAAACCGATGCCGAGGGCTACGACCCGGGCTTCGAGGCACCCCTGTATCCGTATGTTCCCGTCGCGGGTGCATTCCTGTCGTTCGCCCTCATAGCTTTCATGTCGAGTACCGAGATACTTCTGAGCGTAGCCGTCGTCCTCGCCGGAGTAGTCTGGTACTTCGTCTATTCCAAGGGGCACACGACAAAAGAGGGTGTCGCCGAGGAGTACGTTGTTGAGCATGAGTCCGAAATGCCTCGGTCCCTCGTCTCGGCTGTCCACGCGGTGGAGCCGGACCTCCCTGACTACCGCGTCGTCGTTCCTCTCTCGAACCCCAACGAACAGCTACCTCTCATCGAACTCGCGTGTACCGTCGCCGGAAGAAACGACGGCGTTGTCGTTCCCGTCGTCGTCCGTGAGGTTCCCTCCCAGACACCCATCACCGCCGACCTCGGCGCTCTCTCAGAGCTTGATGAGGACGAGGAAACGTTCAGGTCGACCGTTGAGATTGCCGAGAACCACGGCGTCGAGGTGGAGACGCATACACTCGTCTCGCGTAACGGGTTTGACGCAGTCCTTCGTGCTGTTGATGTGTACGACGCCAACCTCGTTGTCGCTGACTGGGGAGACGACAGCCGTTGGTCGACCAGACGAACCCGTTTCCGTCTCCGTACGCTCGCCTCTCGTCTGCCGTGCGAAGTATTCGTCATGGACTCGTCGCGTGGCTTCGACCCGTCGCGTATTCTTCTTCCCACGGCTGGCGGTCCCGAAACTAAGGTCGGTGCCGAACTCGTCCGCGATATACGTGACCGACACGGCTCTGAGGTTCGTCTCCTCCATGCCGCCGACGATACCGAGGATGGCAAGGAGTTCCTTGAACAATGGGCGCGTGAGAACAGTCTAGACGACGCCGAACGTACCGTCGTCTCGGACGACGCTGTGGTGGCGATAACCGATGCGGCGGACGACGCGACACTTGTCGTCCTTGGTGCTACCGGCGAGGGCGTTCTCTGGCGACCTGTTAAACGGTCAATCGTCTGGAAGGTAATCGACCGTATCGACACTCAGTTTGTCGTTGTTGAGCGTCGAGAAAAGAAGTCTTTTGTTGATTCGGTGCGTGACTTCCTGCGTTAGGAGCCGTCTGGCTCGGTGGCTTCTTTGTCCCCGCTGTCTTCGTCCTCGCGCATACCGAACTCGGTAACGAGCGGAATGAGGGAGCCGACAACGAGAAGAACGAGACCGAGAACCCAAAGCGCCTCTACGTCGCGGGTAGCGCCGAGGCTCACCAGCGGAAGTACCGCCAGAAGGAGCAGGAACGCTACCGTGTCAAGACGGAGCGGATTCAGACTGTCCCCGTTCTCGGTCATGCTCCACCTCCCATGAAGACGAAGCCGCTGATTAGAACCGTGAAGACGCCAACGATTAGGGCGACGAGAACGACCCACGGAAGCGTCTTCCTAAGCACCTTGCCTTCGTCTCCGACGATACCGACGGTACCCGTGCCGAGTACGACGTTCGACGGCGAGATAGCGTTGCCGAACGCTCCGCCGGTCATCTGAGCCCCGAGGACGGACCACTGCGGCAGGTCGAGAGCCGCCGCCGTCTCGTTCTGAAGCGGAGCGAACAGTATGTTCGACGCCGTGTTACTACCGGTAATGAACGAGCCGAGGACGCCGATACCGTTCGACAGGAACAGGTACATTGTTCCTGAGACCACCGCGGCTATTCCGAGAGCGAGGACACGTATCTGACCGGAGTCGACCATTACCGTCGCCATGACGACGAGTATGACGATGGCGAGGGACGCGGGGACGCCGTTCTTGAGCAGGCTGTGACTCATACTCGGCTCCTCGTCTATGTGGGGCGATGTCTCC
>JAQZCZ010000058.1 GCA_028751095.1 Euryarchaeota archaeon Ods01 | reverse complement strand
AGCCGGTACGTGAGACGAAGGCGGGGACTCCGTTGGGAGCCACGTCGAGACGGACCGTTCTCCACCCGAAACGAGGGAGGTCCCCGACCGACGCGCCCGCACCCCGTACCGCTTCGACTGCGTCCGGACCCTGTACGGCGAACATCGCCGTTTCGCGCGTCCGGTTCTCGACTTTGGCGTCGAAGCCCTCTTCGTCGGCGTACCGACGCCACCTCTCGACCGCTTCTTCGTCGCGCCCCGCGTTGGGGACGAACATTACGCCGTCATCGTCGCGGTATACGACGGTGTCGTCTACGATAACGCCGTCCTCGTCGGTCATCGCAGAGTACTGCGCCTCGCCTTCGTTGAGCGACTCGATGTCGTTTGTCGTCATGCGCTGGGCGAGTGCTACGCCGTCTTCGCCCGTGACGCGTACGCGTCCCATATGCGACACATCGAACTTGCCGACCTCCTCACGGACCGCGCGGTGTTCCTCCTTCGTTGAACCGAACCGCACCGGCATCTCCCACCCTCCGAACTCCGTCGTGCGCGCATCCTCGTCGGCGTGAACCTCGTATAGAGGAGGTCGGCGTGCCATGTCTCAAACTCATCCCGACCGAAGTAATTCTTTGCCATACTGTATTTACGTCGCCCTCTCGTTTCGCCTACATGCTCGTCGGAGTCGTCGTCAATCCGGTCGCAGGCATGGGCGGACGGGTCGGTCTGAAGGGGACCGACGGACGCGTTGAGGAGGCTAGGGGACGCGGCGCTGAACCGCGCGCAGAAGTACGCGCTGAGGAGGCTCTCGTAGCCCTGCGCGATGCCGCCCCCGACGTAGAGGTCGTCACAGCACGGGGGGCGATGGGCGAACGAGCCGCGGACACCGTCGGGTTCGACCCTCGACTCGTCGACACGGGCGGCGAGCTATACCGGACCGACGCAGAAGACACGCGTGCCGCTGTCCGCGAACTTGTCGCCGAGGGCGTCGACCTAATCCTGTTCGTCGGCGGCGACGGAACCGCGGCGGATGTTGCCGAGGCTCTCGGTGGGGCGGACACAGAAACTCCTGTTCTCGGCGTTCCGGCGGGCGTCAAGGTCTACTCGTCGGTCTTCGCTCACACTCCGCGCGAAGCAGGACGCACGGCGGCGTCTTTCGACCGCGTCGAGGAGCGCGAGGTCGCCGACATAGACGAGGAGGCTTACAGGGACGACGAGCTACGTGCGTCGGTCCGCGGCGTCGTTCCCGTCCCTGTTGGCTCCGTACAGGAGTCGAAGAGCCGTGTCGATGGGAACGTTGAGGGAATCGCGCGTGGATTCGCCGACGACGTACGTGACGACACGACATACGTCTTCGGAACCGGGGGGACCGTCGCCGCGGTTGAGCGCGAACTCGGCGTCGAACCGACCCTGCTCGGCATCGACGTATGGCGCAACGGAGCCGTTCTGGAGCGCGACGCGTCGGAGGACGGAATACTCGACGCTCTCGGAGAAAGAAACGTCGTCGTCGTCTCGCCGCTCGGCGGACAAGGCTTCGTCATCGGACGCGGCAACCAGCAGATATCTCCCGCGGTCCTGCGTCGCTCCGAACTAGAGGTCGTCGCCGCCCGTGAGAAGCTACGTGGGCTTGATGCTCTCCGTGTCGACACGGGCGACCTAGAACTCGACGCCGAACTCGCCGGATGGACGCGTGTGCGTGTCGGACGTGACGAGTATCGGATGGCGCGTATCGTGTAACATCTCCAAGGTTTTTGTCCGTCGCGCCCTTATCGCTTCCATGGCAACGGAGAAACCTTCCTGGATGCGGCGTGAGTGGGAGCCGCGGCGCGACGACTTCGACGAGATAAGGGAGGCTCTCCGTAAACGTGACCTCGTTACCGTCTGCGAGGAAGCGTCGTGTCCCAACATCGACGAATGCTGGTCGAACGAGGGCACGGCGACCTTCATGATAATGGGCGATACCTGTACACGCGGATGCGGATTCTGCGACGTGGCGACCGGCGGAGGCGATGCGCTCGACCCTCTCGAACCCGCCAAGGTCGCGGGTGCCGTCGCGGATATCGGACTCGATTACGCCGTCATAACGTCGGTAGACCGCGACGACCTCCCTGACGGCGGCGCCGAACATTTCGCCGCTACCGTCCGCGCGGTACGCGAACAGGCTAAGGCACGTGTCGAGGTACTAATCCCGGACTTCAAGGGAGACGAGGAGGCGCTACGGACCGTGGTTGACGCCGAACCTACCGTCGTGGCACACAACGTCGAGACGGTCGAACGCCTGCAGGAACGTGTCCGAGACCCTCGTGCGGGCTACGAACAGTCCCTGCGCGTTCTCGAAAGGGCGAGCGAGATGGGCGCGTCCTTCACCAAGACCTCCATCATGCTCGGTCTCGGCGAGAAACGCGACGAGGTTCTGCGCACGCTCGACGACCTACGTGACGCTGGGGTTGATATCATCACCTTCGGACAGTATCTGCGTCCGTCAGAGAACCATCTCCCCGTCGAGCGTTATGTTCCGCCGGAGGAGTTCGATGAGTACGAACGCGCCGCCTTGGAACGCGGCTTTGAGTTCGTCGCCGCCGGACCGTTCGTCCGGTCGTCGTACCGCGCGGGCGAGCTTTTCGTCGAGAACGTACTGGAGTAACTACCGCATCAGGTTCCAGTCGTCGGATACGTACCTATCTTCCACGAGTTCCTCGACACGCTCAAGCTCCCTTTCCGACAGTTCTCCTTCGTACGTCTCTCGTCCTTCGGTGAACGCGTTGCGCAACGCCTCTCGGGTCTCGTCCATCGACGCGCCGACGAGTTCTTCGACGCTCGTTACGCGTTCGTGGACGTTCTCGACGACCTTGTCCGACACCTTGTCAACGTCGGGACGTAGGTACGTAAACATCTTCTCAGGCTCGACGCGTTGGAGGACAGTACCGTGCTGAAGAAGGACGCCCTTGCGCCGAGTCTGTGCGTTGCCGGAGACCTTCCGTCCGTCCGCCACTATATCGTTGACGGGCGCGAACTCCGACTCGATGCCGAGCGACCCAAGAGCTTCCTGAACGCGCCCACAGATTTCGCGGTACGACTCGGTGAGGTCGTCGGGGTACTCGTCGAGAGGCGCTATCACGCTGTACGTCACCTCTCCTTCGTAGTCGTGGTAGACTGCGCCTCCGCCGGTCCGTCGTCGGACGTAGTCAACGTCCGCGTCCTTGCACGCCTCCACGTCGACCTCGTCACGCAAGGACTGGAAGTATCCGACCGAGACTGCCGACGGCTTCCATCGGTAGAGACGTAGCGTCGGTGCTGATTCGCCCGCCGCTACCGCCTCTGAAACCCCCTCGTCGACCGCCATATTGGCGTACGCGTCCCGCGTCTCGAAAGGCAGGATACGCCACTCAGACATCTTCCCCTCCGTCCGAGTCACGCGCCTCAACGGCTGTCTCGGCAACGTCACGCGGTCCGACGCCTAAGAGTTCGACACTTTCCTCCCTCAGGAAGCTCTCGACAGCCTTCGTCAGCGTGTCGGCGTCCGCCTCCATGTTTTCCTCTACGACCCTTTCGAGCGTCTCTATCTCCTCCTCGGGATGCATGAAGAAGTCACCGAGTACTCGGACTTCGTCGTCGACGCGCACCTTTACTAGCTTTCCGTTATCGACCTTTCTGGTTGCTTCCGTCATCTGTTTAAGCTGTGTACCGCGGTACCCGCACAGTTAGCCGCCGCCTCCATAACCGCTTCGGACAGCGTCGGATGCGGGTGGACGGTCGCGGCGATGTCTTCGACTGTCGCGCCCATTTCGATTGCGAGGGCTATCTCGGCTATTATCTCTGAAGCCTCGGCACAGACCGCCTGCGCTCCTAGGACGAAGCCGTCCTCGTTGGCGATTACGCGGACGCGTCCCTCGGGTTCCCCGCGCGTTAGTGCGCGTCCGTTGGCTCCGACGCGCGTCTCTCCTACGACGGGTTCGTATCCCGCGTCGCGCGCCGCTTCCTCCGTCATTCCTACCGTTGCTATCTCGGGGGATGTATAGACGACTTCGGGAACCGCCCGCGCGTCCAGACTAGCCGGTTCTCCTGCAACGACCTCCGCGGCTACACGTCCTTCGTGCGCCGCCGAGTGCGCTAGCATAGGCGCGCCTGCGGCGTCTCCTACCGCGAAGACTCTGTCGTTCGATGTCCGCGTCTCCTCGTCTGTCCGTACAGCTCCGCTCCCGTCGGTCTCGACGCCTACTTCTTCCAGACCCACCTCGTCAGTACGGGGTTCACGTCCGACGGCGACGAGGACGGCGGCGGCTTCCACACGTCCCTCGTTCGTCACTACTCCGTCGTCCCATTCGACCGCGGCTTCGTCGGTACGTATCTCGACCCCCGCCGCCTCGGCTTTCTTGACGACAGGACGCACTAAGTCGCGTTCGTACCTTGGCAGAACACCGTCGAGAGCTTCGATAACCGTTACGTCGCATCCCATCGAGGCGAATGCTGTAGAAAGCTCCATTCCTATGTATCCGCCCCCGACAACCGCCAGTTCGTCGGGTGGCTTTGAGCCGAGAACGCCGGAAGAGTCCAGTACCCCGTCGTCGGAGAACGGGAAGCCCTCGACTTCGACAGGACGGCTTCCTGTGGCGACTACAGCGTTCTCGAACTCGATACTTCCGTGACCCTCGACGCGTAACGTCTTCTCGTCCTCGAAGACACCTCGCCCCTCGACGAGGTCCACGCCGTTCGCCTTACAGAGCTTCTCGACTCCGCGTCGCATTCCGGAGACGACATCATCCTTCCACGCGTACGTCTCGTTGGGCTCGACGCGTACCTCGGCGTGAACCCCCATCTCCTCCGCACCCTTAGCGCGACGAGCGAGACGCGTCGCGCTCACGAGAGCCTTCGACGGTATACAGCCTTCGTTCAGACACGTCCCTCCGTATGCGTCCTCCTCGACGAGGGTCACGTCGACTCCCTCCTGCGCCGCGCGTATCGCCGCCGTGTAGCCGCCTGGACCGCCGCCCACGACGACGAGTTCAGCGGCTTCTGAGAGTTCGCCCACAACCATTACAGCAACATCTCCGCGGGTTCGCGTAGATACCGTTTCAGGTCGTTCGTGAACCTCGCCGCCTCGGCACCGTCAGCGACACGGTGGTCGAAGGTCAGCGACAACGGAGCCGTGTGGCGCGCCACGACCTCGTCTTCGACCGCCTGCGGACGCTTACGTATCTCGCCGACCGCGACAATCGCCGTCTGAGGCGGATTGACGAGCGGCGTCGCGCCCTCGCCTCCTATCGCGCCGACGTTGGTAAGCGTGAAGGTTCCGCCTTCCATCTCGTCGGGCGAAAGGTCGCGCGAACGGGCGCGCTCTACGAGGTCGTTGAGGTCGGCGGCTATGTCGCCGATACCCTTATCGCCGGCTTTCTCCACGACAGGTACGAGGAGACCGTCGTCAGTTTCCGTGGCGACGCCGACGTTAATCTCGTCGTGTACGACGATTTCTTCGGCTTCCTTATCGAGACGGCTGTTGAAGATACTGTGTTCATTGAGGACGACGGCGCACGCCTTGACCAGCAACGGCGTGTAGGTCAGATGTACGTCGATAACGTCCTGTAACCTCTCGCGTACGTCAACGAGACCCTCGGCATCGGCGATATCGTGGTGTGTCACGAGCGGAGCTTCTGCGGCGCGTTCGAGACGGTCGCCCGTCCGTCGCCGTACGCCCCGATAGGGGATAGTTTCGTCGGCAACCGCACCGCCGCCCCCGTCGTCCTCGGCACCCTTACCGAAGACTTCGCCCTCCTCTTCGTCTTCGTCTCCGTATCCGGAGAACTCGGGGGTAGGTTCGACGGTTTCTTCTTCCGACAGACCGGCTTTTACTTCCTCCGTCTCGTCGGCGCGAGTCTCTCCTTCTGCGTCGTCTTCTACCGTAGCTCCCTCATCGTCACCGAACACTGAGCTAGCCACGTCCCGTTCCTCCGTCTCCGACGTTTCGGCTTCGGACTCGTCACCGAACATGCTCGTCTCTTCGGCGGTCTCTGTCTCAGCCGACCCTTCGAACTCAGGTGCCGGTTCGTCGTCTTCCGCGACGGGCGTATCGCCGCCGCCGAACATACTCGTGTCTTCCGCCGTGTCCGGCTCGACTGCGGGAGCCTTGTCCTGTCCGAACTCGGGCGACGGTCCTTCGTCTTCCTCCATCGTCGGCGTCTTCCCGCCCGCCCCCGGATGAGAGGCGAACTCGTCCACGTCCTCCTCGGTCACGAACTCCTCGCCGTCGTCTTCGCCTGTCGGAGGAACGTCCCCTATATCGATGTCTTCCTCGCGTGCCCTTCCGCGTGCCGCAGGCGTCGCGTTCGTACCACGCTCTTCGTCGCGCGCCTCCTGCTTCTCCTTCGCGGCGTGGAGAACGTCCTGCGCGACGACGCGTCCGTTCTCGCCGCTCCCTTCGACCTCGTCTATCTCGACTCCAACCTCGCGCGCGAGACGACGTGTCGATGGCGACGCAAACGACCTGTCGCCGCCCTCCTCTCCGGTTTCGCCGTCTTCTCTTCCGTCTTCTTCCGGTTCTTCTCCCGTGCCCTCGGCGTCTACATCAACCGCGGCGTTGCCGTCGCTGTCGAGTATCTCGACCCCGCCGTCGTTGCGCGCACGCCCGCCGTCATCGTCGGTGTCGAACGTCACGAGAGTCTCGCCGACGGCGACCGTCTCGCCTTCGTCGGCGTAGAGACGTTTTACCCGTCCGTCGACAGGCGATGGTATCTCGATTATCGCCTTGTCTGTCTCGACCTCTGCGAGCGGGTCGTCCTCGCGCACCCCGTCGCCCTCGCTCACCATCCATTTCAGAATCTCTGCCTCTGTAATCCCTTCCCCTACGTCAGGTAGCTTGAACTCATGTACCATATTTCGCTGCTCTAAGTATTCCCACCTTTACACGTTCTACCCCAGGTAGATAACCTTTTTCGAGGCGGTAGAGCGGATACGGAACGTCGTACCCTGTGACGCGGACGACGGGTGCTTTCTGACGCAGAAGGGCGCTCTCCTGTAACGTCGCTACGACCTCCGCGCCGAAGCCTCCGTTACGCGGCGCTTCGTGTACGACGCAAGCGCGCCCCGTCTTCTCGAACGACCCGACCATCGTCTCGCGGTCAAGCGGCGAGAGCGTACGAAGGTCAACTACCTCGGCGTCGACGTTGACTTCGTCTGCGGCGTCGAGCGCCGTACGGACCATTGCCCCCCACGCAAAGACCGAAACGTCGTTCCCTTCACGGACGACGCGCGCCTCACCGAGAGGCGTCTCGTACGGTTCGTCGGGGATTTCGTCGCGGAACGACCGGTAGACCCGCTTGGGTTCAAGGAAGACGACGGGGTCGGGGTCACGTATAGCCGCGGTCAGCATCCCCTTCGCGTCGTACGGGTTGCTCGGCACGGCAAGCTTGACGCCGGGGTAATGGGCGAAGAACGCCTCGGTAGACTCGCTGTGATGCTCGGGCGCGCGTATGCCGCCGCCGTACGGCATCCGTACCACCATCGGGCACGTGTAACGTCCGCGGGTACGCGCTCGCATACGGGCGGAGTGCGAGAGTATCTGGTCGAGAGCCGGATAGACGAAGCCCATGAACTGTATCTCCGCGACCGGACGCATCCCGTTCGCGGCGAGTCCGACAGACGTTCCGACTATCCCGCTTTCTGCGAGCGGTGTATCGACGACGCGGTCAGGGAACTCGTCGTGTAAGCCCTCGGTCGCGCGGAAGACGCCGCCGTTTTCCGCTACGTCCTGTCCGAGAACCATCACGGTTTCGTCGCGCCGGAGTTCGTCGCCCATCGCCGCGCGGACCGCCTCGACAACCGTCGCGTCGGTCGTCTCCGCGCCCTCCTTCTCGCGCGTTATGCTCATCCGTCGAACCTCCTTGCCTCCGCCGCCTGTTCACGGAGCGCCTCGGGCGTCTCCTCGAAGACGTGTTCGAACATCGCGTCCGTCTCCTGCGGTTCGAGCGCCTCGGCTTCCTCGGTTGCCTCCGCCACCTTCTCCTCGACCTCCGCCTCCATCTTCTCGACGGCGTCGTCGTCCAGTAGACCGCGGTTCCGTAGGAACTTCTCGTACTTAGGAAGCGGGTCCCTCTCGCGCCAGTTCTCCACCTCCTCGTCGTCGCGGTACTTCGTCGGGTCGTCGGCGGTCGTGTGCGCACCGAGACGGTACTGGACCGCCTCGACCAGCGTCGGACGTAATCCGCCGCCTCCACCGCGCGCCTTCTCTACGGCGTCCTTCATCACGGCGTACGACGCAAGCGGGTCGGTTCCGTCGACGCGGACGCCCTCGAAGCCGTACGCCTCCGCCTTCTCCGCAAGCGTCTCGGACGCCGTCTGTTGGTCGCGCGACACGCTTATCGCCCAGCCGTTGTTGTTGCAGAAGAAGACGGCGGGAACGTCGTAGACACCTGCGAAGTTCAGACCCTCGTGGAAGTCGCCCTCGCTCGTCGCGCCGTCGCCGAAGTAGCACGCGACGACGGCGTCCTCGCCCTTCATCTTCGACGCCCATGCCAGCCCCGTCGCGTGCGGTATATGCGTCGCTATGGGGACGGCGATGGGAAAGACGCGCCGCGCCGGTACGTTGCCGCGTTCGTCGCCCATCCAGTACAGGAGGACGTCGCGCGGTTCGACACCGCGGACGAAGAACGCCGCCGTCTCGCGGTAGCTCGGAACGACCCAGTCGTCCTCCCCGAGCGCGTAGGCGCTCCCGACCTGCGCCGCCTCCTGACCCTCGACCGGTGGGTACGTTCCCATACGTCCCTGACGCTGTAACGAGACGGCGCGCTCGTCGAAACGCCGCGCGAGAAGCATATGCCGGTACATGCCGACGAGTTCGTCGTCGGACAGGTCGGGGACCTCGGCTCCTTCGACGACCTCACCCTCGTCGTCAAGCACGCGCACGCCGTCGAACTCTGTGACGCTCATGAAATCACCATAAACGACATATTGTTTCTGGAGGGTTATACGGGTTTGGGACGTTCGCCTTTTCGGCATAATTCTGCTATACCTTTTC
This sequence comes from Euryarchaeota archaeon Ods01, assembly GCA_028751095.1. Lineage (GTDB taxonomy): Archaea > Halobacteriota > Halobacteria > Halobacteriales > Halorutilaceae > Halorutilus. The sequence continues at coordinate 1,831 of JAQZCZ010000058.1, read as the reverse complement.
GGGAAATTGAAAATTCCTGAACACTCGAACACAGCAAAACCTCTTTTGGACGTACTCCTCTACAACCGACATGGAGTTTACCGTCATACAGGGCGATATAGCACAGCAGGAGGCTGACGCGCTCGTCAACGCCGCGGGTACGTCGCTCAAGATGGGGAGCGGGGTCGCGGGTGCTCTCCGACGCGCCGCAGGAGGCGAGATAGACGAGGAAGCCGTCTCTAAGGGACCCGTCGACCTTGGCGAGGTCGCCGTCACCGACGCGTACGACCTTGACGCGGATATCGTCGTCCACGCCGCCGCTATGCCGCATTACGGTGACGGACAGGCGACCGAACGCTCTATACGCGACGCGACCTGGAACGCTCTCGCGGCGGCGGACGAACACGGGTGCGGGTCTCTCGTGGTTCCGGCTCTCGGCTGCGGCGTCGCCGGATTCGAACTCGCCGAGGGCGCGCGTATTATCGCCGAGGAGATAGACGGGTACGACCCTACGAATCTCGAAGACGTTCGGTTTATCGCGTACTCGGAGGAGGAGTACGAGACATTGCGCGAAGCCGCCGAATCTGTCTGACCGAAGACTAACAACAGACGTATTACGCACGAACCTCTACGACGACTATGGTACAAGCTTACGTCCTGATGACCTGCGAGACAGGTTCGATACAGGGTATCGTGGACGAGATGGAGGAGTTCGACGAAGTTGTCGAGGTTACCGCCGTGACGGGAGACTACGACGTAATCTCGAAGCTGGAGGTCGACGAGGTCGACGAACTCCTCAAGATAGTCGCCGGAAAGATACACGGTCTTCCCGGCGTGGGCGACACGACGACCTGTATCTCGACGTGACCGACGGATACGAAGCGGCGCACGACGCCGTAGCGTGGACGCGTCTCAACGCCGCCGTCCTGCGTGTCACGGGCGACGACGCCGCCGACTTCCTTGGCAGGACCGTAACCGCCGACATCGACTCCGGCGGCGGACTAACCCGCGCCCTCCTGCTCGACCCCGACGGCAAGACGGAGGACTCTCTCCGTGTTATTCCTCAAGACGACGGCTTCCTCGTCGTCTCGCGCTGTCCCGACGAGACGGCGGACGAATGGCGCTCGAATATCTTCGTCGAGGATGTCGCCGTCGAACGCGCCGACCTCTCGGTCGTCTCCCTACAGGGACCTGACGCCGCCGACGCGGTCCCCGACGACGCGACGGCGTACGAGGCGCGCCGCTCGCCCGCCGGTGGCTTCGACGTTATCGCCGACTTTACGCCCGACGCGCCGCGGTACGACGACCACGCCGACGCCCTCCGCGTGGAGGCGGGCGTCGCCGGATTCGCGCCGGAACTCGAAGGACGTGTCCCCGTCGGCGCGCGTCTACCCGACTCCGTCTTCAGCGAGGAGAAGTGCTACGTCGGTCAGGAGGTCGTGGCGCGTATACGACAGCGCGGCGGCGGTCCTTCGCGCCTCCTCGCGCCGCTCGACGACGTTCCGGAAGAAGCGGAGACGGGCGACACCGTCCGTTACGACGGCAGAGCGGCGGGCGAAATAACGACAGTCGCCGAGTCGCCCCGTCGCGGAACCGTCGCACTCGGATACGTCGAACGCGACCTTATCGGCGATACCGTCGAGGTTGGTGCGGGCGAGGCGCGGACTCACGAACCGCCTCTTGCCACGCCGGAGGAGGAGGGATGAGGGGAGAAGCATCCGCACCCGGCGCGGCGACCGTCATCAACGCGATAGCGACGCTGAATGGAAGCGCGTTCGCCGTTGACCTACGGACGCGCGCGACGGTCGAACTCGACGAGGGCGCTTCGGGCGTCGAAGGAAAAACCGACGTT
>JAQZCZ010000043.1 GCA_028751095.1 Euryarchaeota archaeon Ods01 | reverse complement strand
ACGAAGGCGCGTTCCGACGCCCATCTGAACCAGAGGGGGTACGAGAGGACGTAGAGGATGCCGACAGCCGTGTTCCCGACCTCTACGCCGAACGGCGAAAAGCCGAGCGTGGCGACGACAGCGTGCGCCCAGAAGACCACGACGGTTCCGATGCCGATGAAGGCGTACCAGTCGGGGTTACGCGGCTTGAGGAAACGAGCGTAGACGAACGACCCGACGAAGGCGATGACCGCGACAGCGGGAACGTCGATGGGTGAAACCAGCATCTACACCATCCCCCTTTCTTTGCACCACGTAATGTAGTCCCACAGACCTTTCCTTGGGTCTTGGTACTTGAAGTCGTAGCCGAGGTCCTTGATTTTCTGGTTTGAGAACCACATGTTGTGCGTAAGGTAGTGTGTCATCGAGGCGTCGACCTTCGGACGCGTCCCTTTTGCGCGTGCCTTCTTTTCGATACGGTGTGAGACAGCCATTGCGAGCTTTCCGTAGAGCTTGTACGCGCCGAAGGGTGCGGGTATCCGTTTCTTCTTCACCCCGAGCGAGTCCGCGAGGAACTCGATTAGCTCCTCCTGTCCGATACAGTCGCTCGTCAGGTGGTACGTTTCACCCACCGACTCCTCCTTGTTCTCGTGGACGAACAGCGCGCCGTTGACGAGGTCGTGGACGTGGACGCACGGGAACATCAGCTGTTTCTCGCGCGGGTAGATACGGGTGACGGGCGCGAATCCGAACTTGCGCAGGAGGAGAAGTATATGGTAGACGCCGTATCCGTGCCGCGGACCGTATATCGGCGCGGGACGGACGATGGAGAGCGGCAGGTCCTCGTCTTCGCTTACCTCCTTCAGAACCTCCTCCTGCTTGACCTTCGACTTACAGTACCGGTTGTGCGGTTCGTACGGCGCGTCCTCCTTGTTCGGCTCTTCGAATCCCGCGTCTCCGAGGACGCCGAGGGTACTCCAGTGGATGAAATGTCCGACGTCGTGTTCGGCGGCGACCTTTGCTATGTTTTCTCCTCCCTCCACGTTGACCTTGTGGAGAACGTCCCATTCGGCGAAGTAGTCGAAGAGAGATGCTATATGGAAGACGGCGTCGAAGTCGTGACCTTCGAAGACCGGATAGAGCGTGCTTTGCTTCGTGAGGTCGGCGGGGACGAACTCCGCGCCTACCTCCTCGAATATATCCTCGTAGTAGACGGGGTTCGGAACGTCGCCCTCCGCCTCGGTGTAGTAGGCGTCGCGTTCCGCCCCTTCAAGGTCGGTTGCGACGATATCCCACCCCTCGTCGGCGAGAAGTTCGAGCATGTGGCTCCCAGTGAAGCCACACGCACCCGTAACAAGAGCCTTCTTCGACATATCTAACGATTTAATTACGGAGACCGTACTTATTCCTTCCCTTTCACGTCAATCGTCTAACGCAGAAACCGTGTGACGGAACGTATCTTCAACCGTCTTCCTCCTTTTCGTCCGCCAGCTTGCCTCTGTCTACGTCACCTGTCGCTTCGTCGAGGAGTTCGTCGACATCCTTGTCGCCCGCCCCGAATCCGGCGCTGAGTATACGTGTCAGGGCGTCCTCGACGCTCTCGTCCGCATCCTCGAACCTGTCGGGGTCTATCTCGATTACGAATCCCGACGTGATATTCGGCGCTGTCGGCAGGAAGATAACCTCGCGTCCGCCGTCGGTCTTGCCGCCGGTCTTGAACGCCGTGAAACGCAGACCGTCGAAGTCTATCTTGACGGGGCGTTTGAAGTCGCCTGTACCGGCGACGACGGTCTCGACGCCCGTCTTGGTCGCGTTGTAGATGATACGGACGATGGGTATCTTGCTTGCGGCGCGGTCGAGTTCGTCCTTGAGCATCACGCCCGCCGCCGTCCGGACGAGGTAGCCGATGACGACGAGGGCGACGATTAGGACGGCGACCGAGACGGTGACCTGTATCAGGTCGTCTATATACCGAACTCCCGTGACGCGTAGAACCTCGGCGGTCGGAATCGCCGCTATCCGCCGATAGAGCCAGAGGACGACGTACGCCGTAACCGCTATCGGCGTTATTACGACAACTCCGCTGACGAGGTTCCGGCGTAACGTAGATTTCACGTACCCGACATAGGACGCTTCCCTACTAAATCCTGTGCCTGACTTAGTCGCGTAAGGCGTCTTCCTTCTGCGCCTTCTCCAACGTCTCGTCTTCGAGCGAAGTGGCGACCGCCGCGGGCTTGTAAGCCTCCGTCCCGATACGGTCGCTGACCGACGAACGGACGTAACGTTGCATGACGCGGCGTTCGGCGGGGACGTGTCCGTAGACAACCTCGTCCTCCACGAGGTCGTAGACGGGTATCGATGGGTTGAGAAGCGTGTTTTCGCCCACGACACAGCCCTCGCCGACGACGAATCCCGACGTGACACGGCATCCCGCGCCAAGTGAGACGCCGTCCTCGATTATGACGGGCGCGTCCTCGACGGGTTCGAGAACGCCCCCGACGAGCGTATTCGCACCTAGCTTTACGTCGTCGCCGACCTGTGCGCACGAACCTACCGTGTCGCACGAGTCAATGAGAGTTCCGTCGCCGACGTACGCCCCGATGTTGACGAACGAGGGCGACATCATTATCGCCGAGTCGCCGACGTACGCGCCGTCACGTATCGTCGTGCCGTCGGGCGTGTTACGCGTGCCGCGCTCCAAGAAGCCGGACGTGTCCTTGAGTTCGAACTTGTCGTGGTACTCGACGCCGCCGTATTCGAGCGTCCTGTTGTGGCGGTGCGAGAAGTTGAGAAGTATGCCTTTCTTCACCCATTCGTTCGCCGCCCAGACGCCGTCGTGCTTCTCAGCCGCCCGTACCGTACCGTCGTTGAGTGCGTCGAGGAAGTCGTCGAGGAGTGAAACCTCCGCCTCGCCTTCGTCCCATGCTTCGAGTATCTCGTCCTTGAGTGCCATGTCACGAAATGCGCCGCTCTCCGAATAACCGTAACGGTTGCTCTTACCCGCCCGCGAGTTCGGCGGCGGTCCGTTCGATGCCGTCGGCGGCGCGTTTGAACAGCAACGACCGGAGCTGGTACTCGTCGTGGAAGCCGCGTATCCAGTCGTCGTCACAGAACATCGCGTGCTGAAGTTCGCGCACCTCGTCGCTGAGTTCGTCGGTTACGTCCGCGAAGTAGGCGGGCGACTCCTCGACTGCGCGGTCGCAGAGTTCGGCGTCGTACTCGACGCCCGTCGCGTCGGCAACGTACGTATACCACTGAACGTGAAGCACCGAGTCGCCAAGTACGGTACGGCGCTCGAACGCGTCGAGGGAGACGCCGCCGACGTACGCAGTCGCAGGCTTCCCGTCGATGAGATGGTCGTCGGGGTCGGAGAAACCAGGGACTCCGATACGCGAACGTACGGCGGGATAGGCGTGGTAGAACTCGCCGAATCCGGCTTCGAGCGTGTCGGTATAGAGTCCCACGATACGGAGAAGCTTGCGGCGGAGGGCGTGCGAGAGACCGCGCATCAACAGGGCGTAGCCGCGGGGAAGCCAACGTCCGATGGGCCACCAGTACTCGGCGTCGGCGAGAAGAACGGCGGCGATTAGGTCTTCGACGTCCTCACGTACCTCGGTCCGTCCGTCGCTCAACGCCTCGTAGGCTTCGTCGGCGGTCTCGTCAAGGTCGCCGTAATCCCAGCCCATATCGTCGGCTACGTCGAGCAAGTAGTTCGCGCCAAAACGGAAGTAGGGAGCAACGTCCTCTGGGTTCCTGAGCGCGCTCGGATGAACGAGCTTCGCGGCGGTCATGCGCCAAACTCGTACCGCCGCGACAATCAGGCTTTCCTATTCGTCCACGCCCTTGACGCGTCCCCATGCCTCGCCGCCTTCGACGAGGTCGGAGCGCTGGTAGTCGGAGTACGCCCCGACGACCTTCTCACACGACGGACAGACGACGACCCCTACGGTCTTCGACTGCTCGTCAACGACGACGGCGTCTATCTCCATCGTTTCGAAGTCGGCGGTTCGTTTCCCGCAGTGCGGACAGACTGCGGTGTCTGTGCTTTCTTTCTCCGCCGTTTTTTCACGCATAACCAACGTACGTATTCGAAAGATATATATTTGGTGGCGAAACGCCGAATGTGCTTAGCCACGTTCAACTCTCGAATAGTTTATTGGCGCTCGGAACGTACCGTGTTCATGGCGACCCTAAACGACCTCGGCTTATCGGATTACGAGGCGCGCGTCTACCGCGCCCTGCTCAGCGCGGGTTCGGCGACGGCGAAGGAGCTATCGCTTACGAGCGACGTGCCGATGGGACGCGTCTACGACGTTCTCGGGAGCTTGGAGCAGAACAACCTCGTCCGGAGCCAAGCGGCGAGCCGTCCCAAGAAGTACGTCGCGGTCGAACCCGAGACGGCGCTTGAAAGGCTCGTCGATGAGAAGAAACGTGAGCTACGCGAGGAGATGGACAGGTACGAGGACGTTGCCGCCCAACTTACCGAGAAGCTCGACTCGTCCGAACCCGTCGAGGAACGTTTCTGGACCGCGGCGGTCGGCGTCGATGAGAGCGTGGAACTCCTCTTGGAGCGTCTTGAAGCCGCCCGCGACTCGGTTTCGATGGTCGTCGGCGACCTCTCACCCCAGCTCGACCCCGACGACGTGGGCGACGTCGTACTCGAACGCCTCTCCGAAGCCGTCGATGAGGGCGTTTCGGTCTCCATAATCGTCTCGCCGGAACTCGTCCGACGGTTCGGTCCGCAGGTCCGTGAACGGTACACGGATATCTCGTCCCATCCCGAGTTCGAGATACGGACGGTCGAGGAGATACACGGCACGTTCAACGTCATAGACGGCGTCGAGGTATGTGTCGAGGTCGCAAACCCGCTCGCCCCGAGTCAGGTTCTGGCGATGATAGACCTCAAGGACCCCGAGTTCGCCGCGAGCGTCGAGGAGGAGTTCGAGGGTCGGTGGGAAAGCGCGGAGCCGTTGGAGCTTTAGACTGCGAGACGTTTCCTTATCGCTTTCCAGGTATCCAGACTTTCGACACGTGTCGTCGGGTAGATGGATAGTCCGACGATGAGAGCGACGCCGCCGGTGGGTGCGGGCAGGTCTGTGTAGAAGGTATGTTGATGAGCGATTCCGACGGCGATGAGTATCATGCCGACCATATGTGCGACCGGATGCTGTCCGAACTCGGTACGTGGGTCGTCATTCCTGTATACCGAACTGAGCAGTAGAAAACTCAGTAGTACTACTAGGAGGACACCGCCGAAGCCGCCGTCGTAGGTCGCTTCCGGACCCGCGTAGACGAGCAACTGCACGAGGAGTTCAAGCAGGGCAACAAGCCATACTCCGACGATACCGAGGAGGCGTAGAATGCGGGGGACGGTAGACATCGGACACCTCCTCCCTTACGCACCGAAAGCTCCTCGTCTTCGGCTACTTCGAAAACCGCATTCGCGTCGGGTTCCGCCTCGACTTCCTCACGTACCTCGCCGTCTACGACGAACTGTATCTTCGAAGCCGTCCCGACTCCGGTGACGGTCGCCTCCACCCTGCCGTCACCGACGCGTTCCGCCTCGACCTCGTATCCGGGAAGGCTCGAAGTAACCGCCCGTTTCGCAACCACCCAGATTACGCCCACGACGAGAGCCGCTATCGTAACCGGAAAAGCTATTTCGAGGGGTCCCCAGCCGCCGACGAAGGCGGGTCCGGCTGTCGCGTTCATGATAGGTTTAACCGCTCCTTACCGAAATAATTTCCTCTATTTAGATGAAAGTGTAAGGGAGATTATATTTTCACGAAAGGTTAAGTCGTAGCCCCGTCTATCATGCTGTATGGGTAAATACGACTTCAGCACCTTCGAACCTCGCCACCATCTCGTGATACTCTCGACAGCCGTCGCCGTCACCGTCGTAGCCGCGTCCGTCGGATACGTCCTTGCGGCGACAGGTGTCTTGCTCTTCGGTCTTTCTTTGCTTGAACTCAGTCTCGGCGGTTTCTTGTACACACTCGTCGCCTCCTACGCCGTCTACGCCCTCTGGTTTACCCTCGATAGACACGCCGCCGTCCTCGGAAGCCGCCCACGCGCCAAGGTCGTCGGCTCCACGGTCGTCCTCATGTCGGCGCTCGTCGCAGTCGGATTCGTCGGGGAGCGTCCCCCCGCGCTTGAAGCTATCGGCGACGCTCTGGGTGCTTTCTTCCTCTCCGCCTACCTTGTCTACGCCGTCAGCGCTGTCGCCGACCGGGTTCGTGAGAAAAGACAGGTTAGAACGGTATCTTAGAAGCCCTTGCCGAGAAGCTCGCGCGCGATGATGTTCTTCTGTATCTCCGTCGTACCCTCGTAAATCTGCGTAATCTTGGCATCGCGGTAGAACCGCTCGACGTCGAAGTCGTTGACGTAGCCCGCGCCGCCGTGTATCTGGACCGCTTCCTCGGCGACATCGACCGCGACGCGCGAGGCGTACTCCTTCGCCATGCTCGCAAGCGCCGTTAGCGATTCGTCCTTGTTCTCGACGCTCCACGCGCTCTTGTACGTGAGCTGACGCGCCGCCTCGGTCGTCGTCGCCATGTCGGCGAGCTTGTGCTGTATCGCCTGGAACTCAGCGATGGGCTGACCGAACTGCTCGCGCTCCTGCGCATAGTCGAGCGCACGCTCGTAAGCGCCCTTTGCGATACCGACACCCTGAGCCGCGACCATCGTACGCGTCTCGTCGAAGAACTGCATGAGCTGCATGAAGCCTGCGCCGCGTGTGCCGACGAGGTTCTCCTCGGGTACGCGCACGTCGTCGAAGATGAGTTCGGCGGTGTCGGACGCGCGTATACCCATCTTGCCCGTAATCTTCTCGGCGTTGAAGCCGTCGCGGTCGGACTCGACGATTATCTGCGAGAAGCCGGAGTAACGCGACGACGCGTCGGGGTTGGTGTCACAGAGGACAACGAAGAAGTCGCCAACCGTACCGTTCGTAATCCACATCTTGTTGCCGTTGATGACCCATTCGTCGCCGTCCTTCTCGGCACGCGTCGAGACGCTCGAAACGTCGCTTCCTACGTCGGGCTCCGAAATAGCCGCGCCCATGATGGCGTCGCCCTCAGCAACCGGCGTCAGGAACTCTTCCTTCTGGTCCTCGGTACCGAACTCGATTATGGCGTCCGCGCCAAAAGCCGTGCTGACGATACAGAGAGCGATACCGGGGTCGATGGAGAACAGTTCCTCGACGAGTATCGCGTTTTCGACGGGGCTGTATCCGACTCCGCCGTACTCGACGGGGATGTTGGAGCCGAGGAGTCCGGCTTCCTGTGCCTTCTCCATGACCTCCCACGGGTACTTCTCCTCCACGTCGTACTCTGTCGCTACGGGTTCTATCTCGTTCTCGCCGAAACGACGTATCTCATCGCGGACCTGTTCTATCTCGTCTGGTACCTCAAAATCCATGTAGAGAGGTTGTTTCTCGCAGTATATTAAACTGCCTGATTTTTACAAACAGACCTTCGACGTGTGTCGAATGCTAGTAACATCCTGGTAGGTCGTTTCTGTTGTGTATGTGGTCGCTTGCCCGGTCGTCACAGTTCCATTCGAGGGGGAAGTTCTCGCGTCCCTCGTCGATACGGAACGTGGCGTCGTTTATTGTCGCGTCGTCGTTAAGGAGGAACCAGTAGCCGCGGACGAAGCCACGTATCATCTCGGCGTCGGCGTCGTTGTCGCCCGCGGTGGCGAGACATTCCTGTACGAGCGAGGTACGGCACCAGTCGTCTTCAGGCGTGACGACCCAGTAGTCCTCCATCTCGAACTCAAGCGGTACTCCGACGCCTCCGAACTCGACGCCACCCGCGACGACGGACTTGAACGCGACCTCGGAGGTCAGCATGTAAACGTCACAGTGGCTAAAATGCTCCTCAACGGACGACCCGCCGTAGTAATCCGCAGGGTCGTCGTCGCCGTGGCTGTACTGTGCGTCGGAACATTCGTTGCTGTTTCGGGGAATGCGGGCGCTCCTCCCCTCCATCATTATGTTGTATCCGTCTTCGGGTCCTATACCGCCGCGGTAGAAGACAGGATTGAGCGCGAGTAGGTTGTCCATACCTACCTCAGCCGCCCTGTCTTGGTAGCCCGAGTTCTCCCATTCGAAACCCTCGTGGTCCTGTCCGTGCGGGTAGTACAGTTCCTCGGCGCGTCCGCCGTCGGCACCTGTCATGTAGTCGGTTCCGAAGATGAAGCCTGCAATCTCACGCCTGTCGCGCGGTTCGTTCTCGTCTCCTTCGGGGAAGTTACACGGGAGTATCTGGCAGTATCCCTGCGTGTAGTGGTCGGCAACCGCTTCGTCGTAGAGTACACCCTCAACTGAGACATCGTCGCCGTCTACGTCCCCCGTCATTACGGGCTGGATGGGAACGTACGCGGACAGGAATACCGCGACGGCTACGAAGATGACGAATGTAGCCAGAAACACGGATAGACGGTATCCGCGCTGAGTTTCCATTACCCATATTTAATGTACGTTACCTGATATATATTCCGGTCAATAATATCTTAGCGGGCGTTAAGCCGAAACGGCGACCCTCTTCGGCTATGGTAGGATTTATAACCCTGTAACATCTAAATAACAAGCACGTCGTGTGTCTCACGGCTTGGGAAATATGTACTGTTTGAGATAAATTCGTGGTATGGGGTAGATAAGCCTCGATGGCAATAGAAAAAAGAAAGTTCGCTGTCGCCCTCCTTCTCTCCTCGATGATAGCTTTGTCTCTGGTCTCTTTCTCTTTGTTTACCGGTGTTGCCCTCTCGATGGGAATAACCGGACCCTTCGGAGGCTTCTGCGTCGAGGCAAACGACCTGAGCGGAAACGACTTCAGTATGGTTTCTGCACAGGGAACGACGACTGCGCAGGGTCAACAGCCTCTTCTCCGAGCTGAGATTGGTGACGCGGAGGTCAGTAACCTCAAGCTGTACCGCGACCTCCCGGTTCCGGAGCGGCTGACCAGCCACGACATATCGGGTGCGCGTCTAATCGTCGAGGCTCAGTCGGAGTTCGAACGCGGGGACGACCCTCTCCAGGTCGGTGATGCGGAGATATTCTTTAGCTACATGGAAACTAACTACGTCGAACTCGAAAACGCTGAGGTCTACGACAGCGACGGCACCGAAAACGTCCGTTACGACGGCGAGTTCGAGGACGAGGAGTTCGCCTTCGAAGCTGACTCCGCTTTCCTTGACCGTGTCAGGGCGCGTGCACACGCCATGTCGGTCGACCAGATTAACATGCAGAACCCTAGCATACGGATGGAGCTACTCGGTGCTGGACGTGTCATGGAGTGTTACTCGACGCCCGGTGTCTCGTTCTACGACAGCCCCGACGCCAACAACGACGGCGAGTGGATAGACCGCGTGCAGTTCAACCGCCTCGACCACGAGTCAGGTAAGTCGGCGTACGGGTACGAAGACAACACGTTCCGCGGAACCGACGTTGCTCCTGGAGGGGAGTACGAACTCATCACCACCGTCGGACGTGACGACGCAATCAGCACCAGCGAACAGCATGGAACCGCATGGATAGACTGGGACCAGAACGAGGCAGTCAACACGTCCGAGGTATACGAACTCGGTGACTGTGACGACGACGAATGTACGCTCGCCAGGGTTATCGACGTTCCCGAAGACGCTGAGGACGGTCAGGCGTTACTACGTCTCATCCACCAAGCCAACGAACCCACGACCGCCTTCTACGATGACCTTGAACACGGTGGCGAGATACTCGACTACTCGGTCGACTACGGCGTCGCCAACAACCAGAGGTACGACCCGGTGTCTGCGGATGACACCGATATCTACGTTGACCGTGTTCGGTTCGGCAACACGGACAGGTTCGACGGAATAAGTGACTTCTCGGGGCAGACTGACGAGGAAACCGAATACGATGGATACCAAGATAGGACGGATGAGATTGCCCACGTCGCGCCGTCTGAGGAAGTTCCATTGGGCGTCAATATCCGCGGCGAAGGCGACGCCTACGTCTCCGTCTGGATAGACTGGAACCGGAACGACTTCCTTGAGGACTGGGAGCGTTACGACCTAGGCAACTGCGCCGCCGGATGTAACCTTGCTGACAGGATAGACGTCCCGACATTCGCTGACTCAGGACCGACCCTGATGCGTGTAGCTGTGTCTACCGAAGGTTACGTTGACGAACCCCGTGACGACATCGGGGACGGACAGGTCGTCGATTACACCGTCAATATCAACGACGCGTACGCCGACGCCGAGGAGTACGACTTCGTCTCTGCCGAAAACCGCAACGCTTGGATATCCGGCGTGGAGGTAGGGGGTCTAAACGATGTTGACCGACGTGAGACGGTCGTCGACTTCAACTGGGCGTATCCCGAATGCCGTGACCAAGGCATAACCGCGCTTGACGACTACTTCTATCCCGACGGGAGTATCGACTCGGACGACGACGCCTTCCACGAGGACGACGGGGGCGGTGTCGACGGCTACACACCCGGTGGCGAATGTTTCCTCCGAACTGACGCCGACGACTACGTGGCTATCTTCTCCGACCCCGATGCGTCAGACGGCGAACAGTCGGAGGCGCTAGACCGGTACCCCGAACGCGGCGACGTTATCGAGTACCGCCACTACTGGCACAACGACGGTAACGACTACGGCGACTTCTACTTCGGCAGGCAGGATGCCGACAACTACTATATGGTCCGTGCTGACGACACCAACGACCCTGGGATAGAACTACTCAAGTCCGAGGGCGGAACCGAGATATCCCTTGACTCCGCTAACCCCGACATGCCTGCGAGCGAGTTCCACTACTTCGAGGTAGACTGGGGCATGGGATACTCGGACGGCGGACATATTGAGGTCACGTTTACTAACGCGGAGTCGGGCGATACGACCACTCTCCGAGCGTACGACGATACCTTTGACGACGGCGGAATCGGCTTCGGAAAGGCGAACGACGGATTCCAGAGCTACGCACATCTCTGGGACCGCGTCACGGTCAACGGAATGACGCGCGCCGACACCTTCGACCGCGTCGAACTGTTCGGTCTTCCCGGATACGAGGACAGAACCTACGAACGCGGTGATGTCGTCCGCGGAGAGGAGTACGAGATGACGGTAACCGCCGAAGGAGCGGACGACGAGGAGGTATACGCGACCGTCTTCTTCGACTGGAACCGTAACCAGTTCCTCGGTCCTGACGCCGCGTCCGCCTTCCGTTTCCTTGATGACTTTGAGTACGGAGACCCATCCGAGGTTGACCGTCCCCCGTTCGAGATAGTCGAAAACTTCGCCGACACCGATGACCCCGAGTACCTTCCGCTTGAGGTGGAAGACTTCGGTCGCCCCTCTCCGTACGAACGCGATGTCGTTGACTTCAACTGGAACCTCGAAACCAGCGTTGACCAGTGTGACGCCGACGCCTCGCAAGAGGAACTCCTAGACCGCTACTTCCCCAACGACGAGATTGATGGTGACGAAGCCGACCAGTGGGATATACGTAGCGGTGACGGCGGTGACGAACCCGATGTCGGCGAATGTGTCCTCTTCACCGAAGGTATCGACTGGGACGGCGACGACTCGGTTATCTTCTCGCTTCCCGACGGCGAAAACGACGTGGCACTCGACTACTACCCCGAACGCGGCGAGACCATCACGTACCGCGAGGCTCATTTCCGCGGTACCGACCTGATGTTCATCTTCGGCGCGCAGAACACGGATGAGTTCTACGGCGTCTACGTCGAGGCGTGGGCTGACGACGATGGCGACTACACTGTTCCCGTCGAGATACGGAAGTACACCGGCGGGATAGGCGGCTCATACACGACCCTCGCTTCCGACTCCTTCACGATGAACGACGAGGAGTGGTTAGACCGTAACGACGACGCCGTCTGGGAATGGGAGGTTGACTGGGGCGACGTAGGCTTCGGTAACGATGAGGACGATATCGAGGCGACGCTCTACCGCCCCGACGGAACCGAGGCGGTCACCGTCGAAGGCACCGACGGCGACTACGACGGCGGCGGAATCGGACACTGGTCTGACCGCGGCACCCATACCTCGTGGGGTAACACGTACAGCAACGCCGGATACTTCATCGACGCGGGGGTTGAGGGCGACGGCTGTTCGATAGACGCTGACGCCTACCGCGGCGATACCGCCGACTTCTCGGCGCAACAGGATACCGTCGCTTTCGGAAGCGACTGCGCGCTACAGGGTGACGTTTCCGACTCAGCGATGATTTCGCTCTCCGGACTCGACGAGTACCCCGAGCGCGGCGAACGTATCCGTTACCGGTACCTTTCCGAGACGGGTTCAGACGCCGCCTTCCTGTTCGGCGCTCAGACTACCGAAGATACGTATGCCGTCCGAAAGGATACCAACAACGACGAACTCCGTATCGAGCGATGGGAGAGCGGGGGTGCGCTCACAGTCGACTCAGAATCTGTTGACTTCGACATAGGTGCGTGGCACGAGGTTCTCGTCGACTGGGGAGGACCGACGGCGTCGCAGACTATAACGGTTGCTGTCGTCGATGAGGACGGCAACGTACTCGGCACCGTTGAGGGAGACGACGGCAGGTACGACTCCGGCGGCGTCGGCTATGGTGTCGCGGAGGACAGCAACGGCGCGGCTTACTGGGACGAGATAGAGATGGAAGAGCCGCGCCTCGTTGAGCGTTTCGAGTACGAAGACGAGGAGACGGTCGAGAGCTTCGGAAGCGATGACCAGCCTTTCGAGACGCCCGTCGCTGACTTCAACTGGGCTGGCTGTGACGTCTCTGAAGTAGACGACCGTTACTTCCTCGGCGGCGGCGACGGCGGCGACTTCGACCTTCGTGCGGGTGACGGAGACGATGTTCCCGATATACCTGACGATGACTGCACGCTGTTCTTCGAAGGTAGTGACTGGAGCGGCGACGAGTCGTGGATACTTTCGATGCCCGGGGCGGGAGACACTAACCAAGACACCGAGATTAACTACTACCCCGAGCGCGGCGATACCATCACGTACCGCGAGGCGCATTTCCGCGGTACCGACCTTATGTTCATCTTCGGCGCTGAGTCGGAAACGGACTTCTACGGCGTCTACATCGAGGCGTGGGCTGACGACGACGGCGAATACACCGTCCCCGTCGAACTCCGCGAGTACAGCGGCGGAATAGGCGGTACGTACGACACCCTTGAGTCGGACACGTTTGTGATGGACGACCAAGAGTGGATAGAACGTAACGAAGACCAGATATGGGAATGGGAGGTTGAATGGGACAGCGACGATACCGCCGACAACGAGATAGTTGCCACCCTCAGCGGTCCCGACGGTGGCGAGCGTGTCACCCTCTCCGGATTCTCGTCGGCGTACGACGACGGCGGAGTCGGACACTGGTCTGACCGCGGCACGCACTCCTACATCGGGACCACTCAAAGCAACGCGGGCTACCATATAGACGTTGAAGCAGAGGGTGTCGGCTGTGTCCTCAGCGACAACAACTACCGTAACGAAGTAGACCTGTTTGAGTCCCAGAGCGACGTCACCTATGATGACAACGACTGCGCCCTGACGCGGTTGCCCGACGAGGGCTACGGGTTCATGTACTCGCTTCCTGACGACGGACTCTCGAACTATCCCGAACAAGGCGACCGAATCCGTTACATGTTCCGTGCCGATGACGATGGACATAGCTCCTTCGCCTTCGGCGTTCAGGATGAAGAACGCGACAACGGATATCGGGCGCGTATAAACCCGAGCAGCGACGATATAGCCCTCGAAAAGTACGTTGACGGTGGCGTTAACCGCATGGATTCGGAAACTGGCGTCTCTATGGAGACGGGCGAGTGGTACGAGGTCCGTATTGACTGGGGAACCGAAATAACCCTGTCTGTCCACGAACCTGATACAGGCTACCGGCTCGGCGAAGCTAACGCCGTTGACCGTGACTATATCGACGGAGGAATCGGTTTCGAAGGAGGGACCGCCGACCAACAGTACTGGGACGACGTACGTATAGAGAACAGGTTCGGTGTCTGTTCGCTTGACGAGTACAGCGGCGATACCGACGAGTTCACGGCGCGACAGTTCAGGGACGACGACAATACATGCCAGCTATCCTCCGACAGTGGCGAAGCCCTGATGGCTACCGAGGACCCCGACCACGGACCCGAGCTTGGCGATAACATCCGGTTCGATTACTGGATAGAGAACCCTGATATAACCTCAAAGTTCCTGTTCGGGGTTCAGAATATCGGTGAAGGCGTCGAGAGCTACTACGCCCTCAACGTCACTGACCGCCCGAACGGATTCGCTCTCGAAAAGTGGGATAGCGGCGAGAAGGTACTTGAAGACACGGCGAATATCACGGGTGACTTCATCGGAGAAGGTGGCGACGACGGCGAGACGATAGATGCGACGCTGTACGACCTTGGTGAACCCGCCGACTACCCGCGGCATGACGTTAACATACAGTGGGGGGGAATACAGCCAGGTAACGACAGTGTCACCGATGACGAGATATCCGCGAGAATCTTCCAGTACGACGATACACAGTGGTCCGGCGACTGGTTCCCCGTCAACGTCACCATCAACGAGTCCGACCACTTCTCAGAGCCGTATACAGACGGTGGCATCGGATTCGTCAAGGAAGACGAGGAAGGCGACCGTGTTTACTGGGACAATATCCGCGTCGACAACTGCAAGACGTACGGCTACCGCGGTGACCGCGAGAGTATCTACGCACAGCCGAACGTTGTCTCCACCGGACGTTGTGCGCTTGAAGCCGGTCCGAGTGCCACCGATGACACAATCTTCACTGCGGGACAACGTAATCCTCGTGAGGGGGTTGACGAGTTCGCCGAAAGGGGCGACACCCTCCGTTTCGACTACAGGTTTGAGCGTCCTGTCGACGACGAAGACCCACCAATTGGACAGTTCTTCTTCGGACCTAACCCGACCCGTGCGGGTGATACGTACGGCGTCCAGCTCAATCCGTACGGGGACGAGGACCAGTTCGTCCTGTTCCGGTGTGACTGTGGTGAGATAGAGCGTACCGTCTCGGATGATATTGAACTCCGACCTGATGTCTGGTACACGGTTGAGATAGCTTGGGGACGTGAGGGCGAGGACGACGACGAGATAGTCGCCCGCGTCTTCGGTCCGGAGGGGCAGATAGCCGATATTTCGATGGACGACGACACCTACGACGACGGCGATGTCGGATTCCGTAAGGTCGACGGGGAAGGCTCCCGAGTATGGTGGGACGACGTGCGGGTATTTGACGGCGAGTCGAGGTTCGACCTCGGGAGCTGTGAGATAGAGGACGATACGTGTGAGATTGACGGTGATATCGCAGTACCGACAGAGGCACAGGGCGGTAGCGTCCTGACGCGTACCATACTTTCAGAGGACGGCTACGCGTTGACACCTTACGACGACACCGGTGACGGCGAAGTCGTTGACCACACCCTCAACGTCGACACGTCACTCGAACCCACGCCCGAAGAGGCTTTCGGCGTCAGTATAACCGACACGAACAGCCCTATCGACGAAGGCGAGTCGCTCGACGTTACAGCCGAGGTCGAAAACACCAAGAACGAAACCGAAACACAGACCCTGACGCTTGAGGCTGACGATGTCGTACGTGACTCGGCTGACGTTACCCTTGACCCTGGAGAGGCGACGAATACCACCCTTAGTTGGGATACGGAGGTCGGAGAAGCCGGTAGCTACACGGCGGTCGTGTCCACCGACGACGACTCCGATACCCGAGCTGTTGAGGTAGGCGGAGTCAATGAGTACCCGTCGTCTGAGGGTGACGCATCGTTCGAGTGGGTTGAGAACGTCGAGGTAGCCAACGTCACCGACTCGACGACCAAGCTAGACGATGGTTCCGGACAGGGTGACCCCGACGGATACCAAGACCGTACCTTTGAGAGCGCTGAGATGGACCAAGGTCAGGAGTACGAGGTAACGGTTACTGCGGCGGCGGATACCGAAGGCGACTCTCAGTATGCCTCTGTCTGGTTCGACTGGGATGCCGACTACGACCTCGACGCGCGGTACGATGTCGGCGTATGTGACGCTACGACGGCTGTCGACGACTACTACACCTGCGAGGTCTCGACGACGGTCGATGTCCCTGTTGACGCTGAGCCTACTGACACGCGGATGCGCGTGATACAGAGGTTCGACGAATACCCCGAAGGACCTTACCAAGATGACTTCTTCGGACAGACAGTCGACTACACCGCCGACGTGCAGAACGTCGACTTCGACCCCGCGACGTACGAGGTTGCGATAACCGGTACGAACTCCCCCGCTGTCGAGGGCGAGGCTATCGAAGTCACAGCTGAGATAGATAACGTCGGTCAGGAGCCGGGTAATCAGGATGTCAGCCTCGAAGTCCCCGATGGAACCGTTCGAGACGCGGCTGAGGTTGTCTTAGACGGCGGCGAATCTACGACAGAGACCTTCGAGTGGTCGACCTCCGACGGCGACACCGGAACGTACGACGCGTACGTCAGGAGCGATGACGACGAGGACTCCGAAACCGTCACTGTCGAGGAAAGTGCGACGTTCGATGTCGATATCATACAGTACGACGACGAGGTCGTTGAGGGCGAAGAACTCGACGTTACCGCGACGGTTGAGAACACGGGAGAGGTTGAAGGTACACAGGACCTCGAACTCTACTTCGACCTCAACGTCGTGGACTCCGATGAGGTTACCCTTGAACCTGGAGAGGACGCCGACGTTACCCTGACAGCAAGTACTGAGGAAGGTGATGCCGGCGACTACACCGCGACCTTCGAGAGTGAGGATGACGAAGACTCGCGGGAGGTCACCGTTCTCGAAAAGGCCTTCTTCGATGTCGAGATAGTCGATGCACCTGATACGGTTGACGCGGGCGACACCTACGAGGTAGATGCGCAGGTCAATAACACGGGCGAGGAGACGGCAACGGGTAACGTTACACTCGATATAGAGGGCGTCCGTAAGGACTCCGTCGAGGATATCACACTCGGACCCGACGAAACAGAGGTCAGGACGCTCGAATGGACGCCCGGCACCGATGATACGGGCGAGAACGACGTTGATGTACGTTCGTTCTCCGACGAAGATGAGGAATGGGGTACCGACAGCACCACCGTTACGGTCGAGGAGTCGGCGTTC
The DNA here is from genome assembly GCA_028751095.1 of Euryarchaeota archaeon Ods01. Lineage (GTDB taxonomy): Archaea > Halobacteriota > Halobacteria > Halobacteriales > Halorutilaceae > Halorutilus. Next base: position 1,558 of record JAQZCZ010000043.1, on the reverse strand, counting down.
TTCGAGGTGACGGTTGAGGATACGAACGAACCTGTTCTCGAAGGCGAGGAGACGCTTGTCGTCGATGCCCTCGTTGAGAACACGGGCGGGGAGACCGATACGCAGGATATCCGTCTTGAGATAGACGGTACCGAGGTCGATGTCTCCACCGACGAACAGCTATCCGCAGGTAACTCACGTACCGTGACACTCGAAGCCGACGGTCAGTACCTCGACTACCCTGAGGTTACCGCGACTGTGTACAGCGACAACGATGACGATTCCACGCCTATCGAGGTGCTGGAGGAGCGTCTGATAGAGGAATTCGACTCCGGGGTCAGTAGCCGTACCATCGTCGATTTCGACTGGACATCAAGCTGTGACAGCACAAACATCTTTGAGGACCACTTCTACGGAGACATAGCTGACGGAGACCTCCATATCGACGATGGAGGGGGTCTTGAAGACTATCCCTCGTCCGGTTCGAGTCAGTGCTTCCTCCGTGGTCATAACGACCCATGGAACTACGTTGCCTCCGAGATAGGCGCGCCGTCAGGTGACCAGACCAACCAGCTTGACTACTACGGATACCGTGGAGATGACATTGAGTTTGAGCATTACACGCATAACAGTGGCGGCGGAGAAAATCCACAGACACGGACATTCTTCGGTGTCCAAGGCGTCGATAGCGAAGGACAGGTGACCGACGGATACGCGCTACGTATCTTCGTCGGTGACGATGAAGGTATAGAGCTTGAGAAATGGGAGGGTGGTAGTATCGTACAGACTTCGAGGGAAGAGTTTAGTATCCCAACGCAGGAGTTCCATGATGTTCAAATAAGATGGGGCCAGTCTGGCGATGACTCGACTTCGATACGCGGTGAATATACTGTAGGTGGAACAACATACGACACCCTTATGTCGGACGATGAGTACGACCACGGTGGAATAGGATTTGGACAGCTGGGGGACGGTACCTGGGACACATACTCGCAGTTCTGGGACCGTCTTGACGCGAACAACATAGAGTGTTCGTTCGACCGGTCGAACTACGGCGGTGGGGACCACCGCTGGTTCCGGTCGCAAGCCGCGACGGTACAGTCCGGAAGTTGCGCCCTCCAAGCCATGGAGGAGGGTGAGGAGATATTCTCCTTCGGCGATGCGGGTCTCTCCGACTACCCCGAGCGCGGAGACCGCATACGGTACTACACGCGAGATGCACGCGACGACAACTTCCATTTCGGAGTCGATGACGAGGACAACCATTACGAGGCGTACGTTAGCTACCTCAACGACGAGATACGTATCTACGAGGACGGGACGGAACTCGCCAGTACTGACGTGTCGATTGACGACGGCGAGTGGTACGAGGTACTGGTTGACTGGGGCGCTACCGAGGACGACGAGATACGTATGGAGCTGTACGACTCCGACGGCGACTTCGTCGCAGATGTCTCCGCTACCTCTACGACATACGACTCCGGCGGTATCGGCTTCAGCAAGGATACCTCCGACTCCGACGCCTACTGGGACGACATCCGCGTCGAAACCTCGCGCTAAGGAATCTCAACAGCTATTT
>JAQZCZ010000033.1 GCA_028751095.1 Euryarchaeota archaeon Ods01 | reverse complement strand
CGCCAGCGAACGCGTCGCCGAACTCCTCGCCGCCACCGACACGGTGCAGGACCCGCCCGAGCCGCGCCCGCTGCCACGCCAGGCGCACGGCGCGATCGGCTGTTCCCTTACGTGTCATTCAGCAGCCTCCTCGGCTTCGGCGTAACTCATGTGTCCCTCGTAAAAAGCAGTTCCGACGACGACCGCCGAAGCGCCCGCGTCGCGTAACGCCGCTACGTCGTCCGTCGTCGTCACGCCGCCCGACGCGATTACCGGAACCTCGACAGCCTCGACGAGCGCTTCGACGGGTTCGACGCTGACGCCTTCGAGAAGTCCCTCGTCGTCGACGTTGGTGAAGAGGAACGCCGACGCGCCCTCGTTCTCGAAACGCCGTGCCGCCTCGACGGGCGAGACACCCGCGCCCTCCTTCCATCCCTCGACGACAACCTCGCCGTCACGCGCGTCGAGCGAGACGACGACCTCGCCGCGCTCCGCGACACGTCCGACGAGAGGCGGGTTCTCCATCGCCGCAGTGCCCATGACGACGCGGTCCGCGCCTGCCTCAAACAGCGTCGTCGCGTCTTCGACCGAACGGACCCCGCCACCGACCTGTACCGAGACGCCGGTCTCCTCTACGATACGACGTACGTGGCGTGCGTTCCTGCGCTCGCCGTCTATCGCACCGTCGAGGTCAACGACGTGGAGGCGTTCAGCGCCTTCGTCCACCCACCGGCGCGCCGACTCGACGGGGTCGCCGTACCGTTTCGCCGTATCCTCGTCGCCCTGTACCAACTGAACGCAGTCGCCGTCCTTCATATCGACGGCGGGGATTACTTCCATAGAGGGGCTAAGAACCGTCCTCTTCTTCATCCTGTTCATCGTCGTCAACGTACTCGTCTATATCGTACCACTGGTCCTCACCCTCGAAGTACTCGTCGGCACCCTCCATCCGTTCTTCTATGTCTTCTTGGTCAGCCATCGGAGGTAGTACGGAACCGTCGATATAAAACTTTTCGCGGACACAGAGGCTCACTCACAAGCTATTAGACACGGTCCGAACTATCGCCGCCATGGACATCGCCGAACTGTTCTCCGGCATACCGTTCTGCGAACACCTCGGAATAGAGGTGACGAAGGCGGAGGACGGCGTCGCAGTAGCCCGTCTTCCCATGGAAGAACACGTCAGTTCGAACCCTTCGCGGCGTATCGCACACGGGGGCGCGACGTTCGCACTCGCCGACACGGCGGGGGGAGCGGCGGTTGTTTCGTTGACGCACGCGCCCGCGCCGACAGTCGATATGCGTATCGACTATCTCGAACCCGCGACCGGCGACCTTGAGGCGCGCGCAGAGGTCGTACGGAAAGGCGGCACGTCGGCGGTCGTCGAGGTTACCGTCGTCGAGGACGCGACGCGCGAGGAGGTTGCGCGCGTCCGCGGAGTCTACAAGCTCGGCGTCGACCAAGGGTCGGAGCACGACTGGAAGAACGGCGGATAACAGCCCCTAAGCTTACGTCCCGCGGGCGCGTCTTACGCCCATGTCGCGTTTCAGCGTATCAGGCACAGCAATAGTGACGGGCGGTTCAAAGGGTATCGGGCGCTCGGTCGCCGAGCGTTTCGTTGACGACGGCGCGAACGTCGTCATATGTTCGCGCACCGAGGAGGAGGTTAAGGCGACCGCGGAAGAGATAGGTGCGCTCGGCGTCGCCTGTGACGTTACCGACCGCGACGAGGTAGACGCTCTGGTCGAGACGACCGTTGACGAGTTCGGCGGCGTCGACGTTCTGGTCAACAACGCGGGTGCGTCTTTCATGTCGAACTTCGAGGGCGTAACGCCGAACGGATGGGACCGCGTCATCGACATAAACCTCGGAGGAACGTACAACTGTACTCAGGCGGCGGGCGACCATCTCAAGGACGGAAACGGAAGCGTGGTCAACCTGTCGAGCCTCGCAGGCGTTCAGGGCGCGCCGTACATGTCACATTACGGAGCGGCGAAGGCAGGTATCATCAACCTCACACGGACGCTCGCGTACGAATGGGCGAGCGACGGCGTCCGTGTCAACTGCGTCGCTCCAGGATACGTGGCGACGCCGGGCGTACAGGCACAGATGGGAGTAAGCGCCGACGACATAGACCGTGCCGACCCCGAAAGGAGCGTCGGTGAACCCGAGGAAATCGCCGACATCATACGTTTCCTCGCGTCTCCTGCGTCTTCGTTCGTTGTCGGCGAGACGGTTCTCGCGCGCGGAGTCCCCGATATAGCCGAGACGCCGGAGGTGTGAGCGTGACGACAGGCGCGGACCTGTTCGCCGAGACGCTCGAACAGTACGGCGTCAGGCGTCTCTTTGGCAACCCGGGAACAACCGAACTTCCCGTCACCGAAGCTATCGCGGATGTCGATGTTGAGTATACGCTTAGTCTACACGAGGACGTGGCGGTCGGGGCGGCGGCGGGATACGCGACCGCGGCGCGCCATCTCAACGCGCTCCCCGTCGGTGTCGTAAACCTGCACGTTGTCCCCGGGTTAGCGCACGGTCTCGGCAACGTCTACAACGCTATGCGGTCGGGCGTACCGCTTGTCGTGACTGCGGGGACGCACGCCACCGACTTCCAGCACGAGGAGCCGGTTCTGAGCGGAAAGCTCGTCGAAACGGCGGAGCCACACGTAAAGCTAGCCCTCGAAGCCAAGAACGTCGACGCCCTCCCCGCGGTCCTCCGGCGCGCCTTCCGTACCGCCCTCACTCCGCCGACCGGTCCCGTCTTCGTCGCCCTTCCGATGGACGTAATGACCGCCGAAACCGACGGTTCGCCCGAACGTCTCGGCAGAGTACCTGACGCGGGCGAAGGCGACCCTGATGCCGTCGAAGACGCGGTCGACGCGCTCGTAGAAGCCGATGAGCCTGTGCTTGTCGTCGGAGACGGTGTCGCGCGGTCAGGTGGGGTTAATGACGCCGTCGCCCTCGCCGAAGCGACGGGGGCGCGCGTCCACGCCGAAATCTTCGCGTCGGAGACCAACTTTCCGACCGAGCATCCGCAGTTCGTCTCCTTCCTGCCACCGGACGACGGCATCGTTTCCACCTTCCTCAAGACCGATACGGTCGTCTTCGTCGGCTGTTCGTCGAACGTCCCGCTCTGGAAGAACGAAGCACCGCTCGTACCCGACGACGCGACGCTGGTACACGTGAGCGACGCGGGACGTGAACTCGGCAAGAACTCCCCCGCCGACGCCGCGGTTCTCGGCGACCCCGCGCGCGTATGTCGACGCCTTGCCGACGAGGTCTCAGAGACGCTCGGCGAAGACGAGCGTGCCGAACGCGTGAAGGACGTAGAGACGACCAAGCAGGCGCTCGAACCTATGATGCAACAGATGGGCGAGGACGAGAGCGACTCGCCGCGTGCGTCGAAGGCGGCGCTCGTAGACGGTATGGCGGAGGTATTCGACGACGCCTACGTCGCCGACGAAGGCGTGACGAGCAAGTACGCCCTCCTGACGCGTTACCCGTTCGAGGGCGACGACTACCTCGCCAACAAGGGCGGCGGTCTCGGATACGGAGCGCCTGCGGCAGTCGGTGCGGCGCTCGCGCACAGTGACGCGGGAAACGAGAGACGAGTGGTCGGCTTCATCGGCGACGGCTCCTACTTCTACTATCCGCAGGCTATCTATACCGCTGTCCGCGAGGGACTCGACATGACCTTCGTCGTCCCCAACAACGACGGCTACACGATTCTGCGCGACAACACCGACGAACTTCTCGGCGAGGAGGGCGCGGCGTACACGGGCACGCGTTTCGACCCTCCGGTAAGCGTCATCGATAGCGCCCGTGCGTACGGAGCGACTGCGGAACGCGTAGACGAGGAGAACGGTCTACGTGACGCCCTACGTGAAGCAACGGGAGAGGGCGTCCACGTAGTTGACGTAGCGGTACACGACTAGAACATCCGGGGAGCGTCGTCGCCGTCGAAGACCTTTCCGGGATTTAACGTTCCGTTAGGGTCGAGTGCGTCCTTGACCGCCCGCATCGCGTCGACACCTGCCTCGCCGTGTTCGCGCTCCATGAACTTCTGCTTCCCGAGTCCGACGCCGTGTTCTCCCGTACACGTTCCGCCGACCGAGAGCGCGTGTTCGACGATTTTCTCGTAGACATCGACGCCCTCACGCATCGCGTCTTCCTCGTCTTTCTCGACGAGTACGAGGTAATGTACGTTCCCGTCTCCGGCGTGCCCGAAGCAAGGTATCGGAACGCCGTGTTCGTCGGAAAGCTCCTTTATCCGGCGAACTGCGTCGGGATACTTGCTTATCGGAACGACGATATCTCCGGCGTGTACGGGTTCGAGAGACGGGTTCGACATACGTATCGCAACGCCGAGTTCGCGCCGTAGCTCCCAGAGTTCGTCGGCTTCGTCGTCGGCACCGACCTCGAAACGTTCGACGCCGTGGTCCTCGAAGACGGAGCGCGTAAAATCGACCTCGTAGTCTATGCCGTGGTTGGCGTGGAACTCGACGAACACCATCGGCGCGTCGGGCAGGTCGGTGTCGAGGTAGTCGTTCGCCATCCCCGCCGCCTCGGCGTCGACAAGCTCTATCTTTGCCACGTCGACACCCGACCGGACGGCGTCGAAGACAGCGCTCGCGGCGTCGTCGAGAGTCGAGAAGACGGCGCGCCCCCCGTGTATCTGTTCGGGTATTCCGCGGAGACGGAGCGTGGCGCGTGTAACGACGCCGAGCGTCCCCTCGCTTCCGACGATGAGGTCACGCATCCTGTATCCGCTCGACGACTTCTTCGCCTTGCTCCCGAACTCGACGACGCTCCCATCGGCAAGGACGACCTCAACCTCGTCGACCCAGTCGCCGACCTTCCCGTACTTGACCGTCTGCATCCCGCCCGCGTCGTTGGCTATCATGCCGCCGATGGTCGACATGTTTCCCGACGACGGAAGCGGCGGGAAGAAAAGTCCGTGGCGTCCGACCTCGTCGTTCACGTCGTCGCCCAAGACGCCGGGCTCCACGTCGACCTGAAAGTCGTCGGGGCGCACGTCTAAGACGGCGTCCATCTCGGTGGTGTCGAGAGAGACGCCGCCGCGGACGGGAACAGCGTTTCCTTCGAGTCCGGTCCCTGCGGCGTAAGGCGTGACAGGCATGCCGTGTTCGTCACAGGCTCCTACGACGTTCGACACGTCTTCTGTCGTCTCCGGATATACGACGGCGTCGGGTCGTGCGTTGACCCGCCCTTCGGTTGCCCAGTCGCTCGCGTGCCTGTCGCGGTCTTCTCCGCCAAACTCAACCTTCGAGGAGTCGATAACGTCCGTAAGGAAGCCTAGGTCGGTCATGACGGAAGGACGTGCTTCAGGACGTTAAACTTCCTGCCCCGTCGAAGCCGTCGATATCCGGTACCAAGCTATAAATATGTCCTCTACAAAACAACAGATATGGTAACAGCAGACGACCTCGTCGACAAGTCCAAGTCCGAGCTAGACGAACTGTTCCTCGAAGCAGACACGCCCGACAAAGGAGCGCTTGACGGAGAGACGGAAGGACGCGTACTCGCCGGACGCGGACTTCTCCGCGTTGGACCCGTCCGTGACGCTGTCAACACGCCGCTTCTCCCGTGGAAGGGGAAGCATATCGAACGCGGACTCGGTAGCAACCGTTTCGGGTACGGTCCCCTCGAACGCCACGGATTCGAGTTCGAGACGGATATCGTTCCGTCCCTCGTCCCCGAGGATGACGACGATGTCCTCGTATTCGACTACGACCAGCCCGAGAATCCGCCTGGAATCCGGCGTATCCGTGATGACCTGAAGGAGGTCGAGGACGGTCTGTTCCTCGGAACTTCGAACATCGAGGTCGGCGACGGCTACCGTTTCCTCATCTACTTCGCTCTCGAACAGGTCGACCGCGTCACCGAGCAGGAAACCGCGGAGATTGAGGTGAAGTAGAGCGTCCGCCTCCTCCTTCGGCTCCCGTTTCCCGTCCACGGCATAGGCTTCTCCGTGCCGTACCGACCCGCATATACCAACGGAGACGCAGGATAACGACGTGAACATCGACCGCCGATGGCTGATGTGGGCGCTCCTCGCAGGATGTTACGTCTACGTCAGCCTGTACAGGCTCAAGACAGGAGTCCTCGCCGAAGAACTCGCGCGAGGCTTCGCCGTGACGGCGACGACGATGGGGACTCTCCACGCCGTCTTCTTCGTCGTTTACGCCCCGCTTCAGCCTGTCGCGGGCGTCCTTGCCGACCGGTACGGACCGCGTTTCACCGTTTCGGGAGGCGCTCTCGTCATGCACGTTGGCGCTCTCCTCTTCGCCGTCGCGTCGTCGCTCCCCGTCGCCTTCGCCGGACGCCTACTGATGGGACTCGGCGCTAGCGTCGTCTTTATCGCCGTCCTCCGTTTCTGCGCCAACTGGTTCCGTCCCGACGAGTTCGCCACCATGAGCGGTCTTACTATCGCCGTATCGGGACTCGGCGGTATCGCCGCGACCTACCCGCTCGCGCTCGCCGTCGAGGCGGTCGGCTGGCGCACCTCGGTTGCGTCGCTCGGCGTCGTAGGTCTCGTTATCGCCGTCGCGGCGCTCCGTTTCGTACGTAACTCGCCCGACAAACCCGACGAACTCGGTGTTCCCGCCGTTACGTCGACGGCTTCTTTCGCAGAGGCGCGCGACAATCTGCGCGATGTCGTCGGCTCCTCACGGACGTGGCTCCTTGCCGGCGTCTACTTCGTTGCCACGGGCGTCAATATCACCGTCTTCGGTCTCTGGGGTGTCCCCTACCTCGTACAGGTCTACGGACTCTCCGTACCCGACGCCGCGGCTGTGACGCTCCTCGGAAGCGCCGGACTCGCCGTTGGTCCGCCCGCCGTCGGACGGCTCAGCGACCATCTCGGAGCGCGCGTCCCCCTAATGGTAGCCTCAGCCGCCGGATTCACCGCAAGCTACGGGGTCGTCGCCGTGGCGGGAGACCCGCCGCTCGGTGTCGTCGCGGCGTGTTTCTTCGTCGCGGGCTTCCTGATAGGAGGTTACTCGCTCGGCTTGACGGTGATGAAGGAAAGCTACGCGGCGGGCGCGAGCGGCACGGCGATGGGGACGGTCAACTCGGCGGGCTTCGTCGGCGCGGCGGTTTTCCCCGCGGCAGTCGGCGTGCTACTCGACGCCTACTGGACGGGCGAGACGGTAGCGGGAGCGCGTGTCTATACGCTCGCCGGCTACCGTGCCGGATTCGCAGTCGTCACGGCGGCGGGCGTCGTTTCTCTCGTTCTGACCCTCTTCCTGTACGCGCGCGAGACGTAAGGCTTGAACCGCGCGCGCCCCTAAGCCGAGTATGCGCGACGAAGAGGAGATACGTGAGCAGTACGAGTTTCTGAAGGAACAGCTAGACGACGAGAATATGCGCCATGAGGGTGTGCGCGAGATGTTCACCTACTACAAACGCGCCCTCGGCTGGGTGCTGGAGGAGGAGTATATCTAGAGGGGGGCGCGCCACGCCGTCTCGCGTTCGACAACCTCACGCCACTGCTTCTTGCAGTCGCACGACGGACGTTCGAGTACGTCGGCGTCTCCGGTAAGTGAGTACGCCTCGACAGCGTCGTAAACGTCGTCGTCGCAGTCGCCGCAGTTATGTGCGCCCCTGTCGCCGCCCGCGCCCACGGGACGTGATACGACGACCGCGGGCGCATCCTTCGTACGGCGCAGAACCTCGACGACGCTCCAGAGCCACGGCGGGCGGTATCCGTCGCGGTAGTGGAGGCGGTCGACGAGCGTATACCGCTGGACGTTACACGGGTTGACCGAGACAGTCTCGGCGTATTCGGCACTCTTCTGCACGGAGTAGACGGCGTCCTCTATCGCCTCGCTCTCGGTCAGGAACGGCGGCTTCATCAGGAGGTACGACTTGACCGTCGCGCCGTGGTCGTGCGCCACGTTCGCGGCACGTACGAACTCGTCGAACTCGAAGTACTTGTTGACGCATTCGCGCCGGACGTGGTCGTCCGCCGTCTCTAAGCCGACGGCGATACAGAGCTTACGAACGCGTCCGACGGCGTCCTGTATCACGTCCTCCTCCACGAAGTCGGGGAGCGTCTCGACGACGACGCGGCGGTCCGCGAACGTGTCGAGAATCTCGTGGCGCGCCTCGGGAGGGATTTCGCGCCGGTCGAAGAAAGTCCCGCTCGTGTACATCTTGACGTTGTCGCAGTCGACGCCCTCGTTACGTTCGTGTTCGAGAGCCTTGTCCAGCTGAGTCAGAAGCGAGTCGGCGTCGACCGCGCCCTTGTTCGACTCGCCGACGTATCCGCACATCGTACATCCGCCGGCGCGTGCCCAACGACAGCCGTCGGTGTTGAAGACGATAGTTAACGACTTCCCGCGTCCTTCTGGCGTTCTGTCCTCGTCTATCCAGACGCGTATAGGCTCGTCCGGATTGGCATCACGGTCCTTACGCGCCCGTATCCGGCGCATCGACTTGTTGAGCGCGTCCGACGTTTCCAGCGACATACGTACGCTAAGCCGTCGAGGCGTAAGAGTTTAGCTATCGTAGCCGCCCCAGACCCACTCCTCGCAGAACATCTGCCACCAGTAGTCCTCCATACCCATGTTGATGGGGTTGACCTTGTCGTCCATACAGGACTTGACGAAGTCGTGGTTGACGTTGATATACTTCCGGACGGCGCGGCGTTCGTCGCCGTAGAGGTAGTAGACTGCGACGGTACGACCACGTGACTTCGACGAGCCTGTCCCCGAACGCGTGACGTCGAAGGTTCCCATCCACCGACGCTCGCGCAGATTAGGGTTCCGCGGAAGCTCCTCCGCAGTTGCGGGACCCTTCTCGCGCAGGTGGACCAGCACCTCGTTGTTACGGGTCTTTTCGTCGGGGAACGGGCTGTCTTGCTCCATCTTAGGTGGGTCGGACTCCGTTGTTTCTGCGTTCTGACCTTCCATATAGGACATAAACCCTCGCGCACTTATACTTTATTTGTTACGTCGGCATGTCTATCATTATCTGTAAACGGAGTTTTACAGAGAACAGAACGTCTCTAAAGAAGCTCTTTACATTCGTCGACTATTTTTGACGGATTCACGTTTCCGTCGTAGTCGAACGAGACGTAGTATCCGAGGTAGTCTTCCTTGACGAAATGCAGGCGCGCTATGGACTTGAACTGGTAGATAGAGCATTCGAGGGGTTCGTCGTCGAAAAGCGACTCTATATGCTGGTTCCCGAGTCCCTTCAGGACCATCTCGTGGTGTATCTCACCGATGTCTTCTTGTGTGAACTCCTCGGCTACGTCCTCGCGTATATACAGGACGTAGTAGTCGTCCTTGTCGTACTCCCCCACTGCCCGAAGTCTGTCGCCTACCTCGTCCTTGAGAAGGTCAACCAAATCTTTCTGTTTCGTCCCCATTCGTAATTAGACGTGGCTGGAGAGTTGCTTAACTTTTATGACTCCCGTCCGTTCCGAAAGCACCCGCAACCAGTAGCGGTAGAACGAGGGTAGCCTCCGCCTGTACCTGCGTGTAGTTGGTCTCGTCGTCTGACTTAATCTTGCCCCAAGAAACCGCCTCGTCCGGCGGAGCGCCCGACAGCGAGCCGTCGCCTTCCATTCCTGTCGAGATGTAGACGGCGTAGTCAGCGCCTCCGCGGAACAGGTTGGTCATTATCGCGTGGTGCTTCGGAACGCCGCCGCCGACGGCAATAAGGCCCGTCGTCTCTGCGAGCATGCCCTCGTCGATGAGGCGCTCGTAGTCGTCGAGTACCTCGATTCCCACGTCGTCGGTGTCGGTGCGCTGGCGGTAGTAGTAGAGGAAGTTCCCGACCTCGGCGTCGGTAAGCGCGGGACAGTAGACGGTTACGTCGTTGTCCGCCGCCTGCTTGAGGACGCTGTCGGGGTCGTCAAGGGTCTCGCCGAGTTCACGGGTGAACTCGGTCGGTGTGCGGACCCGCTCCTCGTCGAAGAAGTCGTCGAAGAAGTCGTACAGGTACTCTTCGAGCCAGACGTAACGGTCCGAGGGCACGAAGATATTGCCCAGTCGGTTGACGCCGCGTTCGCGCAACTCCGCCTCGTCCGCGTCCCAGTCACCCATCTTGAACGGCTTCTCAGTCTTGATTACGTCCTCCGCGACAGAGCCTGACGTGGTGATGAGTACGTCGACGTGTCCCTCACGGACGAGGGCGGCGACTACCTCACGTAGCCCTGACGAGACTATGTTCGACGTGAAGGTCAGATAGACCTGTGCGTCCTCGTCCTGCATCTTTTCCACGATATCGATAGCCTCCGCGAGGTGGGTAGCCTGAAACCCCGTTGTGGCGTACGCGTCGAGCATATCGCCTAGGTTGAACCCTCCCCGGAAGTCGTAGCCGCGCACGTCGGGCGAGTCGAACTCCTCGTCGCTACCCGGGACGACATGTTCGCGCGATTCGTCTTCCATACTCCGTCTGGGTACGTGGCTCCCCTTAACGGGTCGGATTCGTAGCTCCCACGGAGTGAGACAACGTCGTACGGCGAAATTGAGGCTAAACCATATATATCAGAAGAACATACTCCAAGTATGCTGAAATGGTTGGTCGGAGCTGTCGCCGCCGTCGCCTTCTTCTGGGGGCTTAACGCCGTCTTGGAAGCCCTCGCGTGTCAAGGCGGATGGGAGCACTGTTCGACAGAGCTTATGCTCGGCGTAGTCGGCGTCTCGCTCGCCGGTCTCTCGTTCGTCTACCTCGGCTTCCTCCTCGGTAAGGTCCAGAAGAACATCTAACCGAGAAAGAAATGTTCTTAACCCACGGTGTCCAACTTCGTGATGCGCCTCGGTAGCTCAGCCTGGTAGAGCGCGTCATTGGTAATGACGAGGTTCCCGGGTTCAATTCCCGGCCGAGGCTCTCGGTAAGGCGTTCGGTTCTCCGTCAGATAACGGACCCGTCTCCCGCTTCCGCAGGTATAGCTGACGGACGGAGCCTAAACGGAGAACTTCGAATTAATCGACCGAGCGATAAAACGTAGGTTTTTCGAGAATTACTTCGGAATATCCGACAGCGGGATGAAACTAACTGTGGTCGGAACCGAGGTACACATCTCACGCGCCGCCGCAGTAGTCCTCGTATTATCCCTCGTAGCGCTCGGATACCTCGCATACGACTACCACGAACAGACCACCCTTATCGACGAAGCAGAAGAGGTCGAAGCTGTAGTTCTCGATACTGAAATAGAGGAGATAGAAGGAAGGGGAGGTTCCTCAGGCTACCGTCCTAACGTTGAGTACGAATACGAGTACGACGGTCTGACGTACACGAGCGACAACGTATTCCCCTCCGGAGTTTTCGAGAGGACATACAGTACCAAGGATGAGGCACGCTCGGTTCTAAGTCAGTACGAGGAAGAGAATACGACAGCCTACGTCGACCCCTCAGACCCAGAGACCTCTTTTCTACGAGCGACGACAACGAGCCAGCCTATCTGGTACGGCGGATTACTGATGATACTCTTCTCACTGACCGTTTTCCACGTTATCGGTCCGCGGGATGTTGGTCGGGTTGAACTCCGCCCTGCAGAACGCGTCGAACGCCGGCGGTATCAGGAGCTGTTCGGCATAGACCGCGACGCGGTCCATACGTATAGCAAACGGTACACGGTACTCTCCGCGGTCGCCGTGTTTGGTTTTCTGCTCCTGTTTGCCCTAGTCATGGCGATTGCTTTCGTGCGCAATGACTTCAGCCCCGTGCATGTCGATGCTAACCCGCTCGGTCCCTTCGGACTACCCTTGGTCGCCGCCTTTCTCGCGTTCCTTGCCTGCACCCTGTCAGTTTTTGTCTACTCTGTCTGGTCCTTTACCGAGTACCGCCGTATTCGAGACCGTATCCCTGAACCCAAGCCCCCGAGTCCGTTCAAACATCCGTCCCGTCTGGTGACTATTACCGAACGTTCGGTGAGAACTGACGAAACAAACGAGTACGAAGACCGCATCAAGCTGACGGTTCTCTCCGTTGTAGCTTGGCTGATTCTTACCACCTCTGTCAGCCGGTTTTTGACTCCCATCTTAGGCTTCTAGACGAACGCCAATTTCGCCGAGGTTGTCGATGGATTGGGAGGGTTCTGATGGGTTAGGAAGTTCGTTGAGTCGGTTTCGGATACCTTCGTTCACCGTAATGTGTGGGTTACACGGGTAGCTCAAAGCACCGGTCCTGTTTATATTCCACTTCCCCTTTTGGACAAATGCGGAGTTCTACGTGTACCTGCGGAAACGTTATATGGTTCCATGATAATTCTCCACTAATTATGAACTCAGTAGCCGTAACCAAACAGGAAAAAGACGACGAAGAAGGCTCGCTGGAGGAGATAATCGACAGATACTCCGACGAAGAGGAGGAGGCAGAGGTCCAAGACTGACTTCGTTACGTTGAATAGAGAGACGGAGGTAGTTGGACCGAAGCCGGATGTTGAGGAGCCTCGCGCGGGGAGCGTACGAAGCGTACTTGGAGCGGAAGCTTTCTTCTACCGACGTTCCCCGGCACGTCGCGGTGATACAGGACGGTAACCGACGGTACGCGCGGCGGAAGGGCGACGACCCGACCGAGGGACACGAGCAAGGCGCGGAGACGACTGAGAAGGTCCTCGACTGGGCGCACCAAGCCGGAATAGAGGAGCTGACCCTGTACGCTTTCTCGACGGAGAACTTCGAACGTGACGACGACGAACTCGAACGTCTCTTCGACATCATCTCCGAGAAGCTAAACGAACTCGCTGAAGACGACGAGGTACACGAACGCGGCGTGCGCGTCCGCGGAATCGGTGACATCGAACGACTCCCGCCGCGCGTTCAGGATGCCGTCGAACGCGTCGAGGAGGCTACCGAGGGCTACGACGCCTACCGCCTCAACGTAGCTCTCGCGTACGGCGGACGCGAGGAAATCGTCGAGGCGGCACGGCGTATCGCGCGCGACGTGGAACGCGGCATCTTATCGCCCGAATCCGTTGACAAAACGGCTATAACTTCTCGTCTGAGACTGTCTTCGGACGTCGACCTCATCGTCCGTACCGGCGGCGAACGTCGTCTCTCCAACTTCGTTCCGTGGCAGGGACGTGGCGCGGAAGCTGAGGTCTACTTCTCCGACGCCTACTGGCCCGGGTTTGAGCGTTACCACTTCCTGCGCGCACTTATCGCCTACTCGGAAGACGAGACGGAGGCAGTCACGCCGGCGTCCGTGGGAGCCGAGCATCCCGCCGACTAGTTAGTCTTTTGTCGCCGTCGCGCAAAGCCGACGTATGCGAATAGGAGCACACGTTTCGGTAGCCGGAGGCGTTGAGAAAGCCATCGAGAGACAGGAGGATATAGGCGGAAACTGCGGGCAGATATTCGCAGGGTCGCCGCGGACATGGACCGTCGCCGAGTACGACGAGGACGAGTCGGACGGCTTCCGTGAGGCGCGCGCCGAGGCGGGACACGACCCCTACGTGATACATTCGACCTACCTCGTCAACCTTGCGACCCCCAAGGACGAACTGATGGAGAAGTCCGTAGACTGCCTCCAGCAGGAGCTGTACGCCGCGCGCGCGCTCGGCGTCAAGTACGTTGTCTTCCATCCCGGCGCGCATACAGGTTCGGGCGTCGAGAACGGACTCGACCGTATCGCGGACGCCGTCGACGTACTCAAAATCCCCGACGAAGTCACGCTTCTTTTCGAAAATACCGCGGGCAAGGGAACGACGCTCGGCAAGGAGTTCTCGCAGTTACGTGAGATGCTCGACCGTCCCGAGACGCCGAACGACGACCTCGGCGTCTGTATCGATACCTGTCACGCGCACGCCGCGGGCTACGACCTCGCTGACGGCTTCGACCGCGTCCTCGAAGAACTCGACTCCGAACTCGGTTTAGAGCATGTCGAACTCCTACATCTCAACGACTCGAAGGACCCGCTCGGGAGCGAGAAGGACAACCACGAGCATATAGGCGAGGGCGAGATAGGCGACGAAGGGTTTGAGAACGTGGTCAACGCCGACGAACTCAACGACCTACCGATGATTCTGGAGACGCCCACGTCGGACGGAAAGAGCTACGAAGAAAACCTCGAACGCGTGCGGTCGCTGGTCGCCTAATCCAGCCTCTCCACGAACTCGTCCGGCGGTAGTATCTCTGTCCCGCGGTACTCTCCTATCTTCAGAAGATGCGGGTCTCCCGAGATGAGGTAGTCAGCGTCAGCGCTAACCGCGGCTTCGAGAAACATGTTGTCCGACTCGTCCTCGTCCACTACGTCCAGCTCCGTTTCGGGAGTTACGAACTCGGCGAAGTACTCTACCGTCTCCCGTTCCCTCTCTACCCCCCTTCGGCGACATACCGAACTTGTCAGGATACTTCAGGAGAGTATCTTCAAACTCCTGTATCGTTTCCGGCGAGACGACTACCGTGTAACTTCCTTCGAAACCCTCGACTAGAACCTCGTGACTGGTTCCCGTGGATATCACCGCGGATATGAGAACGTTCGTGTCCAAGACCGCCTTCATGCCTCTCTGCTTTCGTGTACCAGTTCGTTGATTTCGTCCATGCGGAGGGTATTTTCGCGCCCCTCGACGCGCTCACGGAACTCCTCAACGGACGGTAGCTCTATCTTCTTGAGAACGATACCGTGCTCCGTCGGAACGGCGAGTAGGCGGTCTCCCTCGTCGATTTCGTACCTCTCCCGTAGAGAACTCGGTATGGTTATCTGCCCCTTCGACGTGACGGTGGCTATCTCGGGCTTCTCGCCGGCGCTCATATGTAAGAATTTCTTACGCAGTTTGATAGGTCTTTCGTCCGGTGTGATGCCGTGGTTACTGCGGATACTCTGCGGCTTGACCAATCGAGTTAGGTGACGGAGGTTCGGAAACGTCGTCAACGCCGACGTTTTGACGCGTTTCCGATGTCTTAGAGACGCCCGTTACCGACGACAAGGGCTACGCCGAGAACATCGAGCGCGTGCGGTCGCTCGTCTCCTGAACCTCACGCCTCGTACCAGTTCCAGACGTACCGCGTGCCGTAACTTCGGTACGGTCGCCACGCCTCCGCGACACGGCACATCTCGTCGCGCGTCTCGACGCCGTAGAGAGATTCGATACCGCGCCGGACGGCGAGGTCGCCAAGCGGCAGAACGTCCTCGCGTCCCAAGACGAAGATTAGGTACATGTTGGCTGTCCATTCGCCGACACCGCGTATCCCCGTGAGGGTGTCACGTACCTCGTCGTTCGACGCGCCGGCGAAAGCGTCGCGCGAGTAGTCGTTGTCACGGAAGGCGCGCGCCGACTCACGTAGATACTCGGTCTTCGTCTCTCCAAGACCCGTACCGGCGAGTTCCTCGGGCGGTGTCTGGAGAACAGCGCGCGGCGTCACCTCGTCGAGCGTCTCGAACAGGCGTCCACGGACCGCCCGCGCCGACTCGGTGCTGAGCGCCTGGTTCGTAAGCGAGACGACGAGACGCCGGAACTCCTCGCCTTTCTCGACGGGTTCGACCTCGACGCGTCCAAACTCGTCGAGAAGCGTCGCCATCGTCTCGTCCTCGCGGAGTACGTCGTGTGGCTCCACGTAGGCTAGTGTGGGCGCACTGACAAAAACGGGTCGGAACGGTAAGAACTATTCCGGCGCGTCGTGCGTTTCGGTACGATGGACAGCGAAATCGCGGAGGCGGGACGCGTGCGTTTCTCCATCGATAGACGCGCGCTCGCCGCCTTTCGCGTCACCCTCGCCGCGGCGATTATCGTTGACCTCGGTATGCGCGCCCGCGACCTCCGCGCATTCTACACCGACGACGGCGTCCTGCCGCGTTCGACCCTCGCCGAACTGTTCCCTGCGCTCGCGCGTTATTCGTTACACGCCGTCTCCGGAGGGGTCGTTGCACAGGCGGCGCTGTTCTCCCTCACCGCGCTCGCCGCCGTCGCCTTGCTCGCCGGATACCGGTCGCGCGCCGCCGCCTTCGTCACCTTCGTCCTCGTCGCCTCGATGCACGCGCGCAACCCGTTCGTACTCAACGGCGGCGACACTATGCTACTCGTTCTACTCCTGTTCGCGGCGGCGCTGCCCGTCGGGTCGCGGTGGTCGTTCGACGCCGTCAGACGGGACGCCGGTTCGGACCCCGTCTTCTCCGCCGCGGGCGTCACGGCGCTCCTGTTCCTCGTCGTCATTTACTCGTCGAACGCGGTCCTCCGTTACCGCGGCGAACTCTGGATGAACGGCGACGCCGTGCGCGTCGTCTTCGAACTCGAAACCTTGACCGTCCTCCTCGGACCGTACCTCGCCGAACTCCCCGCCGTCTTAGTGGCAATAAACTGGGCATGGGTGGCGATGCTTACCGCCGCGCCGCTTCTAATCTTCCTCGGGGGATGGTTGCGCGCCCTCTTCGCCGCGTCTTTCGTCGCGGCACACGTCGGCATGGCTCTCACCCTCCGTCTCGGCGTCTTCCCCGTCGTCGTTATCGCCGCGCTCCTCCTCTACTTCCCTCCCGTCTTCTGGGACCGTCTCGAAGCCGTCGTTCCGACCGAGAGCGTCGGTTCGTTCGCCGCGCGGTTCACGGGTGGGCGGCGCGTTGGTATCTCTGACAGCGTTTTCACACACATCACGCGTGCCGCGGGCGTCGTCGCCGTAGTCGTCCTTCTCGTCGTCGTCCTTTGGCAGGGTGCGGCGCTCGGATACATCGACGTTCCTGATGGAGATACCGACGCCAACCCCGAGGAGTACGCTTGGAAGATGTTCGCGCCCGAACCGTTACAGTGGGAGGGCTGGTACGTCGTCCCCGTTGGACGCGCCGACGGCGACCGCGTTGACGGCTTCCACGGCGGTTCGGTTGAGACAGACCCGCCGCCCGACCTCGCCGACGCGTATCCGACGACACACTGGGACCGCTACCTCTCGGAGACACGGTACTCGTCCGAGGTACAGCGGCGGGCGCTCGCTGACTACTTCTGCGGCACTGTCGAAGAAGCCGAGACCGTCGAACTCGTCTACTTCGAACGCGATACCGTCCTCGACGGCGAGGCGGAGACGGAACGGGTCGAACTCCTTACTCACGACTGCAACGCCTCGTAAGTCGTCAGGATTATACGCCGTAACCACCTCGTTTTGGGTATGGCAGAACCGCGCGACAAAGCCGAGGGCTGGTACCTCCTCCACGATATGCGGGAGTTTGACTGGAGCGGCTGGAACTCGGCGGATGGACGGACACAGGACGACGCTCTTGACGAGGCTATCGGGTTCCTCGAAGACGCCGAAGACGTTGACGAGGGGGGGACCGCGGTCTACTCGGTGCTGGGCGACAAGGCGGACCTGATGTTTATCCACGTCCGCCCGACGGTCGAAGAACTCGACGCCGTCGAGCGACGTTTCGAGCGGACGCGTTTCGCTGACTTCACCGACGAGACGGCGTCTCACGTCTCAGTCACTGAGGTCGGCGGATACACGAACGAGGACGTTGAGGAGGACAATCTCAGCGGATACGCGCGTTCGAAGCTCTTCCCCGAGATTCCGGACAAAGACTTCGTCTCGTTCTACCCGATGAGCCGGAAACGCGACCCCGAACAGAACTGGTACAAGACCTCGAAGAAACACCGCGACGAGATGATGCACGAACACCGCGAGTCAGGCGAGGAGTACGCCGGAAAGATAAAACAGCTCATCTCCGGCTCCATCGGCATGGACGACTGGGAATGGGGCGTTGACCTGTTTACCGACGACATGAAGCATGCGAAAGGCATCGTCTACGATATGCGTTTCGACGAGGCTAGCGCCGACTACAGCGAGTTCGGACCTTTCTACACGGGTATCCGTATGGAGCCTTCCGACCTCCGTGCCTACGTCGCGGGCGAATCTATCGCCGACGACGGGACGGACGCGGACGATACGCACGCCTCGTCGATACGTGACGAACTCGATGAGGAAGGCGTCTACGCCGGAAAGCCACACGGCGAGGACGTTTACGCCGTCGTCCTTTTCTCCGAGGAGGACGCCGAGACGGTCGCCGAGGAGGTTGACGGACTCCGCGGTAACTTCGAGCATTACGACACGCACGTCAAGACGGCGGT
This sequence comes from Euryarchaeota archaeon Ods01, assembly GCA_028751095.1. Lineage (GTDB taxonomy): Archaea > Halobacteriota > Halobacteria > Halobacteriales > Halorutilaceae > Halorutilus. The sequence continues at coordinate 4,344 of JAQZCZ010000033.1, read as the reverse complement.
CTACGACGATGTCGGCGGCGACGGACACGCCGCGATAGTCAGTATCTGGGATACGCAGGACGCCGCCGATACGGCGAGCGGCTTCCTTACCGACCTACCGGACGTCGTCCGTCGCGCTGACGAGGGTGCGGGCTTCGGAACGATGGGGATGTTCTACACCGTCAAGCCCGAACACCGCGACGACTTCGTCGAGACCTTCGAGGAGGTTGGCGGTAAGCTCGCCGAGATGGACGGTCACGTTGAGTCGCGTCTCCTTGCCAACGTCGGCGACGAGAACGATATGTTCATATCGAGTCGCTGGGAAGCGAAGGAGGACGCCATGGAGTTCTTCCGTAGCGACGACTTCCGAGATACCGTCTCTTGGGGACGTGAGATACTCGACGACCGTCCTCGACACGTCTTCCTCGCGTGAACCTAGGCGTCGACAGGCGGGTTCTCACGCTTTCGCTCGCACAGCTCGCTGAGTCGGTAGGGAACTCGTTCCTAATCATCGTCCTTCCCCTGTATATCGCAAGCGGCACTGTCGAGGGCGGACTCCTCGGCATGGACGAGGTGATGGTAACCGGCGTCGTCCTGTCGCTCTCCGGCTTCGTCAGTAGCTTCTTCCAGCGCCCCTTCGGCGTCGCATCCGACAGCCTCGGACGCCGTAAGATATTCGTCGTCTCCGGACTCGCCCTACTTGCTGTCGCATCCTTCGCTTACTCGCTCACCGAAAGCTACGCGTCTTTGCTCGGCGTCCGCGCCCTCCAAGGAGTTGCCGCCGGAATGATTATTCCGTCGGCGATTGCTCTCGTCAACGAGTTCTCGGCGTCGGGCGTCCGCGGCGGAAGCATGGGTGTCTACAACACGTTCCGTCTTGTCGGATTCGGCGCGGGACCCGTGGCGGCGGGTGCGGTCGTCAACGCAGGTCCGTACGCCGTCTTAGGGCGCGAGATAGCCGGATACGACGCCGCGTTCTACTTCGCCGCCGCAACCGCCGCGACGAGCCTTGTACTCGTCTCTATCTTCATACACGACCCCGAGGAGACTATACAGACGGGACACAGCGGTCCGTCGTCCTTTCGCGTCTTTGACGACGACGGCGGTCTCGACCCCGTCTTCACCCTCGGTCTCGTAACGCTGTTCATGGCTATCGGCATAGCGCTGTTCGCCACAATACAGGTGAACATCAACGAACACCTCGACCAAGGCTCGACGTGGTTCGGCTTGCAGTTCTCGGCGTTCATCGTCGCACAGGTCCTGTTACAGACCCCCGTCGGAAGCGCGAGCGACCGGTGGGGACGGAAGCCGTTCGTATTCTGGGGTCTCGTCTTTCTCGTCCCTACGACGTTCGCCCAAGGACTCGTGACGACCTCGGTAGGAATGTTCGTCGCACGTCTGCTTCAGGGCGTCGCGGGAGCGATGGTCTTCGCGCCCGCACTCGCCCTCGCCGGCGACCTCGCACGCGGAGACTCGGGTTCGAAGCTCTCGGTTCTAACGACGGCGTTCGCACTCGGCGTCGCCATCGGTCCTCTGTCGTCGGGCTACCTCATCTCGTACGGACTCGTCGTTCCATTCGCATTTGGCGCGGTACTCGCCGGTATCGGCGCGGTCCTCGTATGGTCGGAGATAGAGGAGACTGTCGGCGTCGAAACGTCTTAGTAGGTCGGTGCTTTCTCGTCGACTCCTGCTCGGGAGTTTACGACCCGTGCAATGACGAACAGGAGGTCAGAGGCTCGGTTCAAGAACGCCGGAACCTCCTCCGTATCGCTGTCCTCGTCGAGCGCCACGACGCGGCGTTCGGCGCGGCGGACGACAGCACGCGCCTCGTGTAACGCGGCTCCAGCGGGCGCTCCTCCGGGAAGGACAAAGCTCGTGAGCGGCTCTAGTTCATCGTCGAAGGCGTCGATTAACGCCTCGACGCGTTCGATGTCTGCGTTCGTGACACGCGGGTCGTCTTCGCCCTTGTCGGTGTTTGCGAGGTCCGCCTGAGCCTTGAACAGGACGTTCTGGAGCTTTTCGAGCGCGTCGAGAACGTCGTCGTCCTCAACGAGCGACACCGCCTTTCCTACGCGAGTATTCGCCTCGTCGACGGTTCCGTACGCCTCTATACGACGCGACGACTTGGATACACGTTCTCCGCTCCTGAGGTCCGTCTGTCCGTCGTCACCGCGTCGAGTGTAGATTCTCATGGAAGCTACACGGGCGCGCCTCCCAATACCGTAACGGTTTACGGAGTCTCACGCACACAGTCAGTCGATGGAAGGCTACCCGTACGTCACCGAAATGGAGGTCCGTTTCCGTGACCTCGACCCGTTAGGGCACGTCAACAACGCCGTCTATGCCTCGTACCTCGAACAGGCACGTGTCGGCTACTACGAAGAGGTCGTCGACGTTTCTGTTGACGAAATCAGCTTCGTACTCGCCAACCTCGAAATAGAGTACAAGCGCGCTATCGAACACGGCGAGGAGGTCCGTGTCGGAGTCCGTACGTCAGATGTTGGCGACAAAAGCATGACTACCGAGTTCCGCGTCGAGGCGGACGGCGAACTCGCGGCGGTAGCAGAGACGGTTCAGGTCGCCGTCAACGAAGAAGGAAGTTCGACCAAGCTACCCGACGAGTGGGAGGACGCAGTACAGGAGTACGAAGGTTAGTAGGCTTCGTCGGTCCGGACGTATTCGATACCTGCCGAGTTCATTTCGTTCCGTTTCTCTTCCATGTACGAGTAGACGGTACCGTGTGGAGCGCCGTCGAGAAGCATCTCCGCCGCGGTCGTCGCGGCATCGACCTGTTCAGGCGTACCGATAGCGCCGAAGGTCTTGCCGTAGATACGGACCTCTGCGCCGGTTAGCTCCTCCATGAGTTCGCGCGTCCGTCCGTTCCTTCCGATGAGACGCCCTTTCTTGGCACGCATCTCGCCGTCGCTTCCGACAGCCTTCTTGATGTTTATCGACTCGTAGACGACCATCTCGGCGTTACCGTCCACATCGTCAAGAAGGCGTAGGGCGCTATCCGGCGGAAATCCGCGGGCGATAGCCTCGACTATCCGAGGACCCTTGAGCGAACGGACGGGGTCGGCGTCCTCGCCGCGCGTGACCGAGACTGCACCTGTCTCTGAATCTACCTCTATCGCCACTTCGGCGAGTCGTTCTATACGCTCTTTCGTTTCACCGTCTTTTCCGATGAGAACCCCGATACGGTCGTCGGGTATCTTGAAATGGTCTGACATCGCGTTGGGTGTTTCACGGTAAGCGGGCGAGAAACTTAACTCTTTAGATGGCTGAGAGGGCGGTGTTCAGATAAAGAATGTATGAAGAGTGAGGCATGGCGTTTTTTGAGTGTTCATGACAGAAAACGCCGGCCTCAGTAGAGATATAGAAGCTATTGAATTAGGTTTTGTTAAGCGAATCGAGGATTCGCGTACACATCGTGAATCTCCGATTCACGAAATGGAACGAGAAGCGACACCGGTGTCCTCGTCCACCGCAGACACCGTGTACGTCTCTTTGGTGAACCCGGGTGGCGTCGTAGCGATCAATCTTATTTCTAATCTCCACGGTAGATGTCTGGCTCTTGCCAGCCATCCATTTCCTTTCTTATATTCTGTAACTCTTCGTCGTCAAACATAGCTGCATCTTCGTCTTCAGCCTATTTGAGCTTTCGGACGGATAGCCATTTTCTTACCAAACACTAGATGTGGATATCCTCCAGATTTGTTTGGTAAGAATAAGAAACTACTACACTCCGCACACCACCTTGTCACGAACAAATTCTTTCGGTCAGCACATCTCTAGGAGTACAAGGAAAGTTTCGTGACGGAAGAACTGCTGATTGATCTCATCGCTTGCTACTGACTTCAGCGGGAAGAATCTCTAAATGCGTTTAATATGCCCGGAGCCCATTAATAAAGAGTTCAGCGTTTCTTCTGTAAAAGGTCTTGAAAACTCCGGAAGTCACGTTACGGTGTATCAAAAATAGTTTTTATTTATTGACGGTAATCAAGAAGGCGGTTGTAGAGGCTTACAGAGAGGTAGGTGAATACAAAGACTGCTAGGAAAGCTTCGACAGCACCTGCTACTGTACCGACAAGCGTAGGCTCAAAGAACACATGCCACGTTTCCATCATCCCCACTCCCTCTTCATACTGTCCAAACGAGCCGAGGAGTCCGAGAAGTACCATCACAAGAGCTGAGACTACACCTAATGCCCCTCCGAGCGACAGCGCATCTATCTCTATCCCTGTCCTAGTGCTATCCCGTGCATCTTCTGTAGACATATCTGGACATACATAGCCTGTATACAATAATCTTTTGCTAAATAATAATAATAATAATAATATAGATGTCCCTGCTCACGATAGGAGT
>JAQZCZ010000103.1 GCA_028751095.1 Euryarchaeota archaeon Ods01 | reverse complement strand
GTTATTGCGAGCGCGATAACCAAGACCGTTACGGGAAGAATCGCTTCGGTGTAGTATCCGTAGAGCGAAAGCCAAGGCTCGTTCGTGGGTTCACCGAGGAAGAACCCCTCGCGCGTCTCCGGATGTGGGGTTCGTACGGTCACGATGACCGCCATCTCCAGCAGTTCCTGAACCGAACCGTGGAGTTCATCCGAACCTTCGGCAAGAATCTCTCGTGCCGCCTGTTTTATCCCGTCTATAAACGCTGCCTCTTCTGACATCTGTAATTGAGTTACGACGCGTGTCGCTTACACTTAATTCTGACTACGTCGTACGCATTCAGATACGTCTCCAAGGGGGCCAGAGACCCCATCCGAGCAGTCTATCAAACATGAAGACAAGTATCAGGAACGGCAGTAGGAAGAATCCAAGTTGGAGAAGTAGCCCGAGTTCCTCGAAAAGGTCGTACTCCGCCTGTGCGTAGATGGTATCGGAGTCGGACAGGTATCCGGGTTCGCCGTCCGGGGTATCGTGCCAGTCCTCGGGAACGTATCGGGCGGTGACAGCGCCTGACGGAGTCGGCGTGACGTTGACGGTCGTGGTACCATCAAGTCCTGTCGTAACGTTCTCACGTCCTTCTACACGGACGTAGTCGTCGCCTATCCGCGTATCTATGGGGTTTCCTTCGGAGTCACGTAGGCTGACCCCTACCGTAACGACGCCGTTCTCGTGTCTTTCGACGACGGAGAGCGTCAAGTTGGTATCACGTATCACCGTCAGTCCTGGGACGAGTTGGATTCCCGCAGACTCACCCCGCACCAGACCCGTAATCTCGCGCGACTCGTCGGATGAGTTATACCGGACGTCGAGAACCTGTGACAGGTTGAAGTCGGATTCGGGGGCGTCGACGCTAACGCCGTCGGGCATCTCGGGGGGTCCGAGACGGGGTCCGACGCCTTCCTCCACCTCAGCGTCACCGTCTATATGGAAACCGGCTCTCGAAGGGTAAGCGTGGACATTCACGGGATGGTATCCCCTTGACGAGTCCTCGGTGCCCCCGGCGGTCGATTCGCGTACCGTGTCCCAGTCGGTGTCACGGGCGCTGAAGAAACGCCATTCGGAATGTATCTTCGTGCCATCGGACAGACCGACCGACGACCATCCCGGTGGCTCAATAAGCGGCGTTAGAAAGAGGGCGGCGTCACCGCCGGGGTAGATTCCCGTCGTGCCGACCGCCGCAAAGCCGTCGTCGGAGAAGTCATAGGGAACGACGGTAAGGCTGTCGTTGACCGCCACATCTGAGACCGTCTGGGTCTCATCCTCGACACGCACGGTGACGTTGACGATAGCGGTGAGTTCGAGCGCACCGGCCGAAATCTCGTCGTAAGTGAGGCTGAACGAGCCCGCGGAGCCGTCTCGGACCGCGGTTACCTGCCCTCCGTCGGAAAGTGCGACGCGCGCTTCGTGGTCAACCACCTCGATATCCGGTTCAAGTCCGCCGTTTATCTCAGGAAAATCCGAGATATCGGGCCCCTCTATACGGTAGTCAACCATACCGTGAACCTGCGCGTTCCGGGAAGGAGCGAGGAGAACGGTATCCTCGTCAGGGACGTCGGCGTCCACATCGTCGGGAACCTCACCGAACTCGTCTTCCGGCGGCTGGGGAACCGGATACAGGGTACTCGGTTCAACCGCGAAGAAGCTGACGTGGGCGTCCTTCACGATTTCGCCGTCTTCGAGTTCGACGCCTTCGGGATGGACGGAGGTATCCTCGTCCGTCGTGAATCTACTCAGCTCCCCCCGGTTCCATTCCTCGGGCGCTTCGGGAGGTTCAAGATAGAAGTAGTCGGACGAATGGGTCAGATACTCGACGACATCGCCGTCCTCCGACGGGTCGTCAAAGGCGTGTTTCGACCATAGCTTGTCGAAGTCTTCGTCGAGTCCGTGGTCGTGGGGCGGAAGTTCAAAGTCGTCGCCTGCGACGGGGAAAGCCAGAAAGGTGAGACAGAGCAGGAGGAGAGAGACGAGGAGAAGACGCCTCATACGAGAATGTCTACACAGGATGCCATCTCGGGACTGGTTATCTCCACAAGGAGGTTCATTATGGCTCCGATGAACAGGATGCCGACCCCGTACTTGATGGCATCGTTACGTGTCTTTATCCATTTCTTCTTCTTCCTCGGGTTCTGTGTCGTCGTCAGAACCAGCATCGCAAACATCGCCACGAGCGCCCCGATTACGGGTCCGATAGCGGCGAGGAAGGTAATCAGATTGTCCATCGCTATCACGAGCTGGTTATCGCAGATATCGGGGAGTTCGTCGTTCTGCGCGAGTACAGGCTGGACTAGAAGTAGCACCGAGACGAGAGACGCCACGATGTGCCTCTTACGTATCCTTCGGAACATGCGGGTGTAGGTAGTAATCTCCGTGCAGACTTAAGTCTCTTGGTGAACTCCGCGACGGAGGAAGGCCGCCGTCAGGAGTGCTAACGCGGCTACAAGGACGCCGAATCCGGGAAGCGGTTCGTCGCCGTCAGCGCCGGTTTCGTCTGTATCCTCTTCGTCAGAGTCCCCTGTCTCGTCGAATCCGGGCGCTTCGGTGACCGTAACGGTCCGGTTCAGGGGTTCGCTACGTTCGCCGTCCTCGTCCTCAACCCTAAGCGAAACCTCGTACTCGCCCGGAGACGGGAACCTTACCTCGATGTACCGGCTTTCAGACCACTGTGGATTCTCCTGTCCGTAGTCGAACTTCCAACGCTCGATACGGTCGGCGGAGCCGCCGCTCGTCGAACCGAAGCCGAGGAGACTGATTGTATCTTCAGTGGTCGGTTGACGGGGTGTCACGGTGAACTCGGCGGTTGGCGGCAGTTCCTCAGGGGAGGTAGTGTACGAGTAACGCCAGATTTCCTCGTCGCCCGCTAAGACCGCATTACCCTCGCCCGTCCATCCAACGCCCCAGAGTCGGTCGGCATCCATCGCCAGCTCGTCGGTACCGTTGCCGTCGTACCTGTAGAGCGCCGCTCCGGCGTCGAAGCCACCCGCTACGAGAGCGTAGTCGCCGTGGGGCTTCCACGCGATATCGTTAAGAACGTCGTCGGTCTCGGATACGAGTTCCAGACCGTCTTCCTCGTTCCAGTCGAAGATTACGCCGCCGTCGGAGGGAAGACCTATACCGTCCTGTATCTCCTCGTAGCAATTCTC
>JAQZCZ010000115.1 GCA_028751095.1 Euryarchaeota archaeon Ods01 | reverse complement strand
GGAGACATCGCCCCACATAGACGAGGAGCCGAGTATGAGTCACAGCCTGCTCAAGAACGGCGTCCCCGCGTCCCTCGCCATCGTCATACTCGTCGTCATGGCGACGGTAATGGTCGACTCCGGTCAGATACGTGTCCTCGCGCTCGGCATCTCGCTCGTCGTCGGAGGAGCAACCTACCTGTTCCTCTCGAACGGTATCGGCGTCCTCGGCGCGTTCATGACCGGCAGTAACACGGCGTCAAACATCATGTTCTCGCCGCTACACAACGAAGCCGCCGCCGCGCTCGAACTGCCGCAGTGGACCGTACTCGGCGCTCAGATGACCGGCGGCGCTATCGGTAACGCCATATCGCCGTTCAACGTCGTACTCGGAACCGGCACCGTCGGTATCGTCGGAGACGAGGGTGACGTTCTGAGAAAGACGATTCCGTGGACACTGATAGTCGCCGTACTCGTCGGCGTTCTGACGGTGATAATTAGCGGCTTCGTCTTCCTGGAGGCGGTATGATGTCGGAAGACAAGCCTCGGTTTGACCCCCTCCGTCTTGACACGGTAGCGTTCCTGCTCCTTCTGGCGGTACTTCCGCTGGTGAGCCTAGGCGCTACCCGCGACGTAGAGGCGCTTTGGGTTCTCGGTCTCGTTCTTCTCGTTGTCGGCTCCCTCATTCCGCTCGTTACCGAGTTCGGTATGCGCGAGGACGAAGAAGAAGGAGACGAGGACAGGGAAGCCAGTACCGACGAGGAAGAACCCGCGGAAGAGGAGACGAACGACGAATGACGGAACAGCTACCCGTAGACGCCTTCCACTGGCTGGTCTCACTAGGTCCGATAATCGTACTGCTGTTCCTGCTCGTCCGGTACGAGTGGTCGGCGCACACAGCCGCAGTGATTGCGATGTTCATCGCCGCAGGTATCGGCGTAGTCCTGTTCCAGACTCCGGCGCTCGTGCTCGCGGTTGCGGCGGCGAAAGGTGTCTGGGACGCGGTCTTCGTCCTCTACGTCGTCTGGCCCGCGCTCCTACTCTATCTTATTACACAGCGCGCGGGGGCGCTGTACGCGATAAGGAAAGGGATACAGCAGTTCAGCACCAACGACCTGTTCCTCGTACTCGCATTCGGATGGGTCTTCGTCTCATTCCTTCAGGGTATCACCGGCTTCGGCGCACCTATCGCTATCGTTGCGCCGCTTCTGCTTGCCCTCGGCGTTAAACCCGTCTACGCCGTCGCTATTCCTCTCATCGGACACGCTTGGAACAACAACTTCGGTACGCTCGCTGTCGCGTGGTTCGCCACCGACACAGTAACGCCTTTGGAAGCACCGGTCGAGACCGCGGTTCATACCGCACTACTCCACGCTGTCCCCATAATACTCGCAGGATTTGCGATAGCGTGGCTCTACGGAAGGATGAAAGCGGTGCGCCACGCGCTTCCGATGGTGATGATAATCGCCGCAGTTCAGTCGGTGACGCTGGTCCTCGTAGCTATCTACAGCCCGTTCATCGCGGGCTTCCTCGCCGCGGCTGTCGCAACCTTCGTCCTGTACCCGATATCACGCTGGGACAGGTACGATACACAGCACACGCCGTTCGACCGTCCGGCGATGTCGAAAGGAATGGACGCCGTCGCAACCGACGGCGGCGAACCCGCGCCCGAGGAGGAAGAAGTAGAACCGGACCCCGTCATGGGTCTGTTCGAAGCCATGCTCCCCTACCTCGTCCTTCTCGTGGTCGCGGTCGTCGTCGCGTTCCCGTCTGTTGACGACGTACTCTCGGAGTTCGAGGTAGGCTTCCCGTTCCCCGCTGTCGAAACGGGCTACATGGAACACGCCGCCGAAGACCCCTACTCGCCCTTCGCTATACTCACGCATCCGGGAACCATCATACTGCTCGGTGCTGTCTTCGGCTGGCTCCTATACCGTCAGCGCGGGTACTACAAGGACTGGCGCGAGGTCATGGAGACATCGCCCCACATAGACGAGGAGCCGAGTATGAGTCACAGCCTGCTCAAGAACGGCGTCCCCGCGTCCCTCGCCATCGTCATACTCGTCGTCATG
>JAQZCZ010000042.1 GCA_028751095.1 Euryarchaeota archaeon Ods01 | reverse complement strand
CGTCGCGGTCGTCATCTTCGCCAGCACCCTCCTGACGCTTGCGTACGTTCTCCGTCTCGTGGACAGGATGTACTTCGGACGGCGCGCCTCTCCCGAGGAAACGCGTATCCCGTTCGCCGACGGCGGAAGCGCCAAACGCGTCACGACCGGCATGGTGGTTCTCGTCGGCGTCGCCGCGGTCGTCAGCGTCGCACTCGGACCCGCGGCGTCGTGGATTGAAGGACTTCTACGTTTAGAGGAGGTGATGGAATGACAGAGGTAGAAGCTTCGTTACGTCCGCTCGCCGCGGTTCTCGTTTCGGCGGTGGCGACGGTCGCCATCGTCTTCTCGTACCGTCATCCGAACGTCCGTGAGGCGTGGACGGTAATCGCCGCGGTCGTCAAGTTCGGTATAGTCGCAAGTATGGTTCCCGGCGTCCTTAACGGAAAGGTCTACGTCTCCGACCTCGGGATGCTCGTGCCGGGAGTCGAGCTTGCATTACGCGCCGACCCGCTCGGGACGCTGTTCGCCGTCCTTGCCTCGCTCCTCTGGATATTCACGAGCCTGTACAGCATCGGCTACATGCGGGGCTTGAGCGAACACGGACAGACGCGTTACTTCGCGTCGTTCGCCGCGTCGCTGAGCGCGACGATAGGTATCGCTTTCGCGCAGAACATACTCCTCCTGTTCGTCTTCTACGAACTCCTAACGGTCGCCACCTACCCGCTCGTCGCTCACGACGAAACCGAGGAGGCGCGCGCCGCGGGACGGAAGTATCTCGCCTACACCTTCGGAGGCGGTATCGCCGTCTTCGCGGGCGCTGTCCTCGTCTTCTGGATGGCTGACACGACGGCGTTCTCGGCGGGCGGAATAGCGGGACTCGCCGAAGCCGACCCCGTCTTCGCACGCGCCGCCTTCGTCCTACTTGCGGGAGGATTCGCGGTCAAGGCGGCGGTAATGCCCGTCCATTCGTGGCTTCCCGACGCGATGGTTGCGCCCACGCCTGTCTCGGGTCTGCTCCACGCCGTCGCGGTCGTCAAGTCAGGCGCGTTCGGCGTCTCGCGCACCGTCATCGACGTATTCGGACCCGCGACTGTCGCCGACCTTGGCATGGGCGTCTTCCTCGCCACCTTCGCGGCGTTCACCTTCCTCGCCGCGTCCGTAATCGCGCTCCGTAAGGACCATCTCAAACAACGTCTCGCGTACTCGACTGCGGCGCAGTTGTCGTACATCGTGATGGGCGTCGCCCTGCTCGTCCCCAACGCGCTCACGGGCGGACTGATGCATATCCCCGCGCACGCGTTCATGAAGCTCACCTTGTTCTTCTGCGCCGGAGCGATACATGTCGAGACGCATACAGACCATATCTCGAAGATGGCGGGTATCGGCAAACGGATGCCGCTGACGATGGTGGCGTTCGCGGTCGCGGCGTTCGGCATGGCGGGCATACCGCTCCTTGTCGGCTTCGTCAGCAAATGGTACCTGATGATAGGTGCTTTCGAGGCGGAACTCGGTATCTTCGCAGTCGCGCTCGTCGTCTCGGGTATCCTGAATATCGCCTACTTCTGGCCTGTCATCTATCAGGCGTTCTTCGAGTCGGAGGACGAACGCGACGGTAAGCCCGTTATCGACGCCGAACTCGGCGGCTACTGGGGCGGCAAGCCCGACCATTACACGCCCGAATACGCCGGAAACGAGCGCCTGACGGACGGAGGTCACAACGGAGACGACCACGGACACGAACACCACGAAGGACCGCCCGAAGGCGGCTGGGAACGCGTCGGATGGCGCGGCGGAGAGTCGACGTGGTTCATGGTCGCGCCGATTCTGGTCGTCTGTACCGGCGCGGTCTTACTCGGCTTGTACCCGCACGCCTTCTTCCTTGAGGTGATAGAGATGGTCGTAGAACTCGCTACCGAGACGGAGGTGAACCGATGAACGAAGCTCTGACCCTCGTCCCGCCGGCTTTCGTCGTGCTGACAGCGGCAGTCATCGCATTCTTCGCGTCGCGCCGCGTCGCACACGCCGTCGGCTTCGTAGCCACGCTCGTCACCGTGCCGTGGATATGGGCGCTAAGGTCGTCGCCCGACGCGTACGTTGAGACGGCGTTCATAGGATTCGATGTCGTCCTGTTCAACGTCGATGAGTTCAGCGTCCTGATGGGGCTAATCTTCGGCGGATTCGGCGCGGCGGGCGTCCTGTACGCCGCCTACTCAGGTGCTTCGGCGAGGACGACGGCTTACGCGCTTTCGTACGTCGGTTCGTCGTTCGGCGCTGTCTTCGCCGGTGACTGGCTGACGCTCGTCTTCTTCTGGGAGATAATGGCTGTCACCAGCACCTTCCTCGTCTGGAACTACGGCGGAAAGGCGGTCCGTGCGGGCTACCGTTACGCCCTTCTCCACGGACTCGGCGGTTCGCTACTGATGTTCGCCGTCATCCTCCATTACGTACAGACGGGAATGACGACGTTCCTGTACACCGGCGAAGGAATCGCGCCGGGACTCCCTCAGCTAATCGCGGCGCTCGGCATAGGCGTCAACGTCGGCTTCATCGGTCTCCACGCCTGGATACCCGACACCTACCCCCGTCCACATATCGCGGCGTCGGTCTTCCTCTGCGCCTTCACGACGAAGACGGGCGTCTACGCGATGTACCGCGCCTTCCCCGAAGGGAACGTTGCAATCGCCTATATGGGCGGCGCGATGGCGGTCTACGGCGTCGTATTCGCCCTTCTCCAGAAGGATATGCGCCGCCTTCTGTCGTACCACATACAAGCGCAGGTCGGCTATATGATAGCCGGTATAGGCGTCGGCACCGCATTCGCCGCCGCGGGCGCGATGGGACATCTGTTCAACAATATACTGTACAAGGGACTTCTGTTCATGTGCGCGGGAGTCATCATCTACCGTACCGGCGAGAACAACCTCAAACATCTCGGCGGTCTCTGGAAGGTGATGCCGTTCACCTTCGTCGCATTCGTCATCGCGGCGCTCTCCATTACGGCTTTCCCCGGCTTCAACGGCTTCATCTCCAAGGGGATAGTCGTGGACGCCGCTGAGTACCAGTTCGAACAGAACCTCGTCCTCGGATACGATGTCCTCTGGTGGCTACTGATGATAGGCGGTGTCGGAACCTTCATGTCGTTCATCAAGTTCGGCTACTACGCCTTCTTCCACGGCGAGAGCGAGTACGAAGTACGGGACGCTAACCTCGGACAGCGCGTCTCGATGGCTGGCGCGGCGGCGGCGTGCGTCTTCTTCGGCGTCTTCTTCGGCGCATTCTTCGATATACTCCCGACGTTCGAGCCTCTCGCCCATCCGTACTCGACGAGCCATATACTCAAGGGTCTCGGCTTGGCGACGGCGGGCGTCATCGGCTTCTATGCGACGAAACGCGCCCTTGACCGCGTCCACGGTGCGCCGGACGTTGACGCGGCGTACAACCCCGCGGTCTTCTACGGAACCCGCGGCGTCGTACACGGAACGACCGAAGGTTTCGCGGCGATAGACCGAGGCGTGGTCCGCCTCGCAAAGAGCTTCGTCTGGGCGGTTAACGAACCGCGAGAAGCCGTCGAGAGCGCGGTTCCGGCAAGGTACGCCGACGCCTACTCCGACCGTGTCGGTTCGACCCCTGGGGAGACCGGAACGCGTATCGGAATAGGAGAGAGCGTCTTGGTCGTCTCGGGCGTCCTCGTGGTCGTTCTGTACGTCGTCCTTTAGCTTAGCTGGGCGCGAAGGTCACCGAAGGTCATCACGCGTTCCGAGTAAGCGTTGTGCTGATGTATGCTTTCCTCGTTCTCCTGTGTCATGGTCACGACGGCGTCGTCCGGTAGGTCGAACTCGTCGACAACCCCCGCCGCCATCTCGCGGACCACGTCCTCGACGAACCGCGCGTTCTCATGCATACGGCGCGTCATGTGGTGTTCGTCGGGACGTTTGGCGAGGTTGTAGACGCGTGAAGACATAGCGTCGCGTGCGACCTCTATGATACGGTCGAGACCCACTTCTACGTCTGCGTCAGTTTCGACTTCGAGGTACGACTTCGACCTCTGGTTGTGCGCCGCCTGCGGAATCTCGTCGAAGAACTCGTCTATCGCGTTGTCATCTAGACCTAGCTCGGCAAGCTTCTCAGCCGCTTCCTGTTGCATCATGCCCTGAGCGCAGGGGCACGCCGTCGTACCCGTGACCCTCGCTCCTATCGACTTACGGACGCCGTCGCCGTTAGCGACCGCGCTCGCACATACGTCGGCGAAGCCCTGTGTCTCCATCTTGGTTTCGGGCGTCTGGTCGCGGAACATGTACTCTGCCTCCATCTCAACCTCGGCGCGCGTCGTGTAGTCGTGGCGTTTGAGGAGGCGCGACGCTATCTCGGCGCAGAGGTCCTCGACTCGGTAGACGGGTTCGCGGGTCAGGTCGTCGAGTACCTCGTTCGTCACCTCCATGTTACGGCTCATATCGATGCCTTTGCGTTCCGACGGAAGGTCAACGTAGACGTTGAACTCGGCGGTGAAGACGAGCGGTCGGTTATCGTCGCGCGTGACCTCGACTAACTTCTTGACATTTGTGACTCCGACTCGGTTTAGACCAACCTCGACCTCGGGCTTCGTAGCTTGTACATCGGGTAAAGATTCTTGACTCATCCGTCGTTCTTACGCGCCCGCGCGTAATAGTGGTGGCGTTTATCCGTGGAGTGGTGGCGTTTGTCCCTGAGTGATGCGCTTGTACCCGAGTAGCACCGCTCGCACCGCGGCGTTTCGACGCCCGTCGAGCCAACGGTTAAGTCAGTCGGGCGACGCCTTTCTCCATGGAAACCGTCGAAGCCGACGTTGCCGTCGTCGGCGGCGGAACGGGCGGATGTTTCGCCGCGGCGTCCGCGGCACGTGAGGGACTCGATGCCGTCCTCCTTGAACGCAAGCCGCGAGACGAGGGCGGACGTATAGCTTGCGGCGACGCCCTCAAGGGACGTTCGAGCCTTCCCGACGTAATCGACCTTGACCGTCTCGCAGACGAGTCGTTCACGAACACGACGGTCCGGCGCGGGCTGTTTGTGTCAGAGGACGACTCCGTCGAAATTCCGTTCCCCGAGACCGGCAAGGTGATGGACCGGAAACGGTACGGCGAGGTTATTCTGGAGGAGGCGGAACGCGCCGGAGCGACCGTCGTCTACGACACTCTCGTCAACGGCGTCCTGCAAGAAGACGGACGCGTCGTCGGGGTACGCGGCGTTCGGAACGGCGAGACCGTCAAGTACCGCGCGTCGGTCACCGTAGACGCCGCGGGCGCGCTCTCGGTTCTACAGGACCACGCCGACCTGAGCGACGCTTCGTTCGACACAGACGTGCGTCCGACCCAGTTCTGTGCCGCATACCGCGAGATAGTCGAGGTCCCCCAACCCGTTGACTGGGACGACGCTCTCGTATTCAAGCCCGCTGACGAACTCGGCTACGTCTGGTACTTCCCCCGCACCCCCACCGAAATAAACGTCGGCGTGGGCTACCAGATGACCGAGAAGCCGATGGAACTCGCCGATGTCCTAGCGCGTGACATGGTGGAGCGAGACGAGTTCGTGGGCGCGGAGGTCATCGACAGACGGGGTGCGGCGCTCCCGACGCGGCGTCCCTACGACTCCGCCGTTGCACCCGGCTACGTCGCAGTCGGCGACGCCGCGGGACACGTTAACCCGACTACGGGAGGCGGTATCCCCGGGGCGGCGAAGGCGGGCGCATGGGCTGGCGAGGTAGCCGCCGACGCAGTCGCCGACGGCGAGGTTTCGGAAGATACTCTCTGGGAGTACAACGAACGCGTCATGGATGGATTCGGTGCTAAGTTCGCGGCGACCGACCTCTACAACATCTTCGGGACGGCGCACGACGTAGACGAACTTACATCGCTCGTCGGTGCGGTACCGGGACAGCAGTTGGTCGACGCACTCGGCGACGGCTCTGTCTCGACATCGCCGTTCCTTCTCGCCAAGACGGTCCTGCGTGCCTTCGGACACTGGGGGCTTCTCCGCGAACTCTACGGCGTTCACAAGAAGACCGAGGAGATACGTGATGTGTACGCCGACTACCCGTCGTCACCCGACGGACTCGCGGGCTGGCGCGACGAACGCGACGCAGTTCTCGACGAGGTCTACGAGATAACCGGAGCGACACCGAAGTACTAATCGATACTGACGCGGTCGTCGCCGAGGCGTCGCCAGAAGTTGTGCATCGCGTACTTTATCTTGTCGGCGTCCACGTCCACGAACTCGTCCCTTTCCTCGGGCGGGAAGGAGTCACGGACGCCGTAGTTACCCATGCCGGTGTCGTCGCGGTAACGGGCGTCGGCAAGTATACGGACGCCGTAGTCGTCGGGCGAACGGACGACGCGTCCGAGCGCCTGCCGCGTCTTGCGCACCGTCGGGGCTTCGACAGCGTACTTCCATCCGTCGCCGAACTCCTCGTCGTACGCCGCCTCAACAGCCTTCTTCCTGTCGCTTAGGTACGGGTAGCCGACGCCGACAACGACCGCGGTACGTGCCACGTCGTCGGGGAAGTCGACGCCTTCGGTGAGGGTCCCCCAGAGGTACGTGAAGACGGCTTTCTTTCCGTCATCTTCGAGACGCCGGCGTATAGAGCGCGCCGACTCGCCGACACGGTCGAGTAGAAGTTCAGCGTCGGCGTCAACGAGTCCGTGGTAACGTTCCGCCTCGCTGTACGACGGGAAGAAGACGAGGGCGTTTCCAGCGCTGTGTTCGATTACGTCTTCGAGAAATCCCTGTACCTCGGTAGTAACGTCGGGGTCGTCGCGTTTGGACGAGAACAACGCCGGAAGGTCGGCGACGAAGGTTTCGCGGCGTTCGTCGGGGAAATGCATGCCGTACGCGAGTTCGACGGGATTGTTCAGACCGAGAACGCGTGTGAGAACGTCGAACGGACGCAACGTCGCGCTCATCAGAACCGACGAATGGAGCGAGTCGAACAGCGAACCCGTCACCTCGTTGGGGAGGCAGGTGTAGAGTTCGGCACGTGCGTCGACACGTTTCTCGCTCTCCGACGACGACCGTCGGATTCCTGCGACGGGGAAGTAGCCCGACTCGTCGGCGTTCTTTAGATATCTGTTGAGGAAGGTGAACGCCGAGAGAGCGGCGCATTCGCGGCGTTTCTCGTCCTCGCCCGACTTGTACCGGCGTTCGTAACGCGCATCTATGTCGGCGGCGGTATCGACGCCCGAACGGACGACGCGGCGGACCTCGTTCTCATCCATAGCGAGGTTCTCGTAGAATGCGTCGGTAAGGTCGTCGCGCCCCTCGTCGTTTTCGACCGTCACGTCCTCCCAGTCGTCGCCGAGCCTTTCGGCGTCGCCGAAGCCGAGTGAGTCCTCGGCAACGTACGCCAACGCCTCACGGAATGCGGCAAGTACACGGCGTTCGTCGTCCGCTTCTTCGCCCTCTTCGGCGAGTTCGAGTTCAGCGCGTTCGAGCGTCTCGTCAGTGAGGGTCCGCGACGAATGGTCGCGTGCGGCGTCTTCGAGGTTGTGAGCCTCATCGAAGACGGCGACGACCTCGTCGGGGTCGGAGTCGAGCCAGCCGAAGAAGTAGTCACGTATCTCGGGTGAGAGAAGATGGTGGTAGTTACAGATGACGAGGTCCACGGTCTCCATCGACTCCTTGAGGAGTTCGTAGCCGCAGAACCCCTTGGCTTCGGCACGGTCGTAGACCTCGTCGGGTTCGCGTACATCGCGGTCGAGCCACCGCATAAAGCCCTCGTTGTTCCGCGTCAGGTTCTCGTAGAAATGGTCGCACGAGTTCTCGCGTAACGCTTCGACACGTTCTTCGAGCGCGGCGCGTTGCTCCTCCTCGTCTGCGGTCGTGGTCGCCCCGCCGAGTTCTTCGAGTTCCTCCTCCGCCTCTATGAGGTCGAAGGTGTTCTCGCGTAGCGCCTGACACTCCTCGTAGCCTACGTCGATATGGCACATCTTACCCTTTCCACGGAAGACTGAGACGCTCACGTCGCGCAGAGCCTTGATTTCACGCGCCTCCTCGACGAACTGCCGCATCTGCTGGTGGACGTTCGTCGTAATGACGACCGTCCGGTCCTCGCGCCGCGCGTGTTCGAGAGCAGGAACGAGCGCCGAGAGCGTCTTCCCCGTGCCGCACGCGCCCTCAAAGACCACGTCGCGCCCCTCGTCGACCGCGTCACCGATACGTGACATGGCGTCCTCTTGGTTCGGGTACGGCGACTCCTTGGGAAAGTAGCTCTCGTACTCCACGGTCCGTCTTATCGTCCCGCGGCTAAGTTTCTTGCGCGTCGGAGTCGTCGCGGGCGTCGGGAGACTCGCGCGCCACTGTGTCGAGCCATGTCTCGTTTTCGCGGCGTCGTTCGGCGCGGCGTTCGGCGAGCGCTTCTTGGAGTGTGTCGCGCACGTCCTCGCGTATCCGTTCGGCGTCCTCAAAGCCGACATCAACGGCGCGTGCTTCGTTTGCGCGGAGTCCTGACGAACCCGCGGTGTCGACCGTGACGGTCGCAAGCCTCCAACGGCGCTGAAGTATAGTCGAGGACTCTATGACGTTCTGGACGCGGTAGTACGGCAGTATGACGGTCGTCCGGTTCCAGAAGCCGTTACGGGTTGCGACGTACTCCTTGCCGAGGTAGTAGCCACGGTTCCGCCATTTGAGATGGGCGGCTACGGGGGTGAGCGGGAGGGCGACGAGAGGCAGGTACCACGACGGCGGCGAGACGAAGAACTGCGCGGCGTAAAGCGCCGCGGCGAGCGCTCCGAGGATGAGCGCGTATCTGAACGCGTACCGGCGGCGCGCCCGT
Organism: Euryarchaeota archaeon Ods01; assembly: GCA_028751095.1. Taxonomy (GTDB): domain Archaea; phylum Halobacteriota; class Halobacteria; order Halobacteriales; family Halorutilaceae; genus Halorutilus. Next base: position 10,077 of record JAQZCZ010000042.1, on the reverse strand, counting down.
CTGGGCGGTAGTTCAAACTCCGGACGTTCGACGCCGTCTATCTCGTCGGCGAGACGGTCGACACGTCGACGCTTAGCGAAAGGAACCGCCGTCTCCGAGCCTTGCTGACGTGCCTGTGACGGCGAGTATCCCGCTGTCTCTACCCCAAGCGTCGCGTAGTCGAAATGGCGTTTCAGGACGTTCTCGTAGACGGTGAACGTCTGTATCTTATCGAGAGGTATCGAACCGCTGTAACGGTTGAACAGTCCGCGTTCGTAGCTGAGGGTGTCGTCGATACGCCGGAGAACGAAGCCGTAGTAACGTGAGAAGCTCGTTACGAACCCGATGAGCCAGAGGAGGAGGACGACGAAGAAACCGATTACGACGACAGGGAGCGCACCGAAGCTGAGTGACAGGCTCTCAAATGTCTCGAAACGCTCGGGCGGTAGGAACGAGAGAAGGAACAGCGCGAAGGCGACGAGACGGAAGTCTATCGAGAACGTACTGAGAAGCAGTAGCTCTCCGCTCGAAATCTCGTACAGCTTCTCGCCGCGGTCCTCGACTACCTCCTCCTTCTCGTCAACTTCGCCGCCGGCGAGTTCGGTCTTGCGCCGCCGCACGTCGCGCTGTATCTCGCGTGCAACGTCCGCGCCGACGTACCGCAGGTTTGCTTCGCTGACGTTACCGCCCGCGGTCTCTATGTTGACCTGAGCGATTCCGAGGAGGCGGTGGACGACGTTCTCGGTAACGTCGACGTTCTGGACGCGCCGTAACGGTATCTCGCGGTTCCGGCGCGAGACGACGCCCGAACGTATATCGAAGGTGTCGCCGGTTATCTCGTACTCGAACCGTCGGTAGTACGCGACCTGCCAGACGAAGACGGCGGCGAGGGCGAGCGCGACCGTCGAGCCGATTGCGACGAGCGCCGAGATGTCGCCGGTCGCGGTCGTCCCACCGAAGAAGAACAGGACGACCAGAAATCCGATACGGCTTAGCTGTCGGACGGTCCTGTATGCGACCGAAAGGGGATGTAGCTTCGACGACTCGGATACGGGCGTTTCGGGCGCGGTCATACGGCGTCCTCTATCGACTCCTCGTTTTCGATGGCGAGTTCACGTAGCTCTTCCCTGAGTTCGTCGGCACGTTCGGGCGTCAGTCCCGGAACAGTCACATCTGCGCCGCGCGAGCCTGCGGTATAGATGACGAGACTCGCCAGCCCAGACGCGCGTTCAACGGGACCACGCCGCGAGTCTATGTGCTGTATACGGACGAACGGCACGACCTTTTTGACGTGTATCAGGACGCCGTGTTCGATGTAGACGGCGTCGTCCTGTATCTCGTAGCCCCAGTTTCGGTAACGCAGGAACTGGTAGACCCCGAGAAGCACGAGGAAGGCTACGAAGACGAAAGGGGCGACCGGAACATCAACGTACTCCTCTGTTGGAAGGGCACCGACAACGGCGCTAAGAACAGCCGCGATGACGAATGCGACGACGAGCCAGACAGTCCGTATCCGCGGGTTAAGCGACTCCATGAACGAAAAAATCCCGAGCGCTACTTGTCTCTGTTGGTCACCTCTCGCCGGCGCGGTGGCTTATCTCGCCGAGAACGACGAGAGCGAAGACGGCGAGCGCGAACGACGCGTTTATCAGAACCGCCGTATTCTCGCCGGCGGCATGCGACGAGGTAACCGACCAGCCGAGAAACAGTCCGACAGCGTACGTCAGCACGGGGTTAGCGCGTCCGAGGTCTATATCCATACGTCCCCCTTGCCGCCGAGCGACGAATCGGTTTCGGTTGCTGACCGTATATGACAGGCGTCTTACATATGTATGAAGGAAGGGCGGGTTTTATTAGCCATGCCGGATACATACTCACTGTATGTTCGGTAAAGGTAAGCTTACCATACTGCTCGTCTTCGTGGCTCTCGTTCTTACCGCGTTCAGCGGCGTCGTCGTCGCTGACGAACACGAGAACGGTGAGGAAGAGAACGTCACGGATGTCGAGCCGATAGAGTTCGACGAACAGGAGTTAGACGACGAGGGCGCGGTTGAGGTCGCCCTCAGTAACGAAACGCTAGAAGACGCCGAGTACGTCCTTCTGACGTACATGCAGGATGAGGACGAAGTCGCAGGTGATGCCGACGAGGTCGTCGCCGGACTCTACGAACTCGGCGAGAACGACACCGAAGTCTCGGTCGAGGTCGAAGATGACGGCGGCTACCCGGGGGAACACACGGCGTATGCCGTTAGCGGACTCAGCATCGGCGGATACGATGCCGGCGATGTCGGAATCTCGGATTCCACATCCGACAACGTCGTTGCGTACGACTACGCTGAGGTTCTCGAAGAGGTAGATGACGAGGCTGACGACGAGGACGAGGAAGAAGAGGAAGTACCCCGTGTAGTCTTCGAGGACCAGACCAGCGAAGGTGACTCCGTCGTTGTTGCCGAGTCCGCGTGCATGAGTCAGGACTACGTCATCGTCATCCACGAAGATGACGACGGCGAGCCTGGCGACGCTATCGGACACGAGGATGTCGAAGAAGGCGTTAACGAGGACACCACGGTTGACCTCGACGAAGCACTCGACGAAGGTGACCACACCCTCTACGCGATGCTCCACGAGGAAGCCGAGGACGATGACTACGGACCCTCGCTCGAACGCGACGGCGAAACCGTCGTTGACGACGCCGTCGTGACCGTAGAAGACGAAGAGGAAGAAGAGGATGACGAAGAGGCCGACGATGAAGAAGTGGATGATGAAGAGGTTGACGATGAGGAAGTAGATGACGAAGAAGTGGATGATGAGGACGACGACACGGAGCCTGAAGACGAAGGTCTGCCTGGCTTCACTGCCGTCGCGGCTCTCATCGCTCTTATCGCCGCCGCCTTCCTAGCAAAGCGCGAATAAACACGCGGTACCCTTCGCCGCATTCCTTATTACGAACGCGGACCTTTCGTCGTTAGGATGAACGCGGTTGAGACAGACGGACTAACGAAGAAGTACGGCGACCTGACTGCACTCGACGGCCTTTCCTTGGAGGTCGAAGAAGGCGAACTGTTCGGACTTCTCGGACCTAACGGCGCAGGTAAGAGTAGTACGATAGAGATACTGACGGGACAGACCGAACCGACGAGCGGCGAAGCGCGCGTTATGGGAGTCGACCCTGTCGAGAACCCCGTTGAGGCGCGCTCGCGTATGGGCGTCCTGCCGGAACGCGAGGACCCGCCGAGCTTTCTGACGCCGCGCGAGTACTTCGAGTTCGTGGGGGACGTACGCGGCGTCGAACTTGACGGTAGCGTGGACGAATGGGCTTCCCGTCTCGGCTTCGACGACAAGCTCGACTCGATAAGCATGGACCTGTCGCGCGGACAGAAGCAGAAGGTGATGTTCGCGCAGGCGTTCGTACACGAACCCGAACTCGTCTTCATCGACGAGCCGTTGACCAACCTTGACCCTATCGTGCAGGAACGCGTCAAGAAGTTCATCGTCGAGTACAACCACCGCGGCAATACGGTCTTCCTTTCGACCCACGATATCAAGGTCGCCGAGGAAGTCTGCACCCGCGTCGGTATTATACAGGACGGCAAACTCGTTGCAGAGAAGGACATAGCGGAACTCAAGGAGAACGGAGAGGACCTGATAGACGAGTTCATGAACGAGGTCGAAGGACGGGCATGAGGTTGTTACGTCCGATGCTCAAGGAGGAGTGGCGGCTCCACTCACGCCTGTTCGGAAGCGCAGGATTCGGCGCTTTCCCGCTCGTAGTCTTCGTAATCTCGGCGGTCGCGTACTTCGGCGTCCTCGCCTCCGGCTTCAGCTTTCCCGAACTCGAGCGCGGCGTTCAGTACGTCGTCTTCTTCCTCGGACTAAGCGTTGGAAGCGTCGGCTTCGTGTCGCGCGACGCCGTCGAGAACCTCCTCGGCGAGTCGAACCTGCTCGTCTTCTCGTCGCGCACCCTGCCCGTCTCGCAGCGCAGGTCGATTTCGGTCTTCGTCGTAAAGGACCTCGTCTACTACTCGTTCCTCTACCTCACGCCGCTCGTCGTCGCACTCGTCCCCGTCGCCTTCTTATTCGACGGTACCGTAACGGCGGCGGGCGTCGCTCTCGTCTGGGTTGCTGTCAACGCCGCCTTCGCCCTCGGCGTCGCAGTCTCGTTCTTCGCCGCGGCGTTGCACACGCGTAACCGCCATCTCCCACTCGCGGGCGTCGCCGTCGGCGCTGCCGCGCTCTACTTCACCGGCGGCGCCCTCCTCAGCTACACGCCGCTCGGCTTCTACGAGTCGCCGTCGGCGGTGACCGCCGCGATGGCTTTCGCCCCTATCGCCGTCTTCTCCGTCGCGGGAATCTACGTCTTCGACGCCGACCGTGGCGGGGAGACACGTTCGTACCGCGACGTGTATCCGAACCTACGTGACCTGTTACGCGGCGAGGGACTCGCCGCCAAGATGGTCTTAGACCTCACCCGAAGTAGCGGCGGCGTCTGGAAGATATTCTTCTCCGTCGGTATACTGTTCGGCGTCTTCGTCTTCCTCGTCCTGTACGTCGACCTCGTCGCTAACATCGTCGCCGCTCCAGGACTCGCCTTCGCCGTCCTTCTCGCCATCTCGACGGTCTCCGTCTACCACTGGATAAACCGTTTCGACCGTATGGAGAACTACACCTCCTTGCCCGTCGACTCAGACGAGGTTCTACGCGCGAAGGCAGTCACCTTCGCCGTCGTCTCGGTTCCGGTCGCGTACGCCTACCTGTTCGTCGGCGTCGCAGTCTTCGGATTCGGAGAGATAGCCGCAGGCGTCGTCGTCCTGCCGCTCGCCACGACGTACGTCTTCGGCGTGACCGTTTACCTCACGGGAACGGAGCCGAACGAACTTCTCTTAGACAGCGCACTTTTCTCCGTCTTCACGGCGGCTATCGTCGTTGTCGCAGTCCCTCTCTTCGTCGCGTCTATCGCACATCTCCGTTTCCCGACCGAAGCAACCTACTTCGCCGTCGGCTTCTCCGCCGTCTCAGCTGTCGTCGGATACGTCCTCTTCGGACGCGCCAAACGGAAGTGGTGAAGCCCTTAGAAATCGACTCCACGGTGAACGAGTCAGAAAAACCGTGACCGCGGAGGTCGAGAGATTCTCGTACTTCTCAGTGTTCGCTGCAATATCCATTAGCAAGGTTATATTTTATATTTTGAGTAGGCTTGGTAATAGAAGCTTTCCTCAGTTCGATAAAATAATACCCGAGATTGTAGCCTCTGCATCATGGGCAAGAAGCTTAAACAGTTCAAAGAACTAACGTTCCACCTTCTTGAACCGACGCATAAGGAATCGAGACTGAGTATAATAGTCTCAACCTCGATTATGCTCCTCATCGCGGTAAATGTACTCGCCGTGATGCTGGAGACCGTTGATACTCTCATGAACCAGTATGCATATTTCTTCTAGTGGTGTGAGATATTCTCGGTGGTTGTACTCTGATACTATGACAGCGATGGTGAACGTGGTTCACCGGAAAAAGGAAGACTTGGTCGTCTCCTTCGCCGCTATGGGTATCCTGTTAATTGTAACTTCCAGTATGATGTATTTCGTTGAACACTCGGCACAACCTGAGGTTTTTCCATCAATACCTGAAACGCTTTACTGGGAGATAATAACCCTAACCACAGTCCGCTACGGTGATGTTGTTCCTATTACTACCGCAGTCAGAATCCTAGCAGGGGTTGTAGCAGGTATAGGAATTGGGATGTTTGGTCTTCCGGCGTCTATACTTGCTTCAGGATTTATTGAGGAAGCTTCTTCAAAAGAGAAGAAGTGTCTTCACTGTGGAGAGGGGATAGAAGAAGACGCCTTCTGAATCGTTTACCGAGCAGAATTCAATCTACTCTTTCTGAACTCTTCCGGTCGCGCTCCCGGAGCCGCTCGAGCTTGCTCTCTACACGCTCACGGCGCTCTTCAGACCCTTCTTGATCCAACTCCACCGAAGCCACTCTGCCATCCTCAACCTCCAGCGAGAGCCACACGCCCTCTTCCGCTTCGTCGGGAAGACGTGTTACCGGCAACTCAAACTCCAGACCTTCCTCCTCGACAAGCACAACAGCAATCTCGTCGACGACTCTATCTACGACACCTTTACGCATACTTTGGATAGCGTAGTAGAGTAGAATAACACCACCGGACAGAGTACCCTGAACGGCATATTCCGCCTCCCGAAGAGATATAACGCCTAGACTCCTACTATGGAATATGAACGATATGGACCCGCCACGAAAAGCACCTGAAGACGAAAGCAAACCAGACTTCGGAGATTGGGAAGATCCATCCACCATTGTCTCAGGTGAGCGTACCCGTGACGATTTCCTAGACGTTGCTCTACAGCTTCGTGAACCTACACCAATCCCAGAAATAGCCGAAAGAGCCGATAGGGGAGAAGACTCCGCTCGGGAATACATGCGATTTTTCGCCGAACTCGGTGTCGTCGAACAGGTCACCCAAGGACCAGAACAGTACCGCGTCGATAGAGACTACCTCCAATGGCGCAGAACTCGACAGATCAAACAACAGTACACGGCTAACGAGATAGCTCAACTACTCTCTGAAACCACCGACACGATAGACGAATACCGGGAGAAGTTCGATGTTGACTCACCCGACCTAGTCTCTGTGGCTGAGTATGCCGAGGAAAACAACATGGATGTAGAGGAAGTCTGGGAACAGGTCTCGCTATGGAAAACGGAAGTCAGTCGTCGTAAAATACTTAACGAGGCCCTGAAGACCTCAGAAGAGAAAAAGGTCGCATAATGACGTCGGAAGGTTCTGAATCAGCCTCCATCGACTTCGAAATATTAGATAAGCTCTACTCACGCTTGCGAGGAGACGAACGTCTCGAGAAGGCTGAATTAATGCCTGAATATGCACCTAACTCTCTCATCTTACAGTACGATCTCCAGTATTTTCCTTCGTTCGTTGTGGGGAGTTCTCTTCAGATAAGATGGTATACGAACGACGACTTCAACATCCATTACGAGGAGGAGTACAAAGACGGAGATACGTGGAAATGTAGGTGGGATAGACATCCGAATAGCCATAATAACCGAGAACATTTCCATCCGCCACCTAATGCATCAACTCCTGGAGAGAACTCATCTTATCCCACAGATTGGAGAGATATGATTTCGCTGGTACTTGACGAACTTGACAGCCATATCCAGGGATTTTGGAAGAACTGACTTCCCCTAGGGAACAGCTGCTACTGACCCGCTCTCAAAGAAGGGAGAGACTACTAGCGTCACAAGCGGCGCATCCACTTCTGTGACTACTTCATACTCTCCGTCGGCGTCCGCTTCAACCGTCACAGTTCCATGCTCGCCCGTACCATACAAGTCGATATCCATCTCATCGAAACGTTCCACGACCTCGTCATGGGGATGCCCGTACTGGCTATCCGTCGCCGCCGAATACACTCCAACATCCGGACCCATCTCCTCTATGAATTCCTCCGTCGAAGACGTCGACGAACCATGATGACCTAACTGATAGATATCCGCGTCAAGATCCAGATTACGTTCAAGCATCAGCTGTTCTTCTCGGGCTTCAGCATCACCCGTAAGAATGACATAGATCTCACCGAACACCGCCCGAACCGCGATGTTACCCTCGTGCAGGTCGCCCGTCAACTCCTCCGGATTAAGAACCTCGATACGTAGACTCCCTACCTCGAATACTTCGCCAGCGCGTGGCTCATGATATCCGGCATCCAACGCCTGGATACCGTCAACGACACGCCGTCTTCTGTCTCGTGGAACGTGCGTTCTGCGGAGTCAACTTTCGGTAGCAGGGCGTTCGCCTCCTGTTTAGTCATCCTACCGTCCATCTTTAATCGACAGTGAAAAAGAGTGGGGTGTTATCGGCGTTTTCTGGTATCCGAATAAAGTAATCGACCTCGACGAGAGTCCCTTCCGAACCGTCCGACAGAGTCGGCAACGTTCCGAAAACTCATACTCTCCTCGCATGAGTGCGAAAAGCGTGCGTACCTATCGATAATCCTGAGGTACTGTCTATGAAGACACGAATGCGATTTCGTGTGGCTCCGCTCCTACTTCCACTCTCCAGACGACCTCCAACGAGTCCGTGTCAATGACTGCTACCTCCTCGTCTCTCATCGAAGTCACGTACGCGTAGTCGCCGTCAGACTCTATCCGGATGTGATTTGCGCTCCCTCCTACGTCCACCGTTCCCGTAATCTCTCTCGTGTCGGCGTCAATAACGACTATTCCCGCTCCTCTACTCGCGACAAAGATACGTTCCCCGTCCGGAGTGACGTCTATACCGTGCGCTCCCTCGCTGGTTCCTCCTCCACCGTTGCTAACGTTCTCTATCGTATCAACAACCTCCCACGTTTCTGCCTCGATAACCGAAACCGAATCGTCGCCGATATTGGCGGTGTAGACATAACTTCCGTCGGGTGAGGCAACCGCTTCGTTCGGTATCTCGCCGACGGTCACCTCCGCAACGACTTCCATATCTTCCGCGCTAACCACAGCGATTCCGTCGTCGCCGACGTTAGAGATATAGACGTAACGACCCTCGTTATCGAAGTTCACGTGCCCTGCACCGCCCGTTTCGATTCTCTCGACTACCGTCCGTTCCTCTACATCCACGACGATAACTCCTCCCTCATCGCCTAGTCCCCCCTCGGAAACGTAGACGTACCGTCCATCGGGGTGGATATCGACACCGTGGGCATCTCCGTCAATTTCGATTGGCTCCTCAACATCGAAGTCTTCGGTAGCTATCGGGTAAAGGTCGCCCGTGTCACCGTCACCTACGAAGACCTTATCGCCGTCAGGTGTTGCGGCTATCCCGTGGGAGATACTGTCAGCCACTTCCACGGTTTCGACGACTGAAGCTGTGGAGTGGTCTACAACTGAGACGGTACCGTCGTAGGAGTCTGCTACGTATGCACGGACGAGAGAGCTGACTTCTGCTTCCTGCGTATAGTCGGTAAGACTCCATCCGAACCGCACCTCTTCTTCGTTCACCGAACGAATACGGAGTTCCATCTCGCCGGTTTCGTCGGTGAACAACTCATTCTTGCTCACACGGTAGTATCCTTCGGGATGGTGGTCTGACTGTCTCACCCATACCCATTCCGTCGCATCTATGGTTCCTGTGTCAGTTAGGAGTCTTGCGCGTTCGCTCCAGTCGTACTGGGTCAGGTCGCCTGTGTGCGTGTCCATCTGGACCTCGAAGAACAGGTCGTCCTCTCCGTCGCCGTAGACCTCGTCTCTTTCTTCATCGGTTTCGAGGAGCGGGTTTACGTACTTGGCTTCGAAGCTCACGCCGCCGGCTTCGGAGGTGCGGGAGAGGTCCTCCTCGCTGATGTCGGGTCTCAGCTCCGTCTCTGCTTCTTCATCGTCATCGGTTTCTTCATCCTCGGGCTCCTCGTCGTTGAGACAGCCCGACGCTCCGACGAGTACCATGCTCCCTGAGAGCGCGAGGAATTTGCGTCTGTCGTGGCCCTCTTTTTTGTTCATTTTGATAGCCTCCCGCTAGTGGTGGTGCGGGTAGTTTTTGTTTCCGAGAGACAGCGGGCTTCGCGTACCATTCCCTCTATAGCTATCGTCGCCCCTGTGAAAGGTCTATGGTTCATCTGTCTTTTACGTATGTATCGATGTCATATCTTCGTTCCCATTAAAATAATAAGGCTGTCTTCGATGAGGATTAATCTTCGAAGGTGGGGCTAAACGACGAGCGCAGAACATGATACCCCCGACTCTTTGGTATTCATAGGTTATATTCAGCCCAGATATACAGGGCAGGAGGAAGCACGAGTATGGTCGTTATGAACGCGTAGAAAACACTCAGAGACATAAGTATGCCGAAGAAACCGAGCATATCCGTGATGGTAAGGACGAGGACACTCATTCCCGTGGCGGTAGTTATCATGCTTCCTGCGGCGGCACCACTCGTTCCTGTAACCGATGTCTTCACAGCCTTATACGTAGACGCGGATGTATCAACTTCCTCCGTGAATCGGTGCATAATATGGACGGAGTAGTCCACACCCACTCCTATCGTGAGCAGGGACATCTATATTATTATTATT
>JAQZCZ010000032.1 GCA_028751095.1 Euryarchaeota archaeon Ods01 | reverse complement strand
CATTTCTGCGCGGGCGGCGACCTTGACGTAATCGCCGCGATTGATAACATCGACGAGGCGCGCGACTTCGCCCACCGTCTTGTCGACCTACTCCGTGCGGTCGAAACCGCCGACGTTCCCGTAGTCGCTGCGGTAAACGGCGACGCCTTCGGAGCGGGGTTCGAACTCGTCGTCGCCTGTGACCTTGCGGTCGCCGCTGAAGGCGCGCGTTTCGGAGTTCCCGAGACACGTATGGGCGTCCAGCCCCCGCTCACTGTCGAACGCGTTGCCGCCGTTGCGGGACGGAAACGCGTCTCCGAACTCGCGCTTACCTGTGAACCTATCGACGCCGCCACTGCCGCCGACTGGGGCGTAATCAACCGTGCCGTGCCAGCCGACGAGGTAGAGGAAGCCGCCGATGAGTACGTCACGGCGATAGCCCGTTCCGACCCCGAGGCGACACGCGTCACGAAGGAGCGTATCGTCGGCGACTGGCGCGACTACGAAGAAATCAAGGAGAGAATGGCGGAACGTCTCGCCGCACCCGAGACACGCCGCCGGTTCCGCGCCGCCGCCGACCGCGACTAATACGGAGGGTAAGGCTTTTGTCCGTAGCGCCGAACCGTGACCTATGACGACAGGCATAGAGATAGGACTTCTGGTACTCGCGGTCCTCGTCTTAGCCGCTGTGTATATCACGCTGAAGGTAATCAAACCTCTCGTCTACAACGCCATAATCGGTCTCGTTCTTCTGTTCATAATCAACCTCACCGGCGTCGTCGAGGTGGATATAACCCTCTTCGCGGTCGCCATCATAGCCGTCGCGGGCGTCCCGGGGGTTGTTCTTGTCGCCCTCCTCGCATTCCTCGGGGTCGCGTTCGCACCCGGTGCCGTCGCCCCTCTCGTCTTCTGATTCGGACTTTTAATAAGACGCGCCGGTCTAACCTGAGGTATGTCAGAGGACTCGGACCTACGCCTCCCTGACGACGACGAGGTACTCGGCATCGTCGAGTCTATGCTCGGCGCGAACCGTCTCAAGGTACGGTGCATGGACGGAGAGACGCGGACGGCACGTATTCCCGGACGGATGAAGAAACGCGTCTGGATAAACGAGGACGATGTAGTTATAGTTGAGCCGTGGGACTGGCAGGACGAGAAGGCGGACGTTAAATGGAGGTACGACAGCCAAGCCGCCGAAAAACTCCGCGAGGAGGGCTATCTCTGACCGTCGGTAACGATAGATTCAAGTACGTACACTAATGAAGTTAGACCGGAGGAATTGTCTTTGGACATCTCTGGCAAACTCCTGTGTCTGGTCAGTTCCCGCGTCGAGCGGCGAGAAGATTCTTACGTCGTCGAAATTCCTGAGAGTGAGATAGAGGAAGGCGATATCGAGGAAGGCGAGGTCTACAGCGTAGGTATCGTCAGCAAGGAGGAAGAAACGACGAACGTTTCGGGCGGCGGAAGTCAGCTACAACCGCCCGTCGAAGAGGGGGAGATAAGGTACGTCGAAATCGAAGACCTCGGAAAGCAGGGTGACGGAATTGCGCGCGTCGAGCGCGGCTACGTCATCATCGTACCTGACGCCGAGGTCGGCGACCGCGTCAAGGTTGAGGTAGATGAGGTCAAGGAGAACTTCGCGGTCGGCGAGGTTCTCGAAGAGGACGCATTCGACTGACGAAAACCGGTTACGTTTTGTGCCCGGCATACGACGGTTATGGTAGCCGGGGTAGTCTAGTCCGGTAAGGCGCCGGCCTCGAGAGCCGGTGGGCGTAAGCCCACAGGGGTTCAAATCCCCTCCCCGGCGTTCTCTTAGAGCCGTCGTCCGAGTACGGCGAGAACAGCGATAACCGACGCTAAGACGCCGAATCCAGTCAGTTCAGGGGGTTCGTCGCCCCGCTCATCGGTTTCGTTCACGTTTCTTTCAGGAATCTCCGTTTCGTTGAACTCGAAGACCTTACCGTCGTTCCCGTCGTACGCCGGCACCGTTGCTTCCATCGTGTTCACGTCTTCGAGACAGTCCGCGGTTTCCTCGCGTGACGGCGCGGCGCACGGTCGCAGGTCAGTATCCATCGCGTCGAGTATAACCGCGGTCGCTTCCTCCGTACTCTCGGCGCTGTCGTCGACATTCAGGAGTTTGTCGTAGGTATCGTGGAGAGCTGAAGCGCCGTTGTCGGCAACGTACCCGCGAACGGCGAGTTCAGCGAACGCGTATCCGAACCGTCTGTTTTCGTCGTCCGCGGCTGTCCAGCCTCGCATGAAGCCGTCGCCCTCGTAGTATCCGACGAGTTCGTCGAGTTCACCGCGCGGACCGACGGCGCGGAACTCGCCGTCCTCTTCGCGGTACCGTTCGCCCGAGAACAACGGACGCCTGACCTCGCCGCGTTTCCTGTCGACGAGGAACTCGACGTAGGTAGCCGTTCCCTCGTCGAACCAGCCTACGGAGGCGTCGGTCCACGAAAGCGCCACGGCGTTGTACGCGTGTGCCGTCTCGTGGAGGACGGTCTTCGTCACGTCGTCGACTGAGTCGCGGACTAGAATTACGCCGCCGGCTCTGAGATGTCCGTTGCTCCAGTCGGTGCCGTACTCCTCATAGGCGTCGTCTCCGAGAAAGACGACCGGATGCCGGTGTGCCGGAGCCTCGAAGCCGAACGCCGCGGCAACGAGACGGTGTAGCTCGTCGGCTTCGGAGAGGTCGGCGTCTCCGAAGACGGCGTAGTTCTCGTAGCCGTCGTCCTCACCGACTGCGACGCGGACCGTCTTAGAGCCTCTACCCTCGAACGTCGCGCCGCCGGCGTCGAACTCTGCCTCGAAGCCGTGTGGCGCCGAAGCCGAGAGAACGTCGTCGTCCGCCGTCACGCGCGCGGTCGTTCCGTCACCGCGTCCGAGTCCCACTACGCCGACCTCGACGACACGGAGACCTCCAAACTCCTCGACGATGGCGTCTTCGACGACGTACTCAACCGTAACCCTCTCGGAGTCGCGCGCGACGCCCGTGTTCGTCTCGAACTCCAGCCTGCCGTCGTCGAACGTGTAATCCGTCTCTCCGTCTGTATCGCGCACCGACTCGACTCGGGCGTCTTCGGGCAGGCTAACCGTCGCCTCCCAGTAGTTGAGTGGTTCGTCGTTGGCGTGGAGGACGAAGCTTAGCTCTGTCTCCACATCCTCGCCCGAGACGTGTATCTCGCTCTCTGCGCCCGCCGCCGTACCGACCGCCGCCGCGAGACCGACTGCTACGAGAACGACGACCGTTGCGCTTCTCATCGCCCTCCGGAGACGGTCCGCATCACCTTCACCTCGTCGGCGTCAACCGTCGCGTCCTCGGGAACGGGACGCCCGTCAACGACGACGACAGCCGCCTCGGGGTTCTCGTCTATCTCGTCGAGCAGTCGGGCGTACGTTGCGCAGTCCGGCAGTTCGACCTCATGGTCCTCGCCGTTCATGACGCGGGCTGTCACCTTCATGGTCGCCCTACGCGGCGGCGCGGTGTAACTTCTACGGAGGAAACCGACAGCTATATTTGTTTTAGGCTGACCTAAACAACCGTATGTCACGCAGATGGTCCAACATATCACGCAGGAATTTCATAGGAGTCGGGGCGGCGCTTACAGGTGCGGGTCTAACCGGATGTCTGGACGGAAACGGGGACGACGGAAACGGCGACGAAACCGGAGCCAATACCGTGGCGGAAGCCACGCCCGTTGGACAGCCCGTCGACTCCTCGGGCGTCTCGTGGGACGACCTTGGCGACCTTGAGGGAGAAATCACCGTCTACTCGGGCAGGACGGCTGACCAAATCGACCTTGTCTTCGACAGGCTGGAGCAGGAGTACGACGACCTTACCGTAGACCGGGACTACGGAGACAACGACACGCAGGTGACGCAGATAACACAGGTCGAGGGCGAGGACACGCCCGCGGATATCTTCTACTCACAGGACCCCGGAGCGCTCGGTGCCGTCGCCGACGCCGGACTTGCACAGGAGCTACCCGAGGATATCGTCGATGCTATTCCTGCGACCTACCGACATCCCGACGGACTCTGGACCGGCGTGAGCGGACGAGTGCGGTCGGTAATGTACAACGAGGACCGTCTTGCCGACGAGACGCCCTTCGACGACGGCGACGACCTACCGACCGATGTATTCGCCTACGCCGAGGACGACCGTTTCGAAGGTATCATCTCGACACGTCCGAACTCGGGAACCTTCCGCGGCTTCATACAGGCGATGATGGAACTCGAAGGCGAGCAGGCGACGCGTGACTGGGTCAACGACTTCCTCGACCAGGACCCGACGCTCTTTTCGAGCGGGAGCGACCAAGCCGTCGCTGTAAACCGCGGCGGCGAGGACGACCCGATAGTCGCGCTCGGCAACAGCTACTACGCCGCACGTATCGTCAACGAAGACCCTGACGCGCCGATACGCGTGACCTTCACCGAAGGCGACGCGGGCGCGCTGTTCAGCGTCGCAGGTATAACGCCGACCGTGAACGCCGACAACCCTGAACTCGTCGCCGAGTTCGTCCGTCATCTACTTGCTGTCGAAGGACAGGAGTTCATGATGGAGGACAACGGCGAGTTCCCCGTTATCGAAGGCGTCGACTACGTCGGACCACTCCCGGGACCGGACGAACTTGACTCGCCCGACTTCGACCTCAGCGAGTTCGATACCGAGCTGGAGGAAGCGCGCGAACTACTCGAAGACGAAGGAATGCTACCTCTCTGACTCGGCTCCGACGCCTGTTTCGGCGCATTCAAGACTTTCCGGAGCCAACCATCGAGAAAGCATAGCGTATGAGACGAGGCGAGGACACCGTCAGACTGCCAACACGGGACGAGATACGGAAACGGCTCCGCGAAGCGAACACGGCGAGAGCCGGACTGGCGGCGCTCAGCGCCGTTCTCGCCCTTCTCATAGTCTCCCCGATGCTGTGGATAGTCTGGGAGGCTTCGACCGTCGAAACCCCGCGTGCTTACGAACTCGTCGTCTCGTCACAGACCGCTAGCATCACAGCCAACAGTATCGCTCTGATGCTCGCAGTTACCTTTTTCTCTATCTTGTTGGGCGTTCCGCTCGCCTTCCTGACGACACGTACCGACCTGCCGCATCCGCGTTTCTGGACGGTCGTCGCCGCCCTTCCGCTCGTCATACCGAGCTATATCGGCGCGATAGCCTTCGTCTCGATGTTCGGCTCGGGGGGGGAGTTCGACACCTTCCTCGGCGTCTCGCTTCCGAGGGTTGAGGGACTGAGCGGCGCTATATTTGTCATAACGTTGTATACGTATCCGTACGTCTTCCTCACGACGCGTGCGGCGCTGGTCTCGGTCGATAGCTCGCTTTTCGACGCCGCTAGGACCCTCAACCGCGGTCCGGTCGAAAGCTTCAGACGGGTTACCCTTCCGACGATAAGACCTGGAATCGCGGCGGGCGCGCTCCTCGCCGCTCTCTACGCTGTCTCTGACTTTGGGACGCCAGCCTTCATGCAGGCAAGCGTCTTCACGAGCATGATTTACTGGGAGTTCGAGAACTACAACACTCCGGTCGGCTACGCCGCGCTTCTTGCCCTCCAGCTCGTCGCTATCGTCGCGGTTGTACTCGTCATCGAGGCGGGCATCGGACGCGACGAGGACGCGAGCGGCGGCGAGGGAGAAGGCAGTATCATCCGGCTAGGTCGGTGGAAATGGGCGGCGATGGGGTTCGTCGGTCTCCTCGGAGTCGTAACGCTCGTCGTCCCTGTCGCCGTATTCACCGTCTGGATATTCCGGAGCGAGGGCGACCGTATCCCTGCTCTTGAGTTCCATCCCGAGTTTGCGTTCAACTCCGTCTATCTCGCGCTTCTCGCCGCCGTCGTCGCGTGTCTCTTTGCCCTCCCTGTCGCGTACTACTCGGGGAGAGCAAACAGCTTCGTCTCACGCGTCTTGGAGAGGGCGACGTACGTTGGATTCGCCGTTCCGGGCGTCGTCATCGGTCTGGCGCTCGTCTTTCTGGGACTGAACACCTTACCGTCGCTCTACCGCCAAGGCGTCTGGCTGTTAGTCTTCGGATACGTCGTCCGTTTCCTTCCCCAAGCCGTCGGCACGGTACGTTCGTCCGTTCTACAGATTGACGACTCGACTATCGAGGCGGCGAGGACGCTCAACGCGGGTCGGTTGGAGACCTTCCGCCGCGTCACGTTGCCTATGATAGCCCCCGGAATGGTCGCAGGAGCCATACTCGTCTTTCTGACGACGATAAAGGAGCTACCTATCACGCTGATGGTACGACCCATCGGAATGGAGACGCTCGTCATCAAGGTCTGGCAGGCTCACGACGCACTCGCGTACCGGTATGCCGCTATCCCCGCGCTTCTCCTTATCCTAATCTCGGGGCTTTCGATGCTCGTCCTCCTACGCCAAGAGGGCGGCATCAGATGACAAGGCATTAGGGCTACCTAAACGATACTACTATCTGATGAGTACCGCCGTGGCGTCCGAAAACGTGCTTGAACTCGACTGCGTGACCAAGACGTACGGCGGCGAACCCGCGGTCGAGAACCTGTCGCTCGAAGTCCGTGACGGCGAGTTTCTTGCTCTCCTAGGTCCGAGCGGATGCGGTAAGACGACGACGCTTCGGCTCGTCGCAGGACTCGAAACGCCCGACCTCGGTGAGGTACGTATCGCAGGCTCGTCGGTTGCCGGACAAGGAAAGACGGTCAAGCCCGAGGAACGCGACGTAGGTCTTGTCTTTCAGGAGTTCGCCTTGTTCCCACATATGACCGTCGAAGAGAATATCGCCTTCGGTCTCGAAGATGACGACAACGGACGCGTAGACGAGATGCTTGAACTCGTCGGACTCGAAGGACACCGCGACAAGAAGCCCGACCAACTCAGCGGAGGACAGCGTCAGCGCGTCGCGCTCGCCCGTTCCCTCGCACCCGAGCCTGAGGTTCTCCTGCTCGATGAGCCGTTCTCTAACCTCGACGTTAGCCTACGTGTCCGTATGCGCGAGGAGGTGCGACGTATCGTCAAGGAGGCGGGCGTTACGACGGTGACTGTCACCCACGACCAAGAGGAAGCCCTCTCTATCAGCGACCGCGTCGGCGTCATGCGTGACGGAAGGCTTGAACAGGTCGGACGCCCTGAGGAGGTTTTCCAGACGCCCGAGTCTCGTTTCGTCGCCGACTTCCTCGGACACGCGAGCTTCGTCTCGGGTAAGGTCGACGAGGACGGGGTTAGTACGCCTCTCGGAAAGGTTGGCATGGCGAACGTTGAGGGACTTACGCCTGCCTACGAAGGCGCTGAGGTCGACCTACTCGTCCGTCCCGACGACGCGACCGCCCTGCCGCCTGACGGCGAAGCTGACGGACGTATCATACACCGCAGGTACGACGGACCGTCGTTCACCTACCGCGTCGAACTCCCGAACGGTGATACCGTCCACTGTATGCACAACCATACGGAGAGCTTCGAGATAGGTGATGAGGTCGACGTACGTCTCGAACTAGACCATCCGCTTGCGTGGTATCCTGCCGAGAACACCGCGTAGACGGACAGGCTGACCCATCTGTAAAGCTTTATCATCCTCTACACCCCATGCCCACCCATGGGAAAGAACATAACTGAGAAGATAGTCTCGGAACATCTCGAAGAAGGCGAGATGGAGCCGGGCAACGAGATAGCCTTGGAGATAGACCAGGTACTTTCGCAGGATACGACGGGTACGATGGTCTGGCTCCAGTTCGAGGCTCTCGGCATCGAAGAGCAGAAGACCGAGGTCGCAGGACAGTACTGTGACCATCAGACCTATCAGTTCGACTTCAAGAACACCGACGACCACCGTTTCCTCAAGAGCGCCGCGCAGAAGTACGGCGCTCACTACTCGCGTCCGGGTAACGGTATCTGTCATCAGGTTCACAAGGAGAACTTCGCCGAACCCGGTAAGACGCTCCTCGGCGCTGACTCGCACACGCAGACGCAGGGCGGACTCGGCATGCTCTCCATCGGCGCGGGCGGTCTCGATATAGCCACCGTCATGGGAGGAGCGCCCTACTACGTCGAGATGCCCGAGGTCGTCAACGTCCGTCTCGAAGGCGAACTCCCCGGATGGGCGACCGCCAAGGACGTTATACTCGAAATGCTCCGCCGTCTCACGGTCAAGGGCGGCGTCGGCAAGGTCTTCGAGTACACCGGTCCCGGCGTTGAGTCGCTCACCGTCCCCGAGCGTTGCACAATCGCTAACATGGGTACCGAACTCGGCGCGACCTCCAGCGTCTTCCCGAGCGACGAGGAAACCAAGGACTACCTCCGCCGTCTCGGACGCGAGGAAGACTTCTCGGCTCTCGAAGCTGACGACGGTGCCGAGTACGACGACGAGGTCGTCATAGACCTCAGCGACCTCGAACCTCTCGTCGCCTGTCCCAGCATGCCCGACAAGGTCGTGCCTGTCAGCGAAGTCGAGGGCGAGGACGTTGAGCAGGTTATCGTTGGTTCGTGTACCAACGGCGCTTACGAAGATATCAAGGCGTTCGCTGGTGCGCTCGACAAGAACGAGGTCCATGAGGACGTTCACTCCATCGTCGCGCCCGCCTCGAAGCAGGCGGCGGAACAGTTAGCGCGCGAGGGCGAGGTCGCCGACATGATGGAAGCCGGCGTCAACTGGTCTGAATCGACCTGTGGCGCATGTATCGGTATCGGACATGTCCCCGCGTCGGACAGCGTCTCCCTCCGTACGTTCAACCGTAACTTCGAGGGACGCTCCGGTATCGAGGACGACAACGTCTACCTCTGCTCGCCCGAGGTCGCCGCCGCGGCTTCGGTCACGGGCGAGATAACCGACCCACGTGACTACGCCGACGACTACGGCGTCGATGCTCCTGGAATCGTCCTCCCCGACGGATTCGGCGGACAGGACCCCGACCTCCTCGCACCTGAGGACGCTCCCGACGACGTTGAGCTTAGCAAGGGACCCAACATCGGAAGCGTCCCACTCGGAGACGACCTCGAAGACGAGATAGGCGGCGAGACGATTCTCAAGGTCGGCGACGACATCACGACCGACCATATCATCCCCGCGACGAGCGACATACTCAAGTTCCGCTCCAACATCGACAAGCTGAGCGAGTTCACGCTCTCGCGCGTCGACGAGGAGTTCGCGTCGCGCGCCAAGGAGAAGGGCGGCGGATTCATCGTCGGCGGAGAGAACTACGGACAGGGTTCGTCGCGTGAACACGCGGCTCTCTGTCCGATGTACCTCGGAATTGAGGCGGTCGTCGCCAAGTCGTTCGCACGTATCCACAAGGCGAACCTCCTCAACTTCGGTCTTCTCCCGCTCACGTTCGTCGACAACGACGACTACGACAAGATAGACGAGGGAGACGACCTCCACCTCGAAAACGTCATCGAGGCTGTCGACGGCGACCAAGAGACGACTCAGCTAACGCTCGTCAACGAGACGAAGGACGAGGAGATTCCCGTCAAGCTCGACGCCTCGCTCCGTGAGCGCGAGTACGTCCTCGCCGGCGGCAAGCTTCCGCACACGCGCCAGAACGCGTAGACTCGTTGTAGGCTAACGACGACCACGTAGCCCTTCCACCAGAACTTATTACTCCGTCGGACGAAGCTACGTCAAGATGTCAGAATCTCAGGAGTCGGTAGAACAACCCGAGGCGAAGGGCGGCGGCAAGATAGGCTTGATGGAGGCGTACTACCTCGGGACGCGGACCCAGTACCTCGCCAGCTGTGTCCCTGCGCGCGAGTCGATAACCGTCGTCTCCGAGAAGGGGAAAGGAGACCTCGTCGGAAGCCTCCGTTTCTTCCTCCGGCGTTCCGACACGCTCGAAGCCTCGGAACATCTCGTTGAGGAAACGGGGGGGTTCGTCGAACATCTCGTCGAGACCTACGGGGTCGGCGAAGCCCCCGACGAGTCCGACGCGGAGCGCGCCGCCGACCTGTCGAAGCGCTGGGCGGAGACATTCTCGTCGATGGAAGCCGAACAGAAGATAATCCACACGCTCGACACGGGATTCTTCGATATCGACCGTGCGATGGAGAACCCCGCCGAGTTCTTCGAGCCGGATGTCTGGGACTGGCTCAAGGAGGAGTCGAAACGCGACCTTGAAGAAGCGTTACGGGCGCTCGCCGTAGACTGTCCGACCGCCTCCGTCATGGTTTCTCTCCGCGCCGTTGAGCGCCAACTGCGTGAGTGGCACAACGAGCGCTCCGACGAGGATATCGACCTCGGACCGTGGGGGCACGTCCTCGGCGAACTCGCCGACCTGTACGACGACCACGAGATGGAACGTCCCGAGGTTCTGACGGACCTGAGCTATCTCAAGGACAGACGGAACGAGGTCAACCATATGGAAACATCGCCTACGTCGCGCGAGGCGGAGATAAATCTGCGTAGGGCACAGGCGACGCTGGAAAACATCTACCGAGAGATTCAGGATAACTAACGGTCGACCGTCACTGAATCGAGGACAACGTCCTCCACGGGACGGTCGTTCGCGTCCGTCTCAACGTTTCCTATCTCGCGGACTACGTCCATTCCGTCGATAACCCTACCGAAGACGGAGTGGCGGTCGTCGAGATGGGGCGTCTCGTCAAGCGTGATGAAGAACTGGGAGCCGTTCGTGTTGGGACCCGAGTTAGCCATCGAGACGACGCCCTCGCTGTCGTGCCCCAGTTCGTCGTGGAACTCGTCGTCGAAGGTATAGCCGGGACCTCCGCGTCCCGTTCCCGTCGGGTCGCCCGTCTGTACCATGAAGCCGTCGATTATCCGGTGGAAGAGAACGTCGTCGTAAAGCGGCTGTCCGTCAACCTCCTCGCCCGTCTCGGGGTCCTCCCATTCGCGCTCGCCCGTCGCCAGACCGATGAAGTTCCCGACCGTCCGAGGCGCGCGTTCCTCGTAAAGCTCTATCTCGATGTCGCCCTCGGAGGTGTGTAAGGTGGCTGTCGGCAGGTCCCTTCCGCCGTCGGTCATCGGCTCTTCGATATCCTCATCGTCTCCGTTGTCTTCGTCGCCCAGACATCCGGCGAGGAGGAAGGCGGCGGCTGTTCCGGTGGCGCTCAGGAAAGGTCTTCTGTCCATACGTCGGGGACGCGCTCCCCTCTCAAAACCGTGCCGGTCAGAACTCGCCGTACCTCGTCAGGTTTTCGAGTTCGTCCTCGTCAACCGCGTCCTCGTCGAAGACACGTTTGGCTACCGAGCGTCTGTGTACCTCGTCCGCGCCGTCGACTATACGGAACGCGCGCACGTTCTCGTAGAAGTCGGCGAGCGGCAGGTCTTTCCCGATACCGTTTCCTCCGCAGACCTGTACCGCGGTATCGACCGCGTCCTGTACGGCGTTCGCGGCGAACGTCTTACACATCGCCACCTCGACGCGGGCGCGTTTGTCGTCCTCTATCTCTCCGGCGGCGTGTCTCACCATCGACCTCGCGGCGTGGAGGCGCGTATGTGCATCGACTATCTTGAAACGCGTCTCCTGTTTGTCGGCGAGACGTTCGCCGAAGGCGCGGCGTTCCGTCGCGTACGCGACCGCTATGTCGAGTGCGCGCTCCGCCATTCCGGCGAAACGCATACAGTGAGTCAGACGCGCCGGTCCGAGACGTTGCTGGGCTATCATGAATCCGGCGTTCTCCGTCCCGAGCATCGCGTCGTCGGGGACACGGACGTTGTCGTAACGCATCTCGGCGTGGCTCATGCCGCTCTCGCCCATATGCGGAACGTCGCGGACGACCTCGACGCCGTATGCGTCTCCCGGGACGAGGAAGATTGAACAGCCGCGGTATGGGTGCGCGTCTTCATCGGTGCGCGCCATGACGAGGTACAGGTCCGCCTCGACGCCTTGGCTCGTCCACCATTTGTGACCGTTTATGACCCATTCGTCGCCGTCACGCCGTGCCGTCGTCCGTATCATCTTGGGGTCGCTTCCCGCTCCGTCGTGCGGCTCCGTCATCGAGAAGGCGCTCTGTATCTCGCCGCTCACGAGAGGGGGAAGCCACCGCTCCTTCTGTTCCTCGCTCCCTGCGAGTTCAAGCGTATGCATATTACCCTCGTCGGGTGCCGAGATACGGAGCGCCGAGGGTCCAAGAAGCGACCTTCCCGCTTCCTCGAAAGTGGGTAGAACGTCCGACAGACCGAGTCCCTGACCGCCGTACTCCTCAGGCATCTGAGGCGCGTATATTCCGCGGTCGCGTGCCTCCTCGCGGAGTTCCTCGATGACGACGTTAAGCTCCTCGCGGCTCTCGAACTCGTCGCGGTTACGGAGAAGTTCGCGCTCACGAGGAATCACGACATCGTCAACGAAAACGCGTGTCTTCTCGGCGTACTCGCGCGCGCGTTCGGAGTCGTCGTACTCTATCTCCATGTTCCCCCTTGTTGAGGAACCCCCTTAACTTCACTGCGCATATCACGGGGGTAGGTTTAACTGAATACCACTACAATCTCAGGTACAGATGCCAACCGTCGAAGACCTCGTCGATGAGAAAAATCTCCGCGTCTTTCTTTCCGACCGAATCGGTGAAGCAGAACGGTTTGAGGTCGAACGGCACAGCCAAGGCTTCTCAAACGAGACGCTGTTCGTGACATGGGGCGACCGTGAACTCGTCGTGCGTCGTCCGCCTCTCGGCGAGACCGCCGACACGGCACACGAGGTTCTCCGTGAGTACGAGGTCATGGATGCCCTCCAAGAGACCGACGTTCCCGTACCGCGTACGGTCGCCGCCTGCGAAGACGACTCCGTCATCGGATGCAACTTCTACGTCATGGAACGTCTCGCGGGCGACGTAATCCGTTTCGGAGAACCCGACCGTTTCGCGGAACCCGAGAAACGCCGCGCCGTCGGCGAGGAAGTAGTCGATACCCTCGCGGCGATACACAACGTCGATGTCGAAGCGGTCGGTCTCGAAGGGTTTGGTCGTCCCGAGGGCTACACGCGCCGACAGGTTGACCGGTGGACAGAACAGATAGAATGGGCTTTCGAGGAGACGACTGAGGAACGCGATGTCCCTGACCTCCGTGAGGTGGGCGACTGGCTCGACGACAACGTTCCCGAGGAACACGAAGCCGCCCCCGTCCACGGCGACTACAAGCTCGATAACGTCGTCTTCGCCCCCGACGAGCCACGTATCTCGGGAGTCCTTGACTGGGAGATGAGTACGCTCGGCGACCCTCTCTGCGACCTAGGCTGGCTCCTCTTCTTCTGGCGCGACGAGGGCGACGTTGAGACGAAGATAACTCAGACAATGCTTCCGCAGTTCACCAAGAAGGACAGCTATCCGTCGCGGTCCGAGATAGTCGAGAGGTACGAGGAGAAGACGGGCGTCGCCGTCGAGAACACACGGTTCTACCGCGTCCTCGCCGTGTACAAGATGTGCGCACTCGGAGAGATGTTCTACGCCCGTTACCTCATGGGGAACAGCGACAGCACGTTCTACGCCATGATGGAGGACGGCGTCCCGCTTCTCGCAGAAGAGGCGCTAAAGACCGCCCGTGGAGAGTATCCGTTATGACAGTCCGAACCGTCAAACGTCTCGAAGACCTGCCGTCTTCGCCGCCCGAGACGGATACGTACGTCGTCGTGGACGTAATACTCGCATCGACCGCCGTGGTCAGCCTACTCGACGAGGGCGTCGAGTACGTCAGGACTTTTGCGGAGGCTGACGAGGCGCTCCGTTTCAAACGCGAGACGGAGAACGCCGTCCTTGTCGGCGAACAGGCGGGCGCACCCATCGACGGCTTCGACCTCCTCCCGGTTCCCTCCAGATTCTCCGAACACGAACTCAAAGGCGCACGTGTCGGTATGCTCACGACGAACGGGACGCGTGCCGTCGAACGCCTCGGTGCCGGGGACAACGTCTACTTCGGAAGCACCGTTAACGCGGGGGCGGTCGCCTCGGAGATAGACGAACGGGGGGAAGGCGAAACATGGCTCGTAGCCGCGGGAAGGTACGGCGAACCCACGCCCGAGGACACCGCCGGTGTCGAACTGATACGGCGGCAGTACGAAGGCGGTATCAGCCGTGACGAAGCCCGCCGTCTCCGCGACCGGATACGTGGCTCTGACACCGCAGGCTGGATAGAACAGCTCGGTTTGGGCGAGGAGATAGATACGGTTCTCGACTTCGACTCGACCGACACGGTACCGCGCGCCAGAGACGGCGTCTTCGTCTCCGACTAATCCTGACTCGGATGCGGCGTCGGTTCGTCGGGATGCGGCTCCTCAAGGAACTCGCGCATCACACGTAACGACTCCTTCTCGCGTTCCCTGCGCTCCTCCTCCGTAATCTCCTCGCACCCGGGCGGCACGTCCCGTCCGCGTCCGGTGAAGTAGCCCTCGGGAGCAATCCAGTCGTGGTAGAAAGGCACGTCGGAGTCGTGTATCATCGACAGCGCCGTCTTCGCTCCGTGTCCCGCGTTTACGATGGTCTGGTGAGGCTGTCCCGCGAGACGCCCCGCGACGTAGAGTCCTTCGACGCCCGTGCGTCCGTCCTCCGTCTCGACGTAGGTCTTCGAACCCTGTTCCGTCGTCTCCACGTCGAGCGTATCGACGACCGAGGCGTCCGCCCAAGACGCGACGACTACGTAGTCGGCGGGCAGGTCGTCGCCGTCGGTACGTACGACGAAGCCGTCGCCGTCTCCTTCGACAGCATCAACGTCCGCCTCGACGAACTCAGCGCCCGACCTCTCCGCCTGCTCGCGTCCCATATCGAGCAGGAGGCGCGAGTTCACGCCCGCCGGAAACCCGAGAAAGTTTTCGAGATGTGCGTTTCTGCGTAAAATCGAGCTTCCGTCCTCGACGACGGTCGTCTCGAATCCGGCGCGCGCGGCGAAGACAGCGGCGGAAAGTCCCGCCGGACCCGCGCCGACGACGACAGCCGTCGGTTCAGTCTTGTCTGACATACGTGTGGTAGACGGCGCGCATCCGACAAACATCTTACTCCTCGGAGACGAGCGCAACGAGTTCGTCGTGCGACGCGTCGGTCTTGAACGCCGTGCCCGAGTAATGCGCCTTGGTCGCCTCGTAGCCCTCGTCACGGAGACGCGCGAGGAACTCGTCGAGCTTCGACGGCGTCGCACCCGCGCGCTGAGCTATCTTGTGGTGGTCGTAATGGGTCGGAGCGTCCAGTTCGTCGCGTACCCCGCGTAACGTCTTCTCGGCACGTTTTCGCGTTCCCATGCCCTCGTCGAGTTCGCCGATAACTTCGTCAACAAACTCCGCGTCGCGGACCGCACCCGTCCAGAGGGGTCCTGCAACGCGCCGCCTCGCGCCGCAGTCACAGTCCCGTTTCACCGTTGCGGGCACCGCCGCCCCTTCGGCATCATGGGCGTCGCGCGCGCCGCATTCGAAGCAGTGGCTCAGAAATCCGACGCCTTCGAGCGTATCGTTCGCCACCTTCGCGCCTTCGTCGAGCGCGAGGTAGGTCCGTTTGTAATGGTCGGACGAATGCGAAAGAACGGGCGTCGCCGCTACGTCGTACCGCGCCGCTGTACGGACGAGAGCGCCGATGAGGACGCGCAAGCCCATCTCGGCATGGTACGTGGTGTTGAGGGGCACACACGAGTAACGCCGCACACCGGAGTCGTGCGCCCCGCACAGCGGCGCGGTGTCGGTCGCGGTGAAGCAGGCGAGCGAGTCGGTTGCGGAGAACGCCGCGTCGGCGAACGGCACGGGCGAGCCGAACGGGTCGATATCGACGACATCGTACCGTGACCGTCGCATCAGGACGGTGGCATCCTCGTGTTTCACCGTCGCGCCGTCCTCAACACCGTTCTCTTCGACGTTCCGGCGCGCGAGTTCCACGGCTTCCTCGCTCCTGTCGGCGAGAATCGCATCGTATCCTTCGAGCGCCGCGCGTACGCCGCGCACCCCGGAAGCCGTATGGGCGTCGAGGTACGAAGGAGGCGAGCAGTCGGCGCGTTCTTTCCACGCACGGAGGACAGCGACCGTGATATCGCGGTTCATCTCCATACGTTCGTTGTAGAAAGCCCCCTCCGTCTCGAAACGCGCTCCGCCTTCTTCCATCGCGCTGAACTGCGTCCGTCGAAAACAACAAACCATCGAAACCCATTTTACGCTGAGAGTCTTCCGTCCTCCATGGAAGACGAAGGCTTCTACAGCCGCGAACGTTGGAACAACTGGATGGAGCGTTTACGTGACGAGGAATTCGACCCCGAAAACGACGACGGCGACGGTGCGCGTCTGTTCTTCAATCTACAGGACGATATCACGATAGCCTGTACAAAGGCGGTCGAGGCGTACGAGGACGGAGAGATAGACGAGGACGAGTTCATGGAGGAGATAGATGAGATGCGCCATATAGTGATGGCGGAGGAGGACCTCGGCGACGGTGACAAGGAGATGGTTCTCGAAGGCGTTCAGACCTCTCTCATCGGCGTCATGGCGTCGTGCGAAACCTACGTCGTCAACAACGGAAGCGCCGCCGACGACGGAGGGATTGAGGAGTACGTCCGCGAGGCGGCACGCGCCGAACACGAGGACGACATGGACCGCGCCCTTGCTCTCGTCGCCGAGGCGGGTGCGCTCATACTCGACGACGAGGAGTTCGAGGCTGAGACGTTCGACGACCTCGAATACGGCTTCGTGAGCGAATGGGTCAACGGACTCGATTCGCTCGCGCAGGCGGTTAGCGAACCCGAGACAATCGAGGAAGACGAGTAAGACCTTTAACCGGCGCGCGGCGTCTTAGGATATGCGCGTTACCTGGCACGGACATTCGTTCTTCGAGATTGAGGCGGACGGAACTACTGTACTCGTGGACCCTTTCCTTGACGGCAATCCCGCGACCGACGCGTCGCCCGACGACTTCGGCGCCGACATCGTCGCGGTCACGCACGGACATCACGACCATTCGAGAGAAGCGCCGCGTTTCGACGCCCCGGTCGTCTGTCAGCCCGAACTCGCCGAGTACTACGGCGAAAGGGATGTGGAAGCGACGGGGATGAACGTCGGCGGGACGTACGAGGAGGCGGGCGTCGAGTTTACGATGGTCAAGGCGTTCCATTCATCGGGCGCGCCCGCGGACGCTCAGTTCGACAGGTACGCCGGAACGCCCGCAGGCTACGTAATCGACGACGGCGACACGCGTTTCTACCACGCGGGCGACACCTCGCTCTTCGGCGACATGAAGACTGTCGTCCGCGATATCTACGCGCCCGATGCCGCCGCCGTTCCTATCGGAGACCATTTCACGATGGGACCGACCGACGCCGCGACCGCCGTCGACTGGCTAGGCGTCGACGACGCGTTTCCGATGCATTACGACACTTTCCCGCCGATAGAGCAGGACCCCGAGGAGTTCGCCGGAGCGGTCGAGGACGCCGAGGTACATATCCCTGAAGCGGGCGACCCGGTGGTTCTGTGACCCCGTCGACCGACGAAACCACCGTACTCGTTCCGACCTACAACGAGGAGGAGACGGTCGCTGAGGTCATCGAAGGATTCGTCGCGCAGGGCTTCGACGATATACTCGTAATCGACGGGGGAAGCGACGACGACACCCAGCGCGTCGCACGGGAAGCGGGGGCGCGCGTCGTCGAGCAGTCGGGGAGCGGAAAGGGACAGGCGGTCCGTGAGGCGTTACACGACCATATCGAACGCCCGTACGTCGTCATGATAGACGGCGACGGCACGTACCTCCCTGAGGAGGTGGACCGCGTCCTCACACCGCTCGACGAAGGCGCGGACCACGTACTCGGCAACCGCCTCGGTAACCCCGAGGCGTTCACCCGCCTCAACTACGTCGGTAACCATATCTTCAACTTCGAGTTCGCGGTCGCCCACGGGGCGCATCTCGGCGATATACTGACGGGCTACCGCGCCTTCACGCTCGAATCCGCGCACGAGATGACGCTCACCGAGGACGGCTTTGGCATCGAGACCGAGATGTGTGCCGAGGCTCTCGGAGCGGGTCAGAAGGTCGAGACGGTCGGTATCACCTACCGCGAACGACCCGAGGGTTCGGAGGAGAAGCTACATCCCGTCCTCGACGGCGCACGTATCGGCTACGTCGTCTACAAGACTACACGTCGTACGCGCCCCGCCTTCTTCTACGGCGTACCCGTCCTCGCACTCTCTGTTCTCGCCGTTCTGGTCGCGTATTTGGTCTGAGTTCGTTCGGTGAGGAGAGGATTTGAACTTGATGTCACTTCGCTACGCTCGTTCCTTAGTCCAAACCTCTCCCCCCCTCACTCACAAAAGAATCCTCGTTCGGTGAGGAGAGGATTTGAACCCCTGGGGGCTGTGACGCCCCACCGGCTTTCAAGGCCGGCGCAATAGGCCAGACTCTGCCACCTCACCTGTGTAGAAAGACGGACGGCGTGCTCATATGCGTTACGACAGGCGCGTCGCATCGCCGGACTTTTGCGGCGGCGGCGCGCGTTTGAGACATGGCAGTAACCGAAGGCGATAACGTCAAGGTAGAGTACGTAGGAAGGTTCGAG
The DNA here is from genome assembly GCA_028751095.1 of Euryarchaeota archaeon Ods01. GTDB lineage: Archaea > Halobacteriota > Halobacteria > Halobacteriales > Halorutilaceae > Halorutilus. Next base: position 4,146 of record JAQZCZ010000032.1, on the reverse strand, counting down.
GACGGCGAGGTCTTCGACAGTTCGCGCGAGGACGTAGCCGCGGACGCAGAGATACAGCATCCGAACCGTGAGTACGAACCGCTCGACTTTGAGGTCGGCGCGGGCGAGGTCGTCGAAGGATTCGACGAGGCGGTCGTCGGCATGGAGGAGGGCGAGGAGAAGGAAGTCACCGTACCGCCTGAGAAGGGGTACGGAGAGCGGTCGGACGAGAACATCGTCGAGTACGAGCGCGACGAGTTCGAAGAGGCTCTCGGCGAAGAGCCTGAGGTAGGCATGCATATACATACTCAGGACGCGCACGGCGACGTTGTCGATGTAGAGGACGATACCGTAGTTGTCGACTTCAACCACGAACTCGCGGGCGAGACGCTCGTCTTCGAGATAGAGGTTGTCGAGGTGGCGTGAACGTACGAGAACGCGATATCGAGGACGGCTACGGGCGCGTGACGCTCGTTCCCGAGACACTCGACGACCTCTGGCATCTCAAGTACGTCGTCGAGGAGGGCGATACGGTCTCGGCGCTCACCCAGAGACGCGTCGAACGTAAGGACGATATGACGCGTTCGACGGGGGGCGAGCGCGAGACGCTCAACGTCGACCTAGAGGTGGACGACGTCGAGTTCGCGCGTTTCGCCAACCGGCTACGCGTCTCGGGCGTCATCCGTTCGTGCGACCGTGAGACCGAAATCGGCAACCATCACACGGTAAACGTCGAGACACACGACGAAATCACGGTCACGAAACGCTGGAAGCCCGACCAGCTCGAACGTATCGAGGAGGCGGAGGACGCCGAAGAGTCGGAGGTCGCGGTTGCTACGGTCGAGGAAGGCGAGGCGCACGTCCATACGGTCGAGGCGCACGGCGTCGAGGAACGCGTCACTCTCACGGGAACTACCGGAAAGGGCGACGACGCCGGACCGCGCGAGGAGCTTTTCGACGAACTCGCGTCCGTCCTCGAAAACCTCGACCCCGACGCCGTCGTTCTCGCGGGACCCGGCTTCACCAAACGCGACGCGTACGACTATATCGAGGAGAACGCGCCCGAGGTAGCCGAGAAAACCGTCGTCGAGGATACGGCGAGCGTCGGCGGGCGCGGCGTACACGAGGTGCTGAAACGCGGCGCGGTCGAACGTGTCGCCGAGGAGGCGCGCGTGGCACGCGAGTCGCGCCTCGTCGATGAACTCATGGAACGCGTCGCGGGCGACGGCGCGGCGGTCTACGGACTCGACGAGACGCGTAAGGCGGTCGATTACGGCGCGGTCGAACATCTTCTCGTCGTGGACGAGTTCCTGCGCGAACACCGTGACGATATAGACCCGCTTATCGAAGGCGCGGAACAAAAAGGAGGCGACGTTACCGTCCTGTCGTCTGAGTTTGAACCCGGGCAACGCGTCGAACATCTCGGCGGGGTTGCGGCGCTGTTACGGTACAGGATAGACTAATTCACGAGCGTTCAGTTTTTTCCGCCGTACGTTTAGGCATTTAACATGTAAGATAATGAGAAATCTTTAAGTAGTCGACCGGCTAACCTGTATGTGTAGATAGAACATGATAGAAGACCACAGAGCGCCGGTCGTTCCGGACGCACGCCGTAGACACGCAGTCGTCGAAGCGCCCGAGTACGGTGCGGACGAACGTAAGGAGGAACAGGACGCGCTGTCGACCGAAGCGCCCTTCGTTCCGATGGTTAACCGGTCTTCCGACGTAGTAAACGCGTAACTCTTCTAACCGCTGTCGGGTGCGGCGAACAGATATAACGCCGACAACGCGCCGACGAAGACGGGTAGCCAGTAGGTTAGGAGCCTGTAGACGATAGCTACCGCGGTAGCTACCGGAAGCGCCAGACCTGTCACGAGGTTGATTACGCCTGCGAGGAGTATGTCGACGGTTCCGACGCCCCCAGGCAGGGGAACGAACGTCCCGAGACGGCTTACGGCGACTATGAAGACGACGACACCGAGTGACGTGTTGTCGAGAGGCAGGAGGAGGAAGTAGAGCGGGAGAGCGAGAAAAAGCCACGCGACGTGCGCGTGGAAGACGGCGACCCCGAGATTGTTCTTGTTGTCGATTACGCTGTCCAACGTGTCGTAGAACCTATCGACGCGTTCGCGGATGTTTTCCTCGGCGAGAAATCTGAGGACCCTCTCTGAGGTTCCGGCGAGAACGTCGGGCGTGAATCCGTCACGGACGCGTCCCGCGACGCCCGCGACGCCTTCGACGAGGGTTGACGAGACTCCCGCGCCGAAGACGGCTAGACGTTCGACGGTGTCGCGGGCGTACATGACGAAGATGAGGGGCGCGGTGATGAAGACGAGGAAGGCTCCGAAGGCGACCGGATAGCCGCCAAGGTCCGCCGCCGGTCCTGCGACGACGTAGTAGACGAATCCAAGACCTCCGAAGGTAACCAGCGGCACAGGATAACTCGTTATATCGATTGAGACGACCGACGCGAAGCCGTCGTCGTACTCCGCGTCGGAGTAACGGACGAGTATGTACGTCATGATGGGAAGCGCCGATACCTGACCGTACGGCGTCACGAACTTGACGAAGGTCGAGGCGAGATAGACGGCGTAGACACGCGCCACGCCGATTCCGTGGTCGACGGCGCGGAGGAGGCGGAGCCAGACGAGTCCTCGGAAGGCAAACGAGGCGAAGACAGCCCCAGCCCCGACAGCTACCGCGACGCCGCTCGTCTCACCGAGCGCCTCGGCGACCTCGCCCGTCCCTATCAGGTAGACGAAGCCGCCGAGAAGGGCGAGTGCGACCGCGAAGCCAGCTACAGCCCTCCGTTTGGTGCCCATGAGCGCCTTTTGTAGCACTGCCGAAAAGAAGCTTCCTACTCGTCCAGAAAGACGACCTCGTCCGCGACGGATTCGAGGGCGGCGGAGAACGACTCGGAGACCCCGATTACCTTAGTCTGCGCGCCTTCTTCGTTCGCACGCGCTAAGACAGGTTTGAAGTCGGCGTCACGGGTCGCAACCGTAATATCGAAGCCTTCGACGGCGTACGCCGTGGCATCGACCGCGAGACGTACGTCCACGTCCCCCGACGTGACGACAGGTTCCATCCCGTTTGTCTCTACCGCCTCGACGAGTGCAGAGGGGGCGCGGTGGTCCAGATAGACGCGTGCCACGTCCGGACGGGCGACGGCACGCACGTCCTCGAAGTCAACGTCGAACTCGTCACGTAGGAGGTTGGGTCCGTCGACAAGGAGGGCGACACGGTCATCGCCGCCGAACAGGTCGAACATACCGAGGCTTGACCGTACCCCTGCATAAACGCGTCGGACGGCGGTCGGCGACGCACCGGTACGGTAAAATATACGTAGCGTGATAGACGTTGACAAGACGATGACCGGCAAGGAAATTCGACTCGGAAGGATACGCGACGACGACTCGGGCAACTTCGTCACGGTCCCGATGGACCACGGCGTTACACTCGGTCCGGTGAAGGGTCTGAAGGACGTACACGAGACTATAGACGCAATCGGGCGCGGCGGCGGCGACTCGGTTCTCGTACACAAGGGCGTCGTAGAACAGTCATTCGACAAGGTTGAGGAAGATGTCGGCGTTATAGTTCATCTCAACGCCGCGACCTCCGTGGGTCCTGACCCGAACAACAAGGTGATGGTAAGCGACGTCAAGCGCGCAGTCCGTCTCGGTGCCGACGCCGTCTCCGTACATATCAACGTCGGTAGCGAAACCGAGCCGCACCAGCTACAGGACCTTGGACGTGTCGCCGACGAGTGCGACGAGTACGGTATGCCTCTTCTAGCGATGACCTACGTCCGTGGACCTGACGTAGAGCCGACAGCCGAGAACGTCGCACACGCGACAAGGCTCGGCGCGGAACTCGGCGCTGATATCGTCAAGACATCGTACACCGGAAACCCTGACGAGTACAGGCATGTAATCGAAGGATGTCCCGTTCCGGTCGTCATCGCCGGAGGTCCGAAGGCGGAGACTAAACGCGAGGTTCTGACCGACATACGTGATGCGATGGATGTCGGAGCGCGCGGCGTCTCGATGGGACGCAATATCTTCCAACAGGACAACGTTGAGGCGATGACCCGCGCAGTCTCGCGCGTCGTCCATGAGGGTGCTTCGGTTGACGAGGCGTTGAGCGAGGTGCAGGGATGAAAGAGGT
>JAQZCZ010000130.1 GCA_028751095.1 Euryarchaeota archaeon Ods01 | reverse complement strand
GAGAGTTCGTGGTTTCCTTGTTCTCACCGAGACATAGATAAAAAACGCAAGAAAGCGAAGCGGCACCATGCCATCAGGGGGTGAAAGCTCAGCAGGCGAGGGGACGGCACGACCATGAACCTATATTACGGGACGGTCACGTGTTACGTACCATGACGCTGACTCTCGACGACCTCGACAGCCACCTGTTCAAATGCGCCGACATCATACGCGACGCCGTCGACCCTACCGACTACAAGGAGTACATCCTACCTCTCGTCTATTATAAGACCATCTCCGACGAGTTCGAGAAACAGTACGAGGAAAACGTCGAGGAGTACGGCGAGGAATACGCGCGGCGTCCGAACCTCTACGACATCCCCGTCGTTCCTGAGGGGCACCTGTGGGAGGACCTGCGGGCGGTCAACGACAACGTAGACCAAGCCCTCAACGAAGCCTTCGACGCCCTGACAGACGAGAACCCCGAACTGGAGGGTGTCTTCCGCGCCGACTTCATCGAAGCCGACTCGCTCGACGACAACCGCCTCGGCAACCTGGTCGAGCACCTGAGCAAGCACGACCTCGACCGCGACAGCGTGCCACCCGACATGCTCGGCGAGGCGTACATGGACCTCGTGCGTCATTTCGCCGAGGAAGAGGGCAAGGGCGGGGGACAGTTCTTCACGCCGCCGAATATGGTGCGTCTCTGTGTCCGTCTCGTGGACGACTTCGAGGACGGAGAGGAGTTCCACGACCCGACCGTTGGCTCCGGCGGTATGCTCATCGAAGCCGCGAAGTACTACCGCGACGAGCAGGGCGGCGACCCGTCGAAGCTACGGTTTACGGGGCAGGAGATAAACCCCGACATCGCCGCGATTGCGCGGATGAACCTCTCGATACACGCCCTGAACGGTGATATCGAACGCGAGGACTCCCTGTACAAGCCGCAGTTCACCGACGACGAGACGGGCGAACTCGAACGGTTCGACCGCGTGCTCGCCAACTTCCCGTTCTCGGCGGACTGGGAGAAGGACGAGCTACAGGACGACGCATACGGACGGTTCGACTGGGCGGACAAGCTACCGCGCGCCGACCGCGGAGACTACGCCTTCATCATGCATATGGCGAAACAGTTGAAAACGCCCGAGAAGGACGGCACGGGCGGAAAGGCGGCTATCGTCATCCCG
>JAQZCZ010000054.1 GCA_028751095.1 Euryarchaeota archaeon Ods01 | reverse complement strand
GGCGATAAGGCCGGCGTCGCGTATCTCGTCGCGGTAGAGTTCGGGTATACCGTAGACGGCGTCGTCGAGCATCTCGGGGTTCGGATGCTCGTCGTACCACCTGTCGTACGCCTCCGGGTCGTCTAAACGGAAGTCTCCGCTGAGGTCAACGACCGTATCGGCGTAGTCCCGGAGACGCGGCATCTCCTCCATCGTGTAGCCGTGCGGTGTCGCGGTAAAGAGGACATCCGTCTCCTCAAGGTCGTCGGGATGTACGAACCGTGCGTCCGTCTTCCCGCGCAGGTTCGGGTGGACGCTCGTCACCGTGCGGTGTTCCTTCGACCGCGATGTCACCTGATGAAGTTCGAACTCGGGATGTTCGACGACGAGACGTAGGAGTTCGCCGCCCGTGTATCCGCTTCCTCCGATTATAGTTGCGTTTGTCATTCTGCTACCTCCAGTACGTGGTCAGCGTAATGCGCCGCAACGTTAACGTCGCTCGCCTCGGTCAGCGCCTTGAACTCAAGCGAATGGTTGACCTCGTGGACGGTAAGGTCGTCGCCGTCCTCCATAACGTCAACGCCGACGACGCCGCGTTCGCCGCATCCGACGGCACCCGCCGCGTCGAGCGCGACACCGCGGAGTTCATCGTCTACCTCGCAGTCGGTCGTCTCCGCGCCGCGTGCGGCGTTCGTAATCCAGTCGTCGCTCTCGCGGTACATCGCGGCGACGGCTTCGCCTCCGACGACGGCGACACGTATATCGCGTCCGGGCTTCTCTACGAAGTTCTGGACGTAGAAGACCGAGTGTTCGTAGCTTCCGAGGACCTTCTTGTGTTCGAAGACCGCCTCGGCGGCGTCGCGGTCGTTGACCTTGGCGAGTAGACGTGCCCAAGAGCCGACGACGGGCTTGACGACGACAGGATAGCCGAGCGACTCGACGGTTTCGAGCGCCGAGTCAGGCGTGAAGGCGACACGTGTCTCGGGCGTGCGGACGCCGTTTTCGTCCAGCGCGAGCGACGTCTCGACCTTGTCGCCACATGTCGAGGCAACCTCCGAAGTATTGACGACGGGAACGCCGTACGACTCGAAGTAACGCGCCGCGTAAAGACCGCGCGAGTAGCTCATTGCGCGGTCCACGACAACATCAAGTTCTTCGGGATTTGTTTCGATGCCGCGTACGCCGTCGGCTCCGAACGAAGCGTCGCGCGGGTCGATACGTTCGACCTCAACGCCACCGCAGTCCCGCAGTTCGTTGAGGAGTAGCTTTTCGTCCTTACGGACGCGCGAACACAGGAAGCCGACCGTGGTCACGTCGTCACTCTCCCCAGTCCTCTTCGAGTTCGGGCGCTTCTTCGAGTACGAGCGGGTCGGTATCGACCACCTCAAGCTCGGCTCCGCAGTCGGGGCAGTCGATGATTTCGCCGCGTTCGACTTCCCACTCAGGCTCTACCTCGGCTCCACAGACGGGGCATTCTGCTGATGTCATGGTTATATCTTCTCGTCTAGTATTAGCCGGGTGCGGGTCGAGACCGTCTCGTCCTGCTGGCGCATACGCGTAATCAGGTCGTTGACCTCCGACGTGTCGGCGACATCGACGACGACGATTATATCCTCGTCGCCGCTGACCTCCCAGACGAAGTCAACGCCGTCCCACGCCACGACGCGGTCAGAGACCTCGGAGGTCTCCACGTCAACGTCTACCTCAACCTCTATCATGGCGCGGACGTTGCCGACGCTCGTCGAGACGGTGAAACGGCGTATCACGCCATCGTCCACCATACGCTCGACGCGGTTCCGTACGGTGCCTTCCGAGGTTCCGACCTCCTCGGCAACCTCGGTGTACGGCTTCCGCGCGTCGCGCTTCAGGACTTCGAGTATCTTCGAGTCGGTCTCGTCCATCCGGCTCTCAACGGGTGTAGGCGCGCGGGAGTTAATGAAGCTTGCGAACCAGAACCGCGAGCTACGAATATCGGAACTCTTTGCTATCGGGCATTTAGCGCCAGAGGGCGTCTGTGAGACTGTATCATGCTGTACGAGAATGAACTATATAGTTCGCTACCAGCATTCATACTTCATTCAACAGGACCACAGAGAACAGCCGTTACGATTTTCGTAACCCACGCCCCGAAGCCTCGTCGGCTACACAAATCTGTTTTACCGACGGCAACAGATAGTTTACCGACACCTAACTCAGGTTTGGTATCATAGCATTTATTTTGTCGGGAACCCGTTGAGTAGACGTACAAACGATGTCTGACGAAGCTCCCGAACAAGGCACGAACACAGGTAAGGGACCGGCAGGTCCGTCGGTGGGTGAGTCGCCACAGGAATGGTGGCCCAACCGGCTGAACTTGGAGATACTCGACCGGAACGCGCGGGATATCAGCCCGATGGAAGAGGACTTCGACTACGCCGAGGAGTTCCAGAAGCTCGACCTCGACGAGGTGAAGGCGGATATCGAAGAAGTGATGACGACCTCGAAGGACTGGTGGCCCGCCGACTACGGTCACTACGGACCCCTGTTCATACGGATGGCGTGGCACAGCGCCGGAACCTACCGGACGACCGACGGACGCGGTGGAGCCTCGGGCGGCAGACAGAGGTTCGCGCCGCTCGACAGCTGGCCCGACAACGCTAACCTCGACAAGGCGCGTCGCCTCCTCTGGCCCATCAAGCAGAAGTACGGACGTAGCCTCTCGTGGGCTGACCTTCTGGTACTCGCCGGAAACGTCGCCCTAGAGTCGATGGGTTTCGAGACGTTCGGCTTCGCGGGCGGACGGGAGGACGACTTCGCCCCCGACGAGTCCGCCGACTGGGGTCCCGAAGATGAGATGGAGGCGTCCGAGAGGTTCGACGAGGAGGGCGAACTCAAGGACCCCCTCGGAGCCACCGTGATGGGACTCATCTACGTCAACCCCGAAGGTCCAGACGGAGAACCCAACCCCGAGGCTTCGGCGAAGAACATCCGACAGTCGTTTAGCCGTATGGCGATGAACGACAAGGAGACCGCCGCCCTCATCGCCGGAGGTCACACCTTCGGCAAGGTCCACGGAGCCGACGACCCTGACGAACACGTCGGTCCCGAGCCACAAGCCGCCCCTATCGAAAAACAGGGACTCGGATGGGAGAGCGACTACGGCGAGGGCAAGGGCGCGGACACGATTACGAGCGGAATCGAAGGACCGTGGAACACGACGCCGACACAGTGGGACATGAGCTACGTCGAGAATCTGCTCGACTACGAATGGGAGCCTGAGAAAGGTCCTGGAGGGGCGTGGCAGTGGACGACACAGGACGGCGAACTCGACAACGCCGCTCCAGGCGTTCAGAACCCGTCGGAGAAAGAAGACGTGATGATGCTAACGACGGATATCGCGCTCAAACGCGACCCTGACTATCGAGAGATTCTCGAAGAGTTCAGGGAAGACCCCCGAGAGTTTCGGGACGCGTTCGCCAAGGCGTGGTACAAGCTCATCCACCGCGACATGGGACCGCCCGAGAGGTTCCTCGGTCCCGAGGTGCCGGACGAGACGATGATATGGCAGGACCCTCTTCCGGACCTCGACCACGAAACCATCGACGACGAGGACGCCGGCGAACTCAAGCAAGAGCTACTCGACACCGACCTGTCGGTCGCCCAGCTTGCCAAGACGGCATGGGCGTCGGCGTCGACCTACCGCGACAGCGACAAACGCGGCGGGGCGAACGGCGCACGTATCCGTCTCGAACCTCAGCGTAGCTGGGAGGTCAACGAACCCGACGAACTCGAAGAGGTTCTGGAGACGCTCGAAGAGGTCCAAGAGGAGTTTAACTCCTCGCGCGCCGACGACGTACGCGTCTCGCTCGCCGACCTCATCGTCTTAGGCGGCAACGCCGCGGTCGAGAAAGCGGCGGAAAGAGCCGGCTACGACGTGACCGTTCCGTTCGAACCCGGGAGGGCTGACGCGACTCAGGAACAGACCGACGAGGAGTCGTTCGAGGCGCTCAAGCCCAAGGCGGACGGCTTCCGTAACTACCTCGGCGAAGGCTACGACAGGAAGCCCGAGGAGATGATGGTCGACAAAGCCGAACTCCTCAACCTGACCGTCGACGAGATGACGGCTCTCGTCGGAGGAATGCGTGCGCTCGGCGCGAACTACGACGGCTCCGAACTCGGCGTCTTCACCGACGAGCCCGGTGCGCTCACCAACGACTTCTTCGTCAACCTTCTCGACATGAGCTACGAGTGGGAGAAGTCGGACGAGGACGGAGTCTACGAGATACGCGACCGTGAGACGGGAGAGGTCGAGTGGAGGGGGACACGGTTCGACCTTATCTTCGGCTCGAACTCACGTCTCCGCGCAGTCTCGCAGGTCTACGGCGCTGACGACGGCGAGGAGAAGTTCGTACAGGACTTCGTCGACGCGTGGAGCAAGGTCATGAGCCTCGACCGGTTCGACCTCGAATAGACGACGTACACCCTCTTCTGGCGGTTTTATTAGTCCGGAGCGCCAACGACGCGTAGATGTCCGACTGGACAGAAAAGTACCGTCCTGACACGCTTGCCGACGTGCGCGGTAACAACAAGTCGGTGAAGCAGTTACGCGAATGGGCGGAGGACTGGGAGAGCGGCGAGGAACGTGAACCCGCGCTCGTACACGGAGAACCTGGCGTGGGAAAGACGAGCGCCGTCCACGCACTCGCCAACGACATGGGATGGACGGTCGTCGAGATGAACGCGTCGGACGCACGTACCGCCGACGCCGTCGAGGAGGTCGCTGGAGAGGCGACGCGGTCGGCGGGCTTAGGCGGCGGCAGGACTGTTGTCGTTATGGACGAGGCGGACAACCTCCACGGAAACGCGGACCGTGGCGGCGCGAAGGCGGTTACTCAGATGGTCAAGTCGGCGAGCCAGCCCGTCGTGCTTATCGCCAACGACCCTTACGAGATGAGCCGGTCGCTCAGGAACGCGTGCCGCGAGATTGAGTTCCGTGACGTTTCGGCGCGGTCCATCGTCCCCGTTCTGCGCGACATCTGCCGTGAGGAAGGGGTCGAGTTCGAGAAGGAAGCGCTCAAACGTATCGCCGAGGAGAACAGCGGAGACCTTCGGGGCGCTGTCAACGACCTTCAGGCGGTTGCGGAGGGACGCGACTCGCTCGTCGTCGAGGACGTGGCGGCGACCGGCGGACGCGACACGACCGCCGATATCTTCGAGTTCCTCGATACCGTCTTCAAGGGCGACGACCTCGCCGGCGCGTTACGCGAGGCACGCGATGTCGACGAATCACCCGACGACCTGATACATTGGCTCGACGAGAACATGCCGAAGGTGTACGCCGGCGACGAGCTTGCCGACGGCTACGAACGCCTGTCACGCGCCGACGTATTCCTTGGACGCACGCGCGCAACACAGAACTACTCGCTCTGGCGTTACGCCAACGACAACATGGTCGGCGTACAGGCGGCGCGACGCGGCGACAAGGGAGGCTGGACACGTTACTCGCCGCCCTCGACATTCCGGCGTCTCGGACGTACGCGGGGTGAGCGTGAGACACGCGACGCGGCGGCGAGAAAGATAGGCGAAGCGTCGGGCGCGAGCATGGCGACGGTACGGGACGACTTCTTCCCGTACCTCGCCGTCCTTCTCGACGAAGAAAACGCCGCACACGCCGCGTTGTCTTTCGAGCTTGAAGCCGACGAACTCGCCTACCTGACCGGCTGGGACGAGTCGCGCGCCGAGGATGTCGTTGAGGGCGGCGAACCCGTGGAGGTTGAAGAGGACGATGAGAACGAGTCTCAGAGTACGCTTTCGAGCTTCTAACCGCCCAAAGGAATAACCCTCTGCTCCGCGTAGATTAGAGGACGATGTCGGATTACGAAGACGCGGCTGACAGTGATATGACAGAGAAACGTGTCGAGGAGTCGGAGAAGGAGCCGCCCGTAGACCTACACGGACTCAACTCGTGGGAGCCGAGAAACGCCTTCGACCGTTTCTGTGTCTGGTTCGAGGGGGGTTCGTCGACAGCAGTCTACGCAGGATTCGCGTTTGCCGTCCTTCTTCTCGCCGGCGTCCTCGGCGCGGCGGCGTACGGGCGTCCTGTCGTAGCCGTCTTCGCTCTCGTCTCCGTCGTTCCGGCGTTCTTTCTCGCGTGGTACATCTGGGAGGAGAACCCGTACGAAGCGCCCGCGCTTGACATGGTAACGGTGAGCTTCCTCCTCGGCTGTCTCCTCGTGACCGTTCCTTTGTTCGTCAACACCGTCTCCGTCGGGTTCTTCGAGGCTATCCCTATCGGAATGGCTCTCTTCTTCCTCTTTGTCGTCGCTCCTCTCGAAGAGACGGTGAAATGGCTCGCGGTCCGACTACACGGCTACGAGCAGGAACGTTTCGACTCAGCGGTCGACGGCGCGGTCCTCGGCGCTGTCGCCGGACTCGGATTCGCAACTATGGAGAACGCCGTCTACGTCGCCGGCGGCATCTTCGTCGGCGCGGGCGGACTCAACGACGTGTTTCTCGCCGTCTCGGCGCAGGAGAGGGGTATGATGCGCGCGGCGATAAGTCCACTCCATGTTCTCTGGACGGCGATAGCCGGATACTATCTCGGTCTAGCCAAGCTCAACAAGAGGCATGAGGGCGCTGTTGTCTTCAAGGGTCTTCTCATCGCGTTCGCTCTACACGGAGCGTACAACGTCGCCGTTACCTATACCGACGCCATCGCGCCCGTCGTGGGCTTTGAAGAGGGAACCGTCTTCCTCGTCTTCGCCGTGGGCTTCTACGGGGTCAGCACATACTACCTCGCACGTCTGGTGGGCGGACACAGACGGCTGACTGAGTTCCGTGAGAGGACGACCGAAGTCCGTTCCATCATGTCGATGTCGGACGAGGAAGTCAACGAACTTATGCGGCGTAGTGGCGCAGGGGTCGTAGCCCTCGCCGACGAGAACGACGCCTACGCGGTCCCGATGTCGTTCGGATACGACGCCGACGAGGGCGCTGTCTACATGATGATGGCTTTCGCGCCGGAGAGCAAGAAACGCCGCTGGATACGGAATACCGAGACGGCGTCCTTCGTCGTCTACGAGTTCGACGGCGACGACGAGGCACGGAGCGTCGTCGTTACCGGAAGAATCGAAGAGGTCAGTGACGACGCCGAGAGAGGGTACGCGGCTCTCACGGACAACGCCGACTTCACGGTGATGCATGAGTCGGGGACGCTTCCAGAGGACGCCGACTACTCGGTACACAGGCTCAAAGCCGACGAACTCTCAGGACGACGTTTCGAAGAAGAGGTGTGGGAGAAGATGAGAAACCTCGACGGACGCTGGACGGACGGATAACCTACTATCTGACGATTGTCAGAACGTCCTCGTCGGCGAGTTCATGGTCCTCGCCCACTTGCTGTCCCTCGTGTTTGGCGCTCTCCCCCCAGACGTTAGCGTAACGGAAGCTTCCGTCGAGGTCGCGGTGTATCTTCTCGGCAACGTCGCCGACGGTCGCACCCTCTTCGAGGACGAGGGGTTCTTCGTAGTCGGGGTCGCCGCCTTGGGGACGCAGATAGACACGGACCAAGTCGAGTTCCTCGAAGATACGTTCCTTGAGGGTCTCTAAGCCGAGTTCCTCCTCGGCGCTCACGCCGACCGCGCTATCGACGCCCTCGTCGGCGAGGAAGTCGCGCGTCCTTTCGAGAACCGTCTCGTCAGCGAGGTCAACCTTGTTGACGACAACCATCGAATCGATATAGACGCGGTTGTCGAGTATGGCGTCGTTGAGTTCCTCGACGGTCACATCCTCGCGTACGACGACGATTGCGTTGACGATACCGTGTTCGCGTAACGTATTCTCGATAACGTCGTCGCTCAGCGACACTTCGTCAGTCTTGCGCACATCGACGCCACCGCGGTCGCGTCTATCGATATGCACGTCGGGCGGCGAAGCGTCGATACGTATCCCGTTCTCGTGGAGTTCGTCGCGTAGCTTCGAGTAGCCCTCGGGTTCGAAGACATCCGCGACGAACAGGAGGAGGTCGGCGGAGCGCAGGACGCTCATCACCTCGCGTCCGCGCCCACGTCCGCCGCTCGCTCCCTCGATAAGCCCGGGAACGTCGAGTAGCTGTATATCGACCTTCTCGTGCTTGAGCATCCCGGGAACGACCTCAAGCGTGGTGAACTCGTAGCTTCCCGTCTCGCTCTCGGCGTTCGTCAGGGCGTTGAGGAGGGTCGACTTGCCAACGCTCGGGAAGCCGACGAGCGCGACGGTGGCGTCGCCGTGCTTCGGCACGTCGTATCCGCCACCGCCGCCTCCGCCCGACTCCTTTTCGGCGAGTTCGTCCTTGAGCTTCGAGAGCTTCGCCTTGAGACGTCCGATATGCTCCTCGGTCGCCTTGTTGTACGGAGTCTCGGCTATCTCCTCCTCGATTTCCTGTATCTCTTCTTCGAGACCCATCTGTCGGTACGTATGTGCCCGTGGTTAAAAAACGTAATAATCGCCGTCAGTACCAAGCCGCGCCCGAATCTACGTTGATATCCTGCGCCGTCGTCTGTCTCCCCGCGTCGCTTGCAAGGAAGACGACCTGTTCGGCGACACGTTCGGGTTCGACGAAAAGGTCGTCGAGTGCGATACTGTCGGGGTCGGTGTTGACCGTGCGAACCCCTTCCTGCGCTAACTCCGCCTGCGCCGCGATGACCTCGTTGATACGTTCCCCCTGTACCGCGCCGGGACAGACGGCGTTGACCGTCACGTCGTCGTCACCGAGTTCGAAGGCGAGCGTTCGGGTCAGTCCGATGAGACCCATCTTCGACGCGGCGTAGGGCGACCGGTTGGGGTACGGACGTTTACCGCCTATCGAGGCGACGTTGACTATGCTCGCCCGTTCGCTCCCGCGCAGGTAGTCGGCGGCGTGTTTGGCGCAGAGGAACGGACCGCGGAGATTGACCTCCTGCACGCGGTCCCAGTCGTCGGCGTCGATTCGGTCGAACGGTTCGATAGGTCCCACGATACCCGCGTTGTTCACGAGACAGTCGATTCCGCCGAAGTAGTCGGCGGCGCGTTCGATGGAACCGCGCACCGAGTCCTCGTCGGATACGTCTGTGGTAACGGCGAGCGCCTCTCCTTCGGCGTCTGAGTCGTCGATGAGTGCCGCCGTCTCCTCTATCCCGTCGCTTCTCGCGGCGAGGGCTACGTCCGCCCCTCTCTCTGCGAACTCGACGGCTATCTCACGTCCGATACCGCGCGAAGCACCCGTTACGAAAGCCGTAATTCCTTCGACGGACATACGTCTACGTCGTACGTCTCGGTTAAGATTCTGTCGTAAAGTATCTCTCCGGACTAACTCCCTTCCTCATCCCTTGCTGGTGCGCGGTCGGAGGGCTGACCCTGTCCGGAGATACACCGCGCCGGGGTTCTCCCCGTCTCATCGTTTGCTCGTGCGCCCTCAACGAGGGGATTTGCGGCGCGCGTCCGACGTACGTCTTGCGCCCTCTTACAGTTTCGGGAAAGAGATATACCGAAGCGCGCGTTACGAGGGATATGGTAGAACTCGACCCGATGAGCCTCGGTCTGGAGGTAGGCGGAGGCGGCGTACTCGGATTTCTCACCGGATACGCCGCAAAGAAGGTCGTCAAGGTCGTCGCAGTCCTGATAGGCGCGCAGTTGGCGCTGTTCAAGTTCCTCGAAACCCGCGGAGTCCTCGAAGTAAACTGGGAAGCGATGTACACGGGCGCGAGCAACACGACACGTGCCGCCGCCAACGCGACGATGGGAGGAAACGAAACCGGCAACGCGACCGCAAACGGCGCTGAGGCGGCAGGAGGCGGACTCTTCGAAAGCTTCCTGAGCATGCTTCCCGTAGGCGGAGGGTTCGCCGCAGGCGCACTAATCGGCTTCAGGCGCGGATAACGTAGCTAGAACCGAAATTACTTTAGCCGCGTTTTTCGTATACCGTGTGAGGGGTCGTGGCCTAGCCCGGGAAGGCGACTGGCTCCAGAGGACAGACGTCTTGGCGTCCTCGGCTCTGCCGCTGATGAAACTCCAGACTGGTCTACTGAGTCCGCGTCTGATCAACGTGGACGTTGATGACCCTCTGGAGCGCTGAGGCGTGTTTCGGGGAGACCAGTCGATCGGGGGTTCAAATCCCTCCGACCCCACTCCTGTAAAGCGGTTTTCCTGTTCCACCTTCAACCTCTTAGAACTACGCCATCGAGAGCCGCGGCTATGGTGAGTCCGTGTACAAGTTCAACCGTACCTGACCGTCCCTGTTTCGACGGCAATCTCGGCGTCGGTCTCTTTCTTCAGGACGACCTCGTCGCCGTCTTCGGGCGACTGGAAGGTGTGCCGGACCTCGTCGTCCACGAGAACGTTGAGGAAGTCGGCGTCCCCCGCCTGTGTTACGCGGATGGTTGCTTCCTCCTTCTCGTCATCGTACTCGGCTTCGACCTTGGTCTCCGTCCGTGTATCGTTACTGGGTACCGCATCGCCTATACGGCTTGCGACGAGTCCGGGGAAAGAGGTGACGAGACGCGTCGGCGGAGCTGCGCTGTATACGTCGTCCCGTCGCTCAACCACGCCGTCGTCCCTTAGCTCTTCGAGAACCGACTCGACGTTCGCGGGGTACAGACCGCTTTCCTCGGCGACCTCCTCAACGGTGCCGCCGTCTATCTTCCTCAGGGTAACGTAGACAGCGACACGCGTGTCGGTATCGAGCGCCTCGGCGAGAAGACGGCTGAAGCTGTCGTCAACCGCATCGAGGAGCCTGTCGAGTCTCTCGCCGACATCTTCGGCGCGTTCCTCTACGTCTCCAAGGGTCTCCTCGGCTCCCTTCTCGAACTTGGTCTCCATCTCCTCGCGTTTCTCCTCGACGGTCTCGCCCATCTCGTCGAGGGTCTCCTCTACGGTGTCGATTGCGTCCTCAGCCTGTTTCTCGACCTTCCGACGTTGCTGTTCGACCGTCTCCTCAACCTCCTCGACGGCTTCGTCTATATGTATCTCGTGTTCGTGCCGAAGCTCTACCGGCTCTGCGGCAGGGGAAACGTCGCCCGCCTCTTCGACAGCTTCTTCGACCCCTTCAACGGTCCCCTCGACGCTCTCGTCCGACTCGTCTTTCTCTGTCATATCGGCGGGTACGTGAGCCGGATATATAGTTCTCGTCCCTCAGACCTCTATCTCGAACAGTTCATCCTGTACGTCGGGGACGATAAGGCAGTCGGACCGCGGCTCTGCGACGCACAAGAGCGCGTATCCGTCGTCCTTCTGCCCGGGGTCAAGTCCCATCGCGGCGGTCTGTTCGACCTCTCCTTCCTCAACGCGCGCGACACATGAGGTACAGCTTCCCGTACGGCACGAGTTGGGTAGCTCGATACCCGCGTCCTCGGCGGCTTCGAGAACCGTCTCGTCCCCGTCGACCTCAACAGTCTCTGTCGTTCCGTTCCTCTGTATCTCGACCTCATGTGTCTCGCTCATATCTGCCTCCTGAGCTTGTAGAGTTCGATGGCTTCGAGCCTTGGGTCGCTCTCGGCGTTTTCGTTGTCAGCCATTCCGGCTCCTGCGACTCCCTCGTTGGTCGCCGCGCCGGTCCCCGAACTCAGTATGTATTCGACATCCTCCTCGACGGTATCGACGGGTTCGCCAACCTCCTCGGCGGCTTCTTCGAGCGCCTCGCGTACCTCGTCGTCCGACGCCGTAAAGTCGCCCGCACCTTCGATATCGAGTACCATCTAAGCCACCTCCTCCTGCGCCGCCTCTCCGTCGAGCTTGTTCTGGTAGATACTCCGGTTCTCCTCGATGAGTGCCTCGTAGTCCTTCTGTTCGCAGTCGGCGCGTGCGTCGGAGACGACTGTTGCGAAAGCCGCCGAGTCGAAGGTTTCGAGTTCGAGTGTCTCGACATACTGAGCGTTCCATAGCTCCGCGCCGCGCTGTATGAGTCCGTTGAAGTCAGCGCCGAGCGGGTCGTCGATTGCCTCCGAGACGAAGTAAGCAGTGTCGATGACGCAGGGCAGTGTTTCGAGCGCCTCCTCCCAGATAGCCTGCGCCACGCCTTGGTAGGCGGGTTCTCCGGCGCGCTCCTTTTCGAGGAGTTCGTTGAGAAGTTCGAGTCCGTGCGTCACGTGCCGCCCCTCGTCGGTGCTGATGAACTGGAAGCCCTTGTTGAGCAGAGGAAGCGGAGCCTCCGACATCATCTGGTTCTTCATGTAGTAGCCGCCGCGTGCCGCGATGCCTTCGACGCCGAGATGGTAGATGGTCGCGGCACGCGCTATATCCGTCGGGTCGCCGCCGTCCGCCGCCGCCGCCATGAACGCTCCCTGACGCTCTCCGAGTTCGCTCATCCCGCACGCCGCCGTCCGCGGAAGCGGATGTCCGCCGCGGCGTATATCGAGGCTCGACTGCGGGAAGTAGTCCGCCATGACGGTGTTGATGTAGGTGTCGAAGAACTGGACGTGCTTCGCCTCGGTCATGGCAAAGACGGTCGCGTACAT
>JAQZCZ010000020.1 GCA_028751095.1 Euryarchaeota archaeon Ods01 | reverse complement strand
GTGGTAGTAAGATGTGCCTTCGATGTCGGTTTCGGCGGCGACCGAAGCGCCGTAGAACTCGCTGTTACGGACCTCGACCTCGGAGCCGGGTGCGTAGACGACGCCGCGGAAGGTCGAGTCTCTTATCTCTATCTCAGAAAGGTCGGAGCCTTCATCCGACTGTGCATAGATACGAAACATATCGGTGCCGTCGTTCTCGAAACTAACGTCCTCAAAGTCTATATCGAGAGAGTAAGAGCTACGTTCGACGTATATCTCGACAGGACTGCTTCCTGTCACCTCTATCTCAGAACCGTATGCCGTAATGCTCCCGCTGTCGAAGAAGCCGTCGCCGTCGAGTCCAATACGGACCGGACCGCCGGTGGTGTCGAAGACGACGCGCTCGTTGTCCCATTCACCCCAGATATCGTTTGTGTCATCGACGTAGTATCCGCCCGACTCGACACGTATCTCGCCACCCTGCGGCGAGGTCGGTAGTTCGTCGGAGCCTTCGAGGCTTTCGACGTGTTCGGCGACACCGTCGTCAACGTTGGGCGGCGGTAGGTAAGCGCCGTCCTCGGGGTCGCCGCTCAGGACCTCGCCCGCCGAGGAGTCGTACAGGGTTCGCTCCACGGGGTCGCCGGCGAAGTTAGCGGCACGCTCTGGAGCGAACGGAGAGGTTCCGGCTTCGGGGATAGCATCCTCGGGTTCGGGCGGTTCGAATCCGGAGGTAGCCGTCAGGACGACAGCGGCGAGTAGGAAGGTGATGGCGACGACAAAGAGGACCGCGAGGACCTCGCTACTCCCGTCGGTACCGTATCCGTGACACCGTCCGTCCTCCATAGGCTTAGATTACCACGAGACCCCTTCAGTCCAACGTATCAAAGGGTGAGACAAACGGCGACTTGGGATTTTTCGTCCCGTGGTCAGATGAGGGAGGCGAAGGGTTCGGCGTCGCGTTTGTAGCTTTCGAGGTAGTCCTCCGCCCATCCGACCATCTCGTCGGCGTCGTTGACGACGAGTACCTGCATAACGCCGCCGTCGTCGTGTCCCGTGAGGTAGACAACCCCGTCGGCAACCATGAGACCGAACGGTATCTCGCCTTCGTAGACGTACGTCTCGGTGTTGCCATGCCCGCGGACCTCTTCCATACGTCCGCGCCAGTTTTCGAGTATAGTCTCAGCGACCCGGTCACGTATCACGTTCTCGACACGTGTCCCGCGCTGAGTTATCGCCTCGTAGTACTTTTCGGAGTAGAGTTCGGAGATTACGGGCGACAGGGCGCGTATCTCGTCGGCTTCCTCGACAGCACGTAGGTACTCCTCTATGGGAGCATGCGGTCGGTAATCCTCCGAAACGACGACCCGTGACTCAGCGAGAACCTCGAACTCCACGTCTATCTCGGAGAACGGCGCGTACTCGTAGAACTCGGCGAGACGGTCGACGGTCCCCATCGTGTCGACGCAGTCGGTGAAGTACGCCTCGACGTACTCGCCGAGGGGTGTTGCGTGATAGACACCGTCGGTGCGCTCTACCCATCCGCGGTCCTCTAGCTCCGACAGTATACGCCGGAACGTACTCCGAGGCATACCAATCTCCTCACGCAACTGCCTAGCTTCTCCCGCGCGCTCCGTAAGCGCGCCGAGCACCTTTACGCGGTTACACGACGAGGTCAGGTACTCTATGTTGTCCGGAACACGGTCCCCTCTGTTCTTTGTCGCCATTTTCATCCTTTGTTTCACCCTTTAAGCATCGTTTTGACGGTTTATCGAGTCGTCTCGTGCTTTAACTCCGTTAGTAGCACGGTGGACTGAATAGTATCTGGTTACATATATATCTGGCGGCTATCTCAGGGAATCGACGTGTTCTACCGGGTGGGCAAATATCTCCGCTAAATACTTACGGTCAAACTCTCCGGGACACCGTTACACATGGAAAAGAAACTGTGCGTTATTACCTCATCTCTATCTTATTCTCAGTTAGATGGAGGAAATAGACCTGTGAACCGCCGGTCAGCTGTAGGTTCTGTAGCGATTCGTCGTAGTGTACAGAACCGCCGTTAACCTCAACATTATTATCTGCAGCTATCAGGGCACCGAACACACTACCGTCCTCAAATACTTCTATGTCGTCGTTTCCTTCGCTCACGAAGAAGAAAGCTCCTGTGGCTTGGGCATCGTCACCACCCTCACCTACGTAGAAATCCTGACCGCTTGCTGACCCTCCGGGGTCCATGTATACCATAATCTGGTCAGCCTTGTGAGGTCCATCCCAGTCGTCGTATTCCTCATTCGTTATGAGCTTTCCATCTATTATAGCATCACCTTCAACAGTCATCTCTAACGAACCCCCCTCGTCCTCATCACCCACGACCAGTTCACCATCTATGACAAGACCGCCGTCCGGCTGTCCGGAGACATCCTCCACGAATATTCTAATATCCCCTTCAATCCTAAGCTCAGCGTTATCTTCAACCTCTATGTCTGTGAACAGGTACTGTTCGTGGTCGTCAGCGTCGAGGACGCACGTACTCTCAACGATAAGCTGGTCGTCATTATTGTACGAGTCTTCGTCTACATCTGAATCACTGCATTCATTTAAGTCGCCTAAGTCCGGCGTGCTGAATCCGGTAGTGTCCTGTGTTGAGTCATCAGGTTCCTCCGCGAGGGTTGGTGATACAGGAGATTGGTAGTCTGTCTCGCCCGGTTCATAGATATCGCCATCCACACAGTCTTCGTCTACTTGGTTCTCATTAGGGACATGTGCGTTCTCAGTCACCTCACCATCGTCACACTCGACACCTTGGTTCCCGTCCACGAAAGCATTACCGTCAACCTCTGCGTCGTCTACGTCAAGTATGCCGTTGTCGTTGGCGTGAACGTCACCATCAATAAGAGCGTCATCGTCGTCTAACTCTACGTCATCTCCGGAGAAAGCGCCGCCTATCGTGGCGTCAGACACGGTAATATCATCGGTGCTGTTTACGTTGCCGTGAATATAGACACCGTTCTCGATTCCTATGGAGCTACCGGTATCCCTTTCATGCGATACGTCCCCGAAGACACAGGCGTCTTCACCGTCTAAATCGATGGAGCCAGAGGTCGCTATATCTCCGAACGTGCCTACGTATCCATCACGTGGAGCACCATCAGGATCGCTACATTCAGAAAATAGAGTTAGAGAACTACCAAAATAATCAGCTTCCAAGTCAGAGTCGTAACTGTCTATGAATGCTTGGTCACCGACTACGAGATTGTTTCCTTCGCCTATCGAGACAGACTCCTCTATGTCGCCGGGTTCAGGGACGGGAAGCCGCATCTTGACGGTGTTGTTCTCATCGAACGACTCTACGTCGTCATCTGTTCCGACAGTCCTATCTAGGAAGTAATCTTCCCACGCCCTGTAATAGTCGCTCGTGACCCAGATAGTAACGTTTCCAGGAGGTAACGGGTTCTCTAGGTTATCTGACTCATCAAAGACATTCGTCTCAGTTGCTTCAACAGCAAACCTTTCCCTCGGACTAAGTCGGTTTACTTCAGAAGTGACGTTGAACATAGGGAGGGTTAGAGTTAGTTCACGGTAATGGAACTCAGGCGGCGACACCATAACAGACTGGTTCGTGCCCTCTTCCCTAGTCCACACGCCACCGCCTTCGTAGGCTATCCGCTGGTCACGGTCAGGATGCTCGTACTCGATATTACCTATTCTAACCCACCATGTCTGGTCATCTTCACCAGGGTCGTCCGGTTCGTATTCGACAGAGAAATTAGCGGCGTCAGGCTGAGAGCTTATGGCACCCCCTTCAAGATTCATCTCCGCTCTCTGTCCACCAGCCCCGCCAAGCGCAGCTGTCGCCATCTTCGAATCAAGAAGGGCGAACTCGTTCATCGTCCTCTCACTCTGGACGTTGCTCTCTATGGCAAGTATGGAGCCCTGACCGAAGAAAAGAATCATACCGATAGCTGTCATAGAGACAGCGAGTAGCAGTATCACTCCGACAACCTCGGACTGTCCTCGGGAGGAACGGTCAATCATGATATTTCCACCCCAATATTGGTTCCTGTGCGTATAATCTTTCCGTCGGTGTCAAGCTCTACCTCAACGCTAACTCGGTCGTACTCAGTCATTGGGCTTGGATTCTCCTCGTACTCAATATCAGTATCAAGACCGCTACCGTCTAGCTCTCTCTCTAAATAACTGTGCCATGCACCCGCATTAGGAGACTCAATAGCTATGTACAGGGTGTCATCTTGGTCAGTACTGGCTTCGTAACCCCGACTCGTAGCATCGCCTCGTATCAAGGGGGTCCCGTCACCGGAGATGCTGTTCTCACCCCGTGTGGTAATCTCCCGCACAACGACGAAGTCCTCATCGAACCTCCAGTTAGGCTCATAGAGCATGGCAGAGTTGTTACCTCTCTGGAACTGTCCGGAAAAAACAGCCCCGCTCTCGTACATTATATCGCTATCTCCTCTAGTGTAAACAATGGGTCTCGACCTGCTAAAGTTATCTAAGTCAGGGTCGTCAAACCCGATATGGACGAAGGTACTTTCCCGTGTCTGAAGGTCGGAGTCAACCATCTTCAGTTCGGTGGCTCTCGCAGGTACGTCCCTTTCGACAATCTCATCAAAGTTGTTCTGTAGTATCTCGAACGTCTTCTGAACATTCTCCATATGCTCACCCTGCTGGGCGTCCTGTATCACGGGAAATCCGCTGTTGAGGACCATACCGATTGACATAATAACTATTCCGAGTATTATTATGTAGCCGACAACCTCGGAAACCGCGTCCGTCTTGTCCAGACTATCGTTATTCGATTTCAATTTCATCCTCCTCGTAGCTGACTCTGACGTTCTGTCTAGACGAGAACTCAACCGGCGTGTCTTCTACATCCGCCTCTCCGGTGTACTGAAGAGAAACAAGTACCCGACTGGACGAAATATTCACGAGGTAATTATCGTTGCCGGTGTCCTCAGTAATACGAACATTATACGATACATCGGGCTGTTCCATATCTATCGTTCCCTCTCCGCCGGACCTAGCCAGACGGTCGGCTCTCTCAAGGTCGGAGACTATCTGCTCGCCGGTCACCCTTAGCTGATTCTCCTCGGTCGTATCGACTACGTCGGTCAAAGTGCCCTGTGATATGAAGAGCATGAAACCGATGGCTATCGTCGCAACACCGAGGTTAATTATGAACCCCGTCGTTATCGAGACTCCCGTTTCGTCGGAACCTCGGCGTATCACGGCGCTGTCACCTCCATCCCTCTAGTGTGGGAGACTGAGTCGTCCCTGTACTCCATCTCAAACTCAGCCTCGTAGACAGCGCCCGTTACGAAGAGACGACCGTCATGCGAACCCGGGGCGTCGCCAGCGGTAACGTCGGTAGGGTTGCCATCGTCGTCAAACATTATGTCGTATGTTCCTTCAACGTCATCATCATTATCAAAGGAAATAAACATATCACTACGAGCTTCAAACTCATTGTTCTGTAGTATATAACTCCAGTCTTCCCCGTTCTCCTCAGTCTCCCCGTTAACGGTTCCCTCAACCACGTCTATAGTTCCGTCCCCACTCCAGCTTCCCGACCTATCAGTTCCGTCAGCACAGTCAAATCCGGCAAAGTCAGGGTCAAAGTCGTCCCCTGCGCAGGTATATATATGAGTCTCATTCACATTCATAATCCATCCGGTGACATCATCCCAGAACAACCACCCATCACCCTCTTCCTCTATCACAGAAACCTGAAAGTCTTCACCACTATCTATATCGAACCTGAACCGATTTATATCATCCACATCGCCCGTGATAGGGTCGCTACCGTAAGTTTCAGTAAGGTTCCACGTTCTCTCACCGGATTCTGCCTGTATCGTCCCCGACTCGTTCTGCACAATCCGCCAGTTGGTTTCCGTTACCTCCGTTTCGTCGGTGTCCATCGAAGAAAGCCGCCCCCTATGCTCGGTCAGGTTGCCCATGGCTTCCTCAAAGTCACCGAGAAACGCGTTAATTTCGTCTTCGTCTATATCACCCGGGTCCGTGGTGTCGCTAAGGTACTGTCGGTTAGCCGACTCAAGAGCCTCTAAGGCACCCCGGTCCATGACGGTATTCGTCTCGTGGACAGAACGTTCGTACTCGCCGGTGTCACGCGTAGATAGGTCCTGTGAGAATATGATTAGGTTGAGAGACAGAGTAACCGCCACTATGCCTATCGCCACGAGAAAGCCCCCAAGAACTATCATCTGGGCTATGTCTGCCCCACCTTCGTTGTCTACATTCTCCATGCTGTTATCCTCACCTCCACAACGTTATACAGGTCGCTATCCTCGGAGACGTTTTCACAGAAGTACTGAGGACTTCCGTCCTCATCAACGAGACGCTCGTCCTTCAGAGACCCATCCTCTTCGCGGAGTTCGTCATCCTCGTACAGAATAACGCGTTGCGTAGCGGTAACCGCGTGCTTACTCGGCTCCCCAAAATCAACAAACTCACGCACTCGTGAGTTATCGTCGGTCCTATCACACGCTAAATCTATGTTGTAGGCTATGCCCCTATCAAGCAAGGTTTCCTGAAGTATGTCGCCTAGTGGCTCAGGAGGAGAGGTTCCGAGGTAATAACGCGCATCGTTGTGGTCCCCTGACGGCGAACCTTCGAACTCCCTACCATCCGCATCCCATTTGAGAATGGCTTCTTTCAAAGTGCCGTTCTCCGCAAGAGCGACGAGTACATCGTCAGCGAGAACATAGTTCTGCGTCTCAACCTCCTGACTAGCCGTACTTGACGAAGTAGGCGTGATAGAAACCGACTGAAACGCAAAAAACATCGCTAACAGTATCATAAACGCCGCGGTAAACCCCTCTAACGTATGTAGCTGTCCCTTATTGTCGTCTATTGTTTTCATATTACCAAACCCTTACCTTTACTATGACTAACCGTTCGTCCCCTTCTTCAATCTCCTCCCCGTCAACCTCAGCATGAGCCACACGTCTTGTCAGGGAGATTTCAGGGTCGACAGCGTGAGTAACTGAATCACCTTCAGTTACAATAACTTCACCCCACTCGTCATCAAAGTTGTACGGAACTACGGAGATATTCATACGGTACCTCTCAGGTAGCCCGAAATCGTCCTCAAAATCAGCATTTTCAACGTTGGATTCAAACTTTCCTAGGTCAACGGTACCGTGGATTCCTGTCCCTATACCCCCATCCTCATCGGTAACCAGTTTCTCAGATACCTTGTTTGAGATAACCGTAGTATCGTCCTGAGACATACTGAACGGAAAGATAGCGCCGGTAGCGAACTGCAACACAAATGCGAAAGCACCGATGAAAATCAGCATACCGAACAGAAAATCAATGCTCATCTGGGCAGAGTTATCTGACATATACTGTCAGGGGGATTAGTGACTATACCTACTTAACGGTTTGGTAGAATCCCATCCTGTGAGACGCCCTAATCCACAGACTTATCATTTCCGTGGGCTACGTCAAAGACATGAAAGGACGCGAATGGTACCAACAGGACGAGACAGCCGAGGAGTACGACGAGTGGCGGTTCTCTAAGGGCGGCGAACTCGTCGACGACGGTGAGAAGGAGGCGCTTTTCGAACTCGTGGGCGACCTCAACGGAAAGGAAGTTCTCGAGGTCGCGTGCGGAACCGGACGTTTCTCCGTCGAACTCGCGGAGGACGGCGCGGACGTAACGGGCGTAGATATCAGCAAGCCGATGCTGATGAAAGGCGTTGGAAAGGCGCGCGAACGCGGCTTGGGCGTCGAGTTCCTGCGCGGCGACGCCAAGCGCCTTCCGTTCCCCGACAACACGTTCGACCTTGTCGTCGGCATGCGTTTCTTCCATCTCGTTGACGAACCCGCCGCGTATCTCCGTGAGATGGCGCGCGTATCGAAGTCGCGCGTCGTCTTCGACACCTTCAACCGCGGGAGCGCGCGAGTCGTCTACAACCGTTTCCTGCCGATGGGTAGCCGTCTCTACTCCGAGGACGACGTGGACGAGGTTATCGAGGAGGCGGGCGTCGAACTCGTCGATAGAAACGACGACTTCGTCGTCCCGTTCGGTCTCTACCGCGCCATACCCAAGACGCTCGCCAAGGGCTTCAGGAGCGTCGACGGCGCGGTTCAGAGCGTCGGCGGCGACTCGCTTTCGAGCGTCACCTACTGGATGGTCGAGAAGTAGCCTCTATTCGGCTGTCTCCTTTCCTGAACGCGTGACGACGAACCCCTCGAACTTGCCCGAGTACTGCATCAGCATAGTGCCGAGTATGCTCATCACGAGGACGTAGGCGACGGCGAAGGCGGGGATTGTCTCGGTGATGAGCGGCACTTCGAACGCGCCCCCCGCACCTGCGGCGATTGCGGCGATTATGAGCGAGAACTCTCCGCGCGTCACCATGCCGAGACCGACGCGGGTCGAGCGGCGGTCGTTGAGGTCGTAGAAACGTGCGCCGACGAACGCCGTGGCGAACTTGGTGGGCGCGGTGACGAGAACCGCGACGGCGAGAAGACCGGCGACAGGGGCGACGAGGGTCGGGTCGGTTTCGAGACCTATCCAGAAGAAGAAGACGGCGGCGAAGACGTCGCGGAGCGACTCCAGAAGGTCCTCTATCTCGTGGACGTGGTCGGTACTACTGAACGCCATGCCGATGAAGAACGCCGCGACAGCCTCCGAGACGCCGAGTGCGAGAGCCGCGCCCGCGACGAGGACGACGATACCGACGGCGCGCAGGACGGTCGCCTCGTTCGAACGGACTTCGAGGACGTTCTGGAAGAAGGCGGTTCCGTAGTAGACGAGTACCAGAAGGGCGAGTATGAAGCCGACGGCGATACCGATATCGGTCAGAGCCTCGGCGAAGCCGCCGGCACCGAGGAGGAGGGCTGAGACGACGGCGAGGTAGAGGGCGATGAAAAGGTCCTCGTAGACGAGTATGCCGAGCATCGGTTCGCTCTCGTCGTTCGCAATCCAGCCGAGGTCGATAAGCGACTTGGTGATAATGGCGCTCGACGAGATGTAGACGATTCCGCCGACGAGAACCGCGCCGACTAGGGCGACGGTCGTCTCGACACCCGTGTCCCAGACCACGAAGAAGAAGACAGCGCCGACCACGAAGCCCACGACGAGGTTGAGGAGGTCGACCGTCCCCGCCTTGCCAATCTTCTCCTTGTTCTCTATGAGCCTGTCGAGCGAGAACTCCAAGCCGAGGAAGAACAGAAGGAAGACGATACCGAGTTCCGCGCCGACCTCAATGAACTCGTTGACGGCTATATGCGGCAGGTCGGCACCGAACCAGTCGTCGGAACGTCCGAGAACCCACGGTCCGAGAAGGATTCCGGCTACGATGTAGAACGGTATGACCGACTGGTTGAGGCGCGACGCAATAGCCCCCGCTAGGGCTATCGCCGCGAACATCACGCCGATATCAAGGAGTACCTCAGCCATTATTCGTCTTCGACGGGTTCATCAGCGACAGGCTGGAAGTACGCGCCTTCGAGGAGCGTGCCGATGATACGCGCCTCTTGGTCGTTTAGGTCGAGTAGCTCCTCGGCGTCGTCGTCGGGGTCGTCACGCCGGAAGAGTTTACGACGACCGTCGTTCTGTATAGTGACTATCACTTCACATCCCTCTGTCTGGTAGACGTACTTCTTACCTACCCCGGGAAGGTCGGACTCCTTGACTTCGACAGGCATACGGAGTAATTAGAATCCCATAACATAAATCCCACCGCCGTCAACCGGAAGACAAGAAACTTGCATACCGAAGTAGCGCCTACCGATATAGCTCTCGGGACCGACTTCGCGGTTATCATAGTCGTGGCGACGGTGTTAGGACTCGCCGCTCATCGCCTCAAACAGCCGAGTATCATCGCCTACATCATCGCGGGACTGATTCTCGGACCGGCGGCGCTTCAGGTAGTTTCGCCGAGCGAGGTCACCGAGACGATGGCGGAACTCGGTCTGGCGTTTCTCCTCTTCCTGCTCGGAATCAAGATGCGTATCGAGGACATACGCCACATACTCAAACCGATAGTCAAGATATCGATACCTCAGATGACGCTCGTCGCACTGACCGGCGGCGGCGCGGCATACCTACTTGAATTTACCTTCGTCGAATCAGTCATCATCGGTCTCGCCGTCATGTACAGTTCGACCGCGGTCGTCGTCAAGATGCTGACCGACAAGAACGAGGCGACTTCACTTCCCGGAAAGATAGACGTTGGCGTCCTTCTCGTTCAGGACATCGTCGTCGTTATCCTTCTCGCACTTCTCGCCGCCGGAGTGCCGGAGACGGCGACCGAGGTCGCGGTCAACCTCGCAACCATACTGTTCTTCATCGGCGTCATCGGCATCGTTGCGGTCGCCTCGTCACGGTACGTCCTTCCCGAACTCTTCCGCCGTATAGCCAACGACAAGAACGTCTTCTTCGTTATCTCCATCGGTTGGGCGTTCCTCTTCGTCCTCGTCTCGATAGAGCTTGAGCTTTCGATAGAGATGGGGGCGTTCCTCGCCGGAATCGCCATCGCCCAGCTCCCGTACAGCAAGGAGCTTCAGGACCGCGTCGCCCCTCTGACCGACCTGTTCATGCTGATATTCTTCGCTTCGGTTGGTCTCCAGCTAGACGCAAGCGACCTGTTCGAATACTGGTGGCAGGCTATCGTCGCGGCGAGCGTCCTGATGCCCGCAAAGTTCGTCGTATTCTTCTACCTCATCGACTGGCAGGAGTTCGACCTCGAAACCACGTTCATCGGTAGCGTCAACATGGTTCAGGTCAGCGAGTTCGGGCTGGTCGTCGGAACCGCGGCGGTCGCCGGCGGCTTCATCGAAGACGCCGTCCTCGGCTTCCTGACAGTGGTCGCGCTGGTTACGATGAGTATCTCGGTCTATTTCGTCCAGTACAACCACGAACTCTACGCGAAGGTACGTCCCTACCTGAGCCGGTGGGAGTCGGAGGGCGGACGCGAGAAAAACGGCAAGGAGTACCGCGACCATGCGGTCGTAATAGGATTCGACGAGATAACGCGCGGAACCCTGTCGATACTGAAGGAAAGGTACGGCGACGTGGTCGTCATAGACCGGACGGTCGGTCACATCGAGGCTCTGGAAGACACCGAGTACGACACCGTCTACGGCGACTTTCGGCACGAAAAGGTACGGAAGGAGGCGGGTCTGGAGTACGCCGACTTCGTGCTGTCGTCGTCGGTAGAGGTCGACATCAATAAGGCGTTGCTCGGTGCCGTGGACGACGAAGCTATTGTCTTCGTAGAGGCGGAGTGGGCGGAGGAAGCATACAGCATGTACAACGCCGGAGCCGACTACGTCGTAATGAGCGCCCATATCGCGGGCGAACGTCTAGCGGGATACCTCGAATCCTACTTCAAGGACCGCGAGAGGTTCGACGAAGCCGTCGACGCCGACCTACGCGTCCTGACGGGCGAAGACCCGTTCCCCGACCCGGGAGGTGTAGCAGATGACTGAGCTACTCGTCTCGCTCGCCATTATCTTCGTCGTGGGAGGAGCATTCATCCTCATCGCAAACCAGTTCGACCTGCCAACTGTCCCGTTCCTCATAATCGGGGGACTCGTCGCGGGTCTTTTCATCGACGACGAGATAACGTTGGAGTTCGCCCGGTACGGTATAGCCCTTCTCGTCTTCAGCTTCGGGGTTAGCATACGTTTTGAGGGTATACGGACCGTCCTACGTGACAGCGAGTTCGTCGCAGTCGCACAGGTTGCCGTGACGGGTTCGCTCGGTTTCATCGCCGCCGTCTTGCTCAACACCCCTGTCGAACAGGCTGTCTACGTCGGAGTCGCCGCCGCCCTGTCGTCAACCATCGTCGGGACCGGAATGATTAAAGCCGATATACGCGACAACCTCATACACGGGCGGGTCGCAAACTCAGTACATTTCATACAGGACGTACTCGCCATAGTCATCCTCCTCGTCCTAAGCGCTGAGGCGTTCGCACCCGACCCCGTTGCGGCGAGCATCGGATACGGCGTCGCCCTCCTCGTTGCCGGCGTCATCGTCAACCAGTATATCTTCGACGTAATAGGACGGCTCGCCAAGGGGTCGGACGAACTCCTGATAGTGAGCATAATCACTATCCTCGTTATCTTCATCGGTGCCGCCGAGTTCATCGGCGTCTCGATAGCCGTGGGCGCGTTCGCCGCCGGAATCGCCGTCCGCCACGAACCCGTCGAACATATAGGCGTCTTCAACGGACTTGCCTCCATAGAGACGTTCTTCGTGACCGTCTTCTTCGTAACCGTCGGCGCTCTCGTCTCTGTTCCGTCGGTCGACGTAATCGCAATAGCGGCGACGCTTATCGTCCTGACCGCGGTCGTCAAGCCCGCAATCACGGTCGTCCTCCTGATGTACAAAGGATACGAGAGCAGGTCGTCAACGCTCGTCGGCTTGAACCTCGACCAAGTGAGTGAGTTCGCGCTTATCATAGTCATAGAAGCGATGGCTCTCGGCTTCGTGGCGTACCCCGTTCCGGATGCGATAATACTCGCCGCCGCCGTCACGATGATAACGTCGAGCCTCAGCCGAAGATACGATGAACGGATACACAGGACTCTCGCCGACCGCGGCTTCCTGTGGGAACAGCACACAAAGGTCGACGAAGGGAGCCACGTGCCCGACGGTATCGAGGACCACGTCGTGATAGTTGGGTACGGTAGACAGGGTCAGCGTCTCGCCGAGACGTGTAAGACGGTCGATATACCTTTCGTCGTCGTCGAAAACGACCCGACACTCCTGGAGACGGTCGAACTCGAATGCGACGCATACGTATTCGGCGACTCGATGGAGAAGTACACGCTAGAAAAGGCGCGCGCCGACGAAGCGAGTCTCGTCGTCTCAACTGCGGCACAGCGTCCGGTGTCAGAACGGATACTCGAACTCGTCGACGGAGACGTTATACTCCGCGCCGAAGACCGCGAGACGGCGACCGAACTCCTCGAAAAGGGCGCCCTGTACGTCGCCGTCTCCGGAGTTCTCGCCGCCGACGTTCTTATCGAACACGTACAAGGCGTCGTGGACGACGAGAGCTACGTCGATGAGATACGTGAACACGGAAGGGAGCAAACCGAGAAGCTGTTACGCGAGGAACACGGCGGAAAGAGTCTCAGGAAAGACGTAGACGCGGACTCGTAGCTACGTTACCGGTACTCGGCGTCGACGTTTCCGAGCATGACGTGTTCAACGTCGTCGTCGGATTCGAGACGGTCCTTGAGCTTGTTGATGTACTCCTTGTGTTCCTCTATCTGCTCGCGTAGATGCTCGTTTTCGAGTTCGAGACGTTCCTGCTCACGCAGAACCTGCTTAGGCACCTTGACCTTCGGGGGGAACTCGTCGTCGTCGGGGTCGCGTCCCTCGGGGACGAGTTCGACAGCCCCGTCGTGCTTGACGAGCATATCGACGTACTCGCGGAAGATAGCCGAGAGCGAGGCGTCGCGCTCCTCGCCAATCTGGGACAGCGTCTCGAACGTGTCCTCCGAGACGCGGAACGAGACTATCTTGTCCTTGTTTTCGGGCATCCGTCCATCGCGTACTTCGGACCGGCGTAACTTAACTCTAACTCAGAAGATAGTTATGCGGCGGTCGCCACGGTCCGGTATGGTCAAGAGATACGCGAGAGCCGAGGCTGACGGGTCGACTGTCGAAGGCGAGTACGTCGCGGAAGACGGCGAGGTGACTGTCGGCGGAGAGAGCGTCGAGTACGACGACCTGCTCGCGCCGTGCGAACCGTCGGCGCTCTACTGCGTCGGACGTAACTACGCCGAGAAGATAGACCAGATGGATTACGACGTTCCCGACGCCCCTGACTTCTTCATCAAGCCGCCGACGAGCGTCTTAGCGCCGGGTGACGGTATCGTCTACCCCGACTGGACCGACGAACTCACGTACGCGGGCGAACTCGCGGCGGTAATCGGCGAGGAGTGCCACGACGTGACCGAAGACGAGGCGTCGGAGTACGTCCGCGGCTACAGTATCATGAACGACCTCGACGCGCTCGACCAAGAGCGACGGACCGCACGTAAGGCGTTCGACGGCTCCGCGCCCCTCGGTCCCTGTATCGCCGATATAGACCCGACCGGACTCGGTATCGAGACGTACGTCGGCGGCGAGAAGCGGCAGGACGCCAACACCGATATGATGATATTCGGCGCGGACGAACTCGTCGCCTTCATGTCTCGCCGGTTCACGCTCCGCGAGGGCGACGTAATCGCCTTTGGAAGCCCCGCGAACCCGGGACTACTCGAACGCGGCGACGACGTTGAGATTACGTACGAGGGCGTCGGCACGTTACGGAACACCGTCGTATAGCCGGTGGTCTGAAGTAGCCCGCGTTCTGAGGTAGCTCGTGGGAGAGAACGCCGAGAGGGTTCAGGAGTATCTCCGCGACACGTTGTCGGAGAGTCTGGACGCGGACTGGACGACCGAGTACTACGTGAACGGCACGCCCGTGGACGCCGCTGGCGCGGGCGAAAAACGTCTGGTTCTCGTCGAACTCGAATGGCGACGCGCCGACCCCGCCGACAACACGGCGAAGATATTCCGGGGCGTCTCCGAAGGCGGCGTGGAAGACGACGTGTATCTCTTTCAGGTCTTCACGCGTTACTACGACCTTTCGGATGGAGGGGTTTCGTCGAAAAGGAAGAACGCCGAGTTCGTCGGTAACGTGGCGGCGGAGGCTATCGACCGGCTCCGGTACGAGCCTCTTTGCTTGGATGTCGCACCACCAAAGAGAGGTGGAGAGCTACCCGACGGATGGCGTTCAGGTGTCGAGGAGGTCGCCGAGGAAGTAGACCGCGTCCTACGAAACTAACTTCCCGCCGCTGTCCGCGAACCTGTCCTCCGACCGGTCGTAGACGACCTCGCCGCGGCGCAGGACGGTACGCGGAAAGACCGCCTCGTACCCTTCGAACGGCGTCCAGTCCACCTTCGTATGCAGACGTTCGGCGCGTATCTCCTCAACCGACTCGTCAACCACGGCGATATCGGCGTCCTTCCCTTCGGCTATCGCTCCCTTGTCGTCGAATCCGAATATACGCGCGGGTTCGGAGGCGACCGTCTCGACGACGCGCGAGAGTTCAATTTCGTCGTTGAGTGCGAGGGCGAGGAGGAGCGGATAGACCGTCTCGACCCCCGGGACGCCCGACGGTGCGTCGGAGACGGGAGCGTCCTTCTCGTCAAGCGTATGCGGCGCGTGGTCGGTCGCCACGCAGTCAACCGCTCCCTCGACGAAACGTTCGAACAGACGCCGTCGCGCGTTCTCGGAACGGAGAGGCGGATTCATCTTACCGAGCGTTCCGAGTTCGTCGAGGTCATCGCGTGACAGGAGGAGATGGTGCGTCGTCGCCTCGCAGGTATGGGGCGTCTCTTCGATGATATCGACCGACCGAGGATGTGAGATATGCGCGAAATGGACGGGTTCGTCGGCAACCTCAACGGCGCGTTCGACGGCGGCTATCTCGGCTTCGGGCGCTCGGTGGCGCGACCACGCGTCGGCATCGTGCGTACCGAGGTCTACGTCAACGAACTCGGACGAATCCTCGGCGTGGACGGTCACCAGTTCGCCGCGGCTTCCGACGCGGCGTACGGCGCGCTCGAAAAGCGACTCGTCGATACCCATCTCGCCCGTCGAGTCCGCCATGAAGACCTCGCCGAATGCGGCGACGGGACGGTCGAAGAGTTCGTCGGGCTTCCAGTCTTCCGTCACTCCCGCGTTGATTCCGTGGTCGATGACCGACCGCGATGCGAGTTGGCGTTTCTCGTCGAAAGCCGCGCCATCGACCGTCGGCGGTTCTGTGTTAGGCTGGTCAACGACCGTTGTCACGCCCCCCGCCGCGGCGGAGCGCGAACCCGAGAGCCAGTACTCCTTATGCGTCGCACCGGGTTCGCGGAAATGGACGTGTACGTCAACCGCTCCGGGAAGGACTAGAGCGCCGTCGGCGTCGAGGGTTTCGTCAACGGTTTCGTCGCGGACGTTTTCCGCGACACGTGTCACCGTGCCGTTCTCGACACGCACGTCAACCTCTTCGAGGCTTCCCGCGCGGAAGACGCGCCCGTTCGTGATACTCAGACTCATTCTTCTCCGACCCTCTCTCCGTCGGTACCGCGCGTCTCGACGACGCCCGAAAGGTCGCGCTGTGGGAACGGAATCTCGATATCTTCCTCGTCAAACCTCTTCTTGACAGCGCCGACGTACTCGGAACGCGTCTTGACGTAGTCAGCACGTGTCGGGTCCTGTATCCAGACGCGCGACTGTAGACCGACGTACGAATCGGCGAGTTCGTGGACGCGTACCGACGGCGCAGGGTCGTTGAGTATGCCGTCGTGCGCCTCGGCTTCCTCGATGATGATATCGGTTGCCTTGTCTATGTCGTCGCCGTAGCCGATACCGAAGACGAACTTGAGACGGAGCTGGTTGTCGTCAACGGGGTTCTTGACGACGTTCTCGGTGAGTTCTGAGTTGGGGACCGTCAGGAGTTCGCTGTCGAAGGTCCGGACGCGCGTGACGCGGAGAGAGATATCCTCGACGATGCCGCTGTTGCCCTCCCATTCTATCCAGTCGCCTATCTTGAACGGCTTTTCGACGTAGATGAAGACGCCGCTGACGAAGTTACGTATGACGTTCTGGAGAGCGAGACCAACCGCAAGCGTTGCCGCCGCGGCGATGGTAGCGAGCGACATCACGAGGTTACCGTAGCCCGCCACTGCGAACGCGGCGGCGAGCGCGACGAAGACGATAAGGAACCGCGTAATCTTGAGCAACGGCGTCCGCGCATGCTTCTCAACGTCCTTCCTCTCCAGAAGCCGGTTGATTAACGGCTGAACCGTCAGCTTTCCGACGAGATACAGAACGATGAAGGCGACGACGAAGACCGACACGGCGAGCAACGAATCAGCAAGCGACTGTCCGAGTACGTCGGCGACCACGTCCGGTGCCTCTACCAAGAAGACGACCTCCTTTGCATGTTCCGCAAGATGGGCTTAGGTAACAAAGAAGTTGCGCTAAGCCGAGCGACAGACTCTTGCGTGGCGCGGACCTCTTGTTCCGCATGCCTACGGTGGAGTACCTCAGCTACGAGGTCATCAAAAAGAACGGCTGGGAAGTCCGAGACCCCGAGAACTTTGAGAAGGCGAAGGAGTTGGAGCTAAACGGCGAGAGCTACGGAAGCTTCGAGATGGACGAGAACGAGTACGTTCTCGACGCCGCCGAGGATGCGGGACTCACACCGTTCCACGAATGCAGAATGGGGACCTGCGCAACCTGCGCCGCGGTCCTCGTGGAGGGCGAGATGGATATGGACGTACCACCGATACTCAGCCCCGACGAGGAGGACGCGGGCTTCCGCCTCACCTGTATCGGCACGCCCGAATCCGACGAGCTGAAGCTCGTTTTCGGCGCTAAGGACCACGACGACCTCGATATTATCTAAAGGCGTCTCTCGTCGTACTCAACGCGTCTGAGACGTCGAGGCGTTACTCGGCGCGTTCCGCGAAGCCGAAACGGGGCTTGAGTTCGGTCACACGTATCTCTACCGTCTCGCCCTCCTGAGCGTCCTCAACGAACAGGACGTATCCGTCGACGCGGACGATTCCGTCGCCCTCGTCGCCCTCGTCGACGACCTCCGCCTCGATAACGTCGCCTTCGCTCACGGGCGCGTCGACACGTCCCAAGCCGATGACGTACACTTCCGAACTCTCGTCGCGCGAGGCGTCGGGCGTGTAGGTCGCAACGTCCTCGAAGGCGTCGCCTACCTCTTCGCGGAACTCGTTCGTCGTGTCACCTTGGAACACCTTGACGACGAAGTAGCCGTCGGGTGCGAGGACGCGACGCGCTACGTCGAGCGAGTTGCGCGCGAGATGGACCGACCGCGCGTGGTCGAGGGTCCATTCGCCCGAGATATCCGGCGAGGCGTCGCTTACCACGGCGTCGGCTTCGCCGTCGACGGCGTCTTCGACACGTTCCTTCGTTTCTTCCTCGGTAACGTCGCCGCGTAAGGTCTCGGTGTCTGCGTCGGCGTCGAGCGTCTCTATCGGAGCGAGGTCAACCCCGATGACCCTCCCGTCCGGACCGACACACTCCGTCGCTACCTGCATCCAGCTTCCAGGAGCCGCGCCGATGTCGACGACGGTGTCGCCCTGCGATATGACACCGAACTCCTCGTCTATCTGTTTTAGCTTGTACGCCGACCGCGCCCTGTAGCCTTCTTCCTCGGCACGTCTCTTGTAGTCCATCACCGGAACTTGGTGAAGGATTCGCAAAGCTTTTTCTTTTAGGCAGTCCTAACTACGGATATGTCAGTTGAGCGCGACGGAGTTGACGAGGAGGAGCTACCCGACGCCTGTCTCGGCACGCTCAGCCGTATCAAGAGCTACTCGACCAAGCCCGGACGGACCGTCTTCGTCGAGGAAGGGAACTGCAACGCTTGGATTTCGACGGACGAAACCGTCGAGGTCGTCGAGTAACGCGTACCGTGAAACGCCGTTGGGTCGCCGGAGGTGCCGCAGTCGTCGTCTACGGCGTCGCCGCCTTCTTCTATACGTCAGAGACAAGCTACACGGTCCACGCAGTCCGTTATCTGACCCTTACAGCCGGAGCCTACTGTCTCCTTTCGGGTATCTCCCTCGTGGGTAGCTACCGGTCCGACGGTACCGTACGCGAAGACGGCACCGACTTCGTCGGCGGGGTCGGAATCGTCGTCGGCTTCGGCGTATTCTACGCGACCGTCCTCGAATCCGGTGTCGGCTCCGCGGGTGCAACCGTCGCATCCCTCGGTTTCGTCGCACTCGTCACCGTGTTCGGATTTTTCGCCGTCCTGAAGCTCTGAGGGCAAAACGTAACTAGGCGCAACGGTTACAGCGGGTATGGGTGAATACCTGTCGGACACCGTAGCCGCGGCGGTTCTCGTCGCCGGCTTCCTGCTCTTCGTTGGCTTCGGTATAATGTTCATCGGAAGCGACGGTAGCGCTGAGAGCGAGGATACACAGAACGGTAACGGAGGCGGAGAGGGTGGAAACGGAGCCGGAGGTCCGACCGTAGACGACGACACCGTCAGGATACCCGTAGCAACCGACTCGCCGCTTCT
Source organism: Euryarchaeota archaeon Ods01 (assembly GCA_028751095.1). Classification (GTDB taxonomy): domain Archaea; phylum Halobacteriota; class Halobacteria; order Halobacteriales; family Halorutilaceae; genus Halorutilus. Next base: position 8,089 of record JAQZCZ010000020.1, on the reverse strand, counting down.
AGAACCCTACGACGACCGCGCCGAGTACGAGGACCCCGACTACGGAGACCTCAATACTTCGGCGGTCGAGCGCCTCGTCGTCAACGAGACGAACGAGGTTCGCGCGAACCGGTCTCTCGACAGCGTCAGTTTCTCCGAGACCCTCTCCTCACCGGCGCGTGACCACGCGGACAACATGTCAGAGAATGACTACGTCGGACATGTCAACCCGGCGGGCGAGACGGTTGAAGAGCGTTACGTCGACGAATGTGACGCTCTCCGAGACGGAAGAGAGGAGTTCGAGTACAGCGAGAACGCCGCGGTAGTCTGGTACAAGACGGTCTTCGAGTCGAGCCTGACCGACGAGAACGTATACGCGCGGTCCGAGGAAGGCGTTGCCGAACTACTCGTTGACGAATGGCTGGCGTCGGAGCTACACCGCGAGAACCTGCTCGACAACCGATGGGAAACCGTCGGGGTCGGCGTCAAGGTCGATGAAAACGGGACCGTCTTCGGAACTCAGGCGTTCTGTTCCGTCGGCGGCTAGTCTACTGCTTCAGCGAGTCGTCTTCGAGGTAGTGTTCGAGATGGTGGGCGTCCTCCTCGACCTGTACGAGGTTTTCGCGGAGTATCTCGGCGGTCGCGTGGTCGCCGAGGTCCGTGGCTAACTCGATATGTTCGCGGAGGGTTTCGATGATTTCGCCGTACATCTCTAGGTCGTTCTTCAGCGACGTTCGTATGTCGTAGACATCTTCATCCTCGGGTTCGACGGGAGCCTTCTCCTCCAACGTTGACATACTTGCGTGCGGTACCCCTCCGAGAGCCTGTGCGCGCTCCGCGAGTTCGTCGGCGAACAGTTCGGAGTTCTCCGCCGCCTCACCGAGGAACAGGTGGAGGTCGCGGAACTCCGCGCCTTCGACGTTCCAGTGGTGTTTCCTAAGCTGGTGGTAGAGGACGTATGTCGCCGCAAGGTCGGTGTTCAACGCGTCGATTATCTGCTCTGACCTCTCCTCGTCGAGACGTAGCTCGTTGCTCTCTACTTCGCCGCTCTTCTGCCGGACGGTTTCCTGTTCTTGGGTACTCATGTCTATCCTAACCTTCGACGCGCATCCCCTTATACCTTTCCACTACCGAAGAAATATTTTGGTTAACCAAAATAATCTTTCAGTATCCTTCAGCAAGCACTTGTTGGCGGGCGACAAAGGACGGTCATGGAGACGGTAGATATCGACCACGTCGCGTTGCGGGTGACCGATATAGACGACGCGCTTAGCTTCTACGCCGACACGCTCGGGATGGAGGTACGTGACCGCGACCGTTTTGAGGATGGCGAGGTGCCCTTCGTCGCTGTCGTCGCAGGCGGGCGTCACGTCCATCTCGTTCCGACCGACGACGAAATAGATGTCGGCGGAGAACACGTCTGTTTCCTGCTCCGTTCCTCCGAGACGGATACGCGTGACGAGGGGGAGGAACTCGTCGAAACCCTCGAAGACGCGGGGTACGAGGTTGAGGAGGACGAGCCGCACGAGCGTTACGGCGCGTACGGACGCGACCCTGCGGTCTACGTCCGCGACCCCGACGGGCGACGTGTCGAACTCAAGCTACATTAAACGAAAACTGTTTGCGCGCCCGCGAGTAATCACGACCAATGAGTGACCTAATCGCAGTCGTTGACGACGAGAAATGTAACCCCGACAAATGCGAACACGAATGCGTCAACTTCGACCCGCTCAACCGGTCGCCGACGGGAGCGGACGGCTTCTACATAGACGACGAGACGGGCAAGGCGCGTATCTCCGAGGCGGTCGTTATGGAGGGGCACCGTATCAGCGCCAACAAATGTCCGTTCGACGCGATACAGCTGGTTAACCTCGAAAAGGAGACGGGCGAGAAGCTACACCAGTACGGCGAGAACGCCTTCCGTCTCTACGGACTTCCCGCACCGAAGGAAGGTCAGGTCGTCGGCGTACTCGGACGTAACGGCACGGGTAAATCGACCGCTCTGAATATACTCGCGGGTGACCTCAAGCCCAACCTCGGCGAGTACGATGAGGGCGTCGAATGGGACGAAATCGTGACCGCACACCGTGGGACGGAGCTACAGACCTACTTCGAGAGGCTTGCCGAAGGCGGTATCGTCGCGTCGTCGAAGGTCCAGCGCGTCGATGAGATTCAGGAGGCGTTCGGCGGGCGCGTCGCTGAACTCCTCAACCGTCTCGACGAACGCGGAAACGTCGAACGTCTGGTCGAGACGCTCGATATGGAGGCGATGGTCGACAAACAGGTCGGTTCTCTCTCGGGCGGCGAACTACAACGTGTCGCGGTCGCGGGATGCCTCGCGCGCGACGCCGATGTCTACCTAATCGACGAACCGTCGTCTTTCCTCGATGTCAAACAGCGCCTCAACGTCGCACGCGCGATACGTGAGGAGACCGCCGCCGCGGAAGGTGACAGGCGCGCCGTCGTCGTCGAACACGACCTGGCGACGCTCGACGTGGTCGCCGACCTCGTCCATGTCGCACACGGCGAACCCGGCGCTTACGGTATGATTTCGAACGCGATGTCGTCGCGCGTCGGCGTCAACCAGTATCTGCGCGGATACCTCAAGAGCCACAACCTCCGTATCCGCGACGAGGAGATTACGTTCGAGCGCGGGACCGCCGGAACCTCGGCGGGCGATACCGTCGTCGAGTATCCGGCGCTCGAAAAGTCGTTCGACTCGTTCGAACTCCGCGTCGAAGGCGGAGACCTGCGCGAGGGCGATGTCGTCGGCGTACTCGGCGAAAACGCCATCGGTAAATCGACATTCGTCAAGATGCTCGCCGGAGAACTCGAACCCGACGGCGGCGAACTCGACACGACGGCGTCGTTCGCGTACAAGCCCCAGCATCTTGAGGCACAGAACGCGAAGGTCGAGTTCGTCCTGATGCAGGATATCGATATGTCGTCACAGCGTTACCAGACTCTCGTCGAACAGCCGCTTGACCTAGAGGAGCTTTACGAACAGAATACCGCCGACCTGTCTGGCGGCGAACTCCAACGCGTCGGCGTCGCGGCGTGTCTCGGACAGGAGGCGGACGCCTATCTTCTTGACGAGCCGTCGGCGTACCTCGACGTTGAGACGCGCGTCTCTCTCGCCAAGTCGCTCCGCCGTTTCGCGCGCAACGCCGAGGTTCCCGTCGTCGTTATCGACCACGACCTCGTCTTCCTTGACTACATATCCGACCGTGCGATGGTCTTCGACGGCGAACCCGGGGTGCGCGGACACGCGAGCGCCCCCGACGATGTTTCGGACGGATTCGACAGGTTCCTCTCGACGGTCGATATGACTTTCCGTAAGGACCCCGAGACGGGCAGACCGCGCGCCAACAAGCCGGGGAGCCAGAAGGACCGCGAACAGCGCGAGAGCGGAGAGTATTACGAATAGCTTTTGTGCGCGGCGGATATCGTCAACGTATGCACAATACAGGGTTGACGAGCTACCGTTACTACCGCGATGCGGTCGAACGCGGATGGGACCCGTCGGGGATAGACCTGACGGACGACGTTGAGGCGCTCGTCGAAGCGCACCGCGAAGCACCGGGTGTCGTTGAGTACCTGAAGGGTACGCTCGCCAAGTTCGGAGCGGGAGAGGAGTCGGTGACCGAGGACCTCGCGCCGTTCGCCGTCGCTCTCGAAAGTATCGAGGACCAGATGTTTCTGACGACACAGATGTACGACGAGGCGAAACACGCCGAGTTCTTCGACAGATACTGGCGCGAGGTCGTCCACGAAGCCGAGGACCGTGTCGGTGTCGAACGCACGTATCCCGACGAAGCGCGGTGGTTCCCCGACGGATACCTCGAACTGTTCGAACGTAACGCCGAGGCGACCGAGGCGCTTCTGGGCGACGACTCCCCTGAGACGCGGGTCCGCGCCTACTGCCATTACCATCTGACGGTCGAAGGGATACTCGCGCAGGCAGGCTACTGGTGGCTGACGCGTAACTTCGGCGACGAAGGCGTCTTCGCGCTTCCCGGACTCGTTGAGGGAATCGAACGGATACGCGGCGACGAGGGACGGCACGTCGGATTCGGCACGGAGAAGGTCAAGGAGAACGTACGCGGCGGCGTTTCGGCGGGCGTCGTCACCGAGACGGTGAACGAACTCCTGCCGCTCGTACAGGACTCGTTGCGTAACGCCGAAGCCGCTCCCGTGGACGAAGAGGACTTCGTAGAGGGACGCGCGTCGGTCGTCGGATACGCGGCGGAGAAACACGGCGAGCGCGTTGAGGCGATACGTGACGAGGAGCAAGAGGCGTCGGTTTGAAGACGACTCGGCACGACCCAACTGTATGCCCGAGAAGCTCGAACTCGTCTGCACCGACGACGACTGCGCGCTCGATATGTTCGAACTCCATTACACGTACGAGATGCCCGACGACACGACGAAGGACGACTTCGCGTGCCCGTACTGCGGCGGAAGCGCGCTACGCGAGACGGATGCCTAAACGTCCCCACTCGTCGAACGTATCTCGGCGTCGCGTGCCTCGTCTATCCAGTCGGGTTCCTCTATCGAGACGTCGCCGCGCAGGATTTCGGCTTCGACCTCAGCGCCGAACTCTTCGCCAAACTCTTCGCCCGAGCGCAGATACCGCGCGACCCCGACAGTATCGACGTACATCTCCGCCGCCTCGTCGTCGCCGTGAAGACGGTAGAACGGCGTTCCTTCGACCTCGACGGCTTCGTACGTCTCGTACGAGGGAGTGAAGCCGAAGCCCGACAGACGGACGAACTCGCGCTCCGTCTCGTCCGGAGATTCGAGACGGTAGAACTCCTCGTCGCCGTTTTCCGTATCGCGGACGTAGACCGTTCCGTCGTTGTACGATTCGTACTCGCTCGTTACCTCGTCGGCTTGGATTTCTATTAGCTGGTAGACCGTCCCGTCGCCGTCACGCCACTGGTTGAGGGCGAGCGACTCACCGTCCTCTTCGAGGAACAGCGCCTGACGGTTCGGTTGGTTCTCGAACTCCTGGACTGTTTCCTCGCGTACCTCCTCGATATAATCCTCCGACACGCCGTTCTCAGGCGGCGCAAAATCACCTTCGACGAACCTCGGCGTGAACTCGACGTTCGGCGCGTCGTAAGGCTCCTCACTGAGCGTCCATCCGCCTGTCGGTTCCGTTCTGTCCCCGTTGCCGAGACAGCCTACGAGGGCGACCGCAGTCAGTCCGACGAAGCTTCTTCGGAGCATAGACCCGAAACAGAGCGGAGACGCAAAAGGTCGTCGGTAAACGTGATACGTCGCCGCCGCGTACGTTGAACATGAAACTCGTCCAGCTGTTCGTTACGACGCCGTCGCTCGACGGGTCGCGCCCGTTCTACGAGGAGGCGCTGAATCTAGAACCGGCGCGTGTCGGCGAGACGAGCGTTGAGTACACGGCAGAAGGCGCGCGCCTCAAGCTACAGGAGGACTTCGACGCGGAGACGTTCGAGGAGTTCGGTATGAGCGCGCCGTCCGACCCGCCCGACCGCGGTGATGGTGCGGTATTCGTCCTACGCGTCTCGGATATCGACCAAACGGCGGACCGCGTCGCAGAAGGCGTCGGCGAGGTCGTTCAGGAGCCTCGTTCGGTGCCGTGGGGCGACCGTATCGCATTAGTGCGCTCGCCCGCGGGCTACCTGTTCGAGCTAAGGTAGACAGCGCCCTCGCCGTCGTCGCGGGTCGGGTTGAGCGCCGCGAAGCCCTCTCGGAGTTCGTCGTACGTCTCTTCGAGCGCCTGCACGATGACCTTCGTGTTGCTCGTGACGGGCATGAAGTTGGTGTCGCCCTCCCAACGCGGGACGACATGCGTATGGAGATGGTCGTCTATCGAACCCCCGGACGCATCTCCGAGGTTGAGACCGACGTTAAATCCGTCGGGGTCGAAGGAAGCGCGGAGTGCATCGAATGTCGCACGTTTGAGGCGCGCGTGGTCGAGCAACGTCTCGTCGTCTAACGCGGTGTAGTCGCCCGTATGCGCGTGCGGCACGACCATGACGTGCCCGGGGTTGTACGGGCTGTTGTTGAGGACGACGAACGAACGAGACGACCGCGCGACGACGAGCGCGTCCCTGTCGTCGTCGGAGTCGCGCATCTCGCAGAATACGCATCCGTCCAGCTCCTTGTCACGTCTCACCCATTCGATACGCCACGGAGCGAAGACCTGTTCCATGGATATCCTTGCGCCCGCCGCGACAAAACCCCCTCGAAAGCTTAAGTGGCGCCCGTGCTTAGGCGGGGCATGGACGAAAACGTTGAGGTAGAGGTCGAGACCGACGAAGGGGCGACGGTGGTCGAGAGCGCGCGTGAACTTCAGCGCCGCCTCAAGAACGCCTTCGGAACCGCGGCGCTAACGACACGTATAGAGGAGGAAGGCGAACGCGTCGTCGTCAACGGCGACGGCTGGCAGTTTACGGCGAGGCGTGACGATACCGTCGTCTTCAAGCCCGGCGGAACGTCGTACCGAATCGTCCGGGATGCCAACGCGCTGGAGTCCGTCTCTACCGACTCCGAAACCGAGGAAGTCGTCTTCGTCTTTGCGGACGAGGAGATAGTCCTACGGCGCGGGGTGGAACACCGAAGATGACCGACGTAGACGTAGAGGAGACAGACCTTTCCGGAGGTGACGAAGGTGGAGGCGACGGGGACAGCGGAAGAAGCGGAAGCAGACGGGGACGCGTATTCGGCGCCTTCCTCGACTTCGTCCGCGAGGTTCTCCGTATCGTCCTGTCCGAGATAATCGGCTACGAACTCTCACGCGTCGCGGCGTCGTACGATGCGGCACGCCGCCGCCTCCGTCTCCTCGGCGTCCTCGCCCTCACCTTTCTCGTCTTCGGCATTCTGATGTCCGTCGTCTGGTTCCTTGTCGGCGTCGCCTTCCTCGTCGAACGTTTCCCCGCGACCGCCGACCCGCTCGTATTCGCCGCGGGACTCGTCGTCGGCTATCTCATCGCCGTCATCGCGGGAATCGTATACAGCTAGGAGCGTTGGCTATATGCGGCGCGCCGACGTTTGGCGTCCATGGACGAACGCGTAAAGGAACACGCACGTATTCTCGTTGACTGGTGTACCGACGTTTCGGAGGGCGACGATGTCGTAGTTACCGCGAGTCCCGAGGCGCATGAACTCGTCGTCGCACTCCACGACGAAATCGGCGAACGCGGCGGCAATCCGCTCACGCTCTACTCGTCGGACGAAGCTTCGCGCGCGTACATGAAGGCGCACGACGGCGACTTCTCGCTTCCCGAACATTCGCTTGCGATGTACGAGGAGGCGGACGCCGCGATACACGTCCGGTCGGACCCTAACGTCTCGGCGATGTCGGACGTTGACGGCGAAAAGCTCGCCGAGAGGTCACGCGTCACCAAGCCGATACAGGAGGAGCGCCTGTCGAAACGGTGGTGCCTGACGCAACATCCGACGAACGCACACGCCCAGAACGCAGGGATGTCTCTGGCGGAGTACCGCGACTTCGTCTACAGCGCGACGTTGCGCGACTGGGAGGCTGTCGAGGAGTATCAGGAGGAGTTACGCGAACGTCTCGACGAGGCGAGTGAGGTACGTGTCGTCGCCGACGAAACCGACGTACGGATGAGCGTCGATGGGATGAACGCCGTCAACTCGGCGGGACGTAACAATATGCCGAGCGGCGAGGTCTTCACCGCGCCCGTGCCCGACAGCGTCGAAGGAACTGTCCATTTCGACAAGCCCCTCATCCACCAAGGACGCGAGATGGAGGGCGTCCGTCTCACGTTCGAGGGCGGCGTCGTCGTCGAGTCGTCGGCGGAACGGAACGAGGAGGCGCTCGACGACCTACTCGAAACCGACGAGGGCGCGCGCCGACTCGGCGAACTCGGTATCGGCACCAACCGCGAGATAGACCGGTTTACGAAGAACATGCTTTTCGACGAGAAGATGGGCGAGACGGTCCATATGGCACTCGGACGCGCCTACGACGAGAACGTCGGCGAGGGGCGCGAGGGCAACGACTCGGCGGTTCACGTCGATATGATACTCGACACGAGCGACGGACGTATAGAGTTCGACGGCGAGGTAGTGCAGGAGAACGGCGAGTTCGTCTGGGAGTAGT
>JAQZCZ010000016.1 GCA_028751095.1 Euryarchaeota archaeon Ods01 | reverse complement strand
GGAGAACGGGCATATCTACGAGGACACGATGAAGGTCGCCTACGACCCCGAGGCGGACAGGACTCTCCCTGACCGGTACGTCGAGGGTACGTGCCCGTACTGCGACGCCGAGGACGCACGCGGCGACGAATGTGACGAATGCGGACGGCATCTCGAACCCGGCGAAATCGAAAATCCTGTCTCGAAGATAACCGGCGCGCCCGCCGAGTACGTCGAGCAGGAACACAGGTTCTTCGCGCTCTCGGAGTTCCGCGACTTCCTCTCCGACTTCGTGGAAGACCTCGAAGGCACGTCGAACGCGCAGAACCAGCCTAAGGGATGGATAGAGGAGGGACTGCAGGACTGGTGTATCACGCGTGACCTCGACTGGGGCGTTCCTTACCCCGGTGATGAAGAACTCGTCCTCTACGTCTGGGTTGACGCACCTATCGAGTATATCTCCTCGACCGAGGAATGGGCGGCGAACGACGACGACGTGCCCGACGACGCGTGGGAGCGGTACTGGCGCGACGACTCGTCCGAAATCGTCCACGTAATCGGCGGCGATATCATACAGCACCACTGCGTCTTCTGGCCTGCGATGCTCCACGGCGCGGATTACTCGACGCCCGATGCGGTCATGGCTTCCGGACTCGTCAAGATTAACGACCGCGCCTTCTCAACCTCGCGTGGACGCGCCGTCTGGCTCGACGAGGACTACCTTGACGAAGGCTTCCCTGCCGACTTCATCCGTTACTACATCGTCTCGTACACGGGCTTCGAGAACGACCTCAACTTCTCGTGGTCGCTGTTTCAGGAACGCGTCAACAACGAACTCGTTGATACCTTCGGCAACTTCGTCTACCGTTCGGCTCTCCTCGCGTACGACAACTTCGACGGCGCGCCCGACGGTTCGCTCGAAGACGAGGTACGTGACGAAATCGAGACGGCGGTCGAACGTTTCGAGGACGCGGTCGAGGACTACAACGTCAAGGAGGTCGCCGAGGCGGGCATGGCACTCGCCGGATTCGGCAACGAGTACGTCCAGCGCAACGAACCGTGGAACCTCCTCGGAGATGACGACGAACGCGCCGCCGATGTCCTGTACAACTGCCTCGCCGTCGCCAAGGCGTCCGCGCTCCTCCTCGAACCCGTGATGCCGTCCGCCGCCGAACGCGTCTGGGATACGCTCGACGAGGGCGACGTTCACGAGGCTACGCTCGAAGACGCGACGGAACCCGTCGAAGGGGCGCTAAACGAACCCGAACATCTGTTCGAACAGGTCGAAGACGAGGAGATAGAGAGGCTGGAGGCGCGTCTACAGGAACGTATCGGCGACGAGGGTACCGACGATGAGACGGAGGATGAGGACGAGGAAGACGAAGAAGAAGACGCGAGCGCCGAAGACGAAATCCCGTTCGAACGTTTCGAGGAACTCGATATACGCGTCGCACGTATCGAGAGCGCCGAGGAGATAGAGGACTCCGACTCTCTCCTCCTTCTGAACGTCGATATAGGAGACGAGACGCGGCAGGTCGTCGCGGGTCTCAAGGGTCTGCACGCGACCGAAGACCTCGTTGGAGAACGCGTCGTCGTCGTGACGAACCTCGAAACCGCGACAATCTTCGGCTACGACAGCGAGGCGATGCTCCTTGCCGCGGGCGACGACGCTGACCTTCTGACGACCAAGGAAGACTCGCCCGTCGGCACAGGTATCAAGTAGGCTTAGCTATTTCCGTCGCGGCGTCGAACGCCGCGTATGTCAGACGGACCAGGACGCGAGAGACAGCGCGACGTCTATATACGCGGAGCGGCGGGTGAGACGCCCGACGTGCCGCCGTCGTACGAGAAGCTACGTGACGCGGCGCGGGAGGAGATGACCGACGAGGCGTACGGATACGTCGAAGGCGGCGCGGGAAGCGGGGATACGGCGCTCGGAAACCGACGTGCTTTCGAAAGGCGGTCAATCGAACCACGCGTCATGCGTGATGTATCCGAACGCGACCTTTCGACGCGCGTCCTCGGCGACGAACTTTCCGCGCCCTTCCTTCTCGCACCCGTCGGCGTCCTGTCTATCGTACACGACGACGCCGACACCGGAATGGCGCGCGCCGCGGCGTCGCTCGACGTTCCTTTCACCGTCAGTACAGTCTCGTCCGACACCCTCGAAGATATAGCCGAGGAGGCGGACGAAACACACGAGGACGGCGACGCGACACGTTGGTTCCAGCTCTATCCGTCGAGCGACGCCGCCCTCAACAGGAGCCTCGTCGAACGCGCCGAGAACGCGGGCTATAGCGCCGTCGTCATTACGGTCGATACGCCGTTGCTCGGATGGCGCGAGCGTGACATAGAGAACGGCTACCTACCCTTCCTTGACGGCGAGGGTCTGGCGAACTACTTCTCCGACCCTGTCTTCCGCGGTTCTCTCGACACGCCGCCCGAGGAGAACGAGTTCGGGGCGATACAACGTTTCATCGACGTATTCTCCGACGCTACTTTGACGCCACCGGATATCTCCGAGATAGCAGATTACACCAACTTGCCCGTCGTCGTCAAGGGAGTCCTCCGTCCCGAAGACGCGCGCCGTGCCGTTGAGGTAGGCGCTGACGGAGTCGTCGTCTCGAACCACGGCGGTAGGCAGGTCGACGGAGCGGTTGCGGCTCTCGATGCCCTTCCACGCGTCGCCGAGGCGGTTGACGACGCGACGGTCCTATTCGACAGCGGCGTCCGCCGAGGCGCGGACGCGCTCAAGGCTCTCGCTCTCGGGGCAGACGCAGTGATGCTAGGACGACCCTACGTCTACGGACTTGCCCTTGACGGCGAGGACGGCGTCAGAGAGGTGGTCGAGAACTTCCGTGCTGACTTCGACCTGACACTTGGGCTGACGGGGCTACGGTCGGTCGATGAAGTCGGCGAGTCCGTCCTGCGAAGGTCTGAGTAGCTCGGTCCGTTCTACGTCTACCGTTGGTACGTATTACCGTTAGCTTCAACCTTCTCGCGTCGAACCCTGTACCATGGATATAATCGACGGCGACGAAATCTCGGCGCGCGTACGTAACGAGGTGGCGAACGAGGTTGACAGAATGGTACGGACGCCGAAGCTTGTCGCGGTGCTGATGAGCGACGACCCCGCGAGCGAGACGTACGTCCGTATGAAACGACAGGCGGCGGACGAGGTCGGTATCGACAGCGAGACGGTCCGTATAGACCCCGATGCGTCGGAGGACGAACTACTCGAAACCGTCGAGGAGCTTAACGCGGACGACGAGGTTGACGGTATACTCGTCCAGCTACCTCTTCCCGACCACGTTTCGGAGGAGCGCGCCCTCGAAGCAGTCGCGCCCGAGAAGGATGTCGACGGCTTCCATCCGTTCAACAAGGGCTTGCTGATGGAGGGACGCCCGCGTTTCGTTCCGGCGACACCCAAGGGCGTCGTCCGTATGTTACGCGAACACGGCGTTGGACTCGAAGGAAAACACGTCGTCGTCGTAGGACGGTCGGATATCGTCGGCAAGCCTCTCGCCTCCCTCCTGATGTCGCGTGACGTAAACGCCACGGTGACCGTCTGCCATTCACGTACCGAGAGCCTCGAAGAGCATACGCGCGCCGCGGATATACTCGTCGCCGCTGTCGGCGTACCCGAGTTCATCACCTCCGATATGGTGAGCGAAGGCGTCGTCGTCGTGGATGTCGGAATCAACCGCGTAGACGACGAACTCGTGGGCGACGTCGCCTACGACGAGGTGAGCGAAAAGGCGTCGGATATAACGCCCGTCCCGGGCGGCGTAGGTCCGATGACGGTCGCTTCCTTGCTCGAAAACACCGTCAAGGCGGCGCGTCTTCAGAAGTGACGTAGTCAGAACTATTTAGACCGTCAGGTTGTCGTAAACGTCACGTAGAAAACGTAGTCCTTCGACGGCGTCATCCTCGTCCCCATCGGTAGCCTGCGTCCGTTTGGCGAGGTCGCGTGCCTCTTCGATACGTGTGTCCGTCTTCCCCGAACTCCGGAGGTACCGCGACATCTCCTTTGCGTACTCCTCGACCGTCTCGGCGACCGCGCGGTTATGTGCGGCGTCGAGGCTCTCGGGGCGTTCGTCGGGAGCGGGCGGGTCGTCCTTTCCGACGCCCTCGACGAGAGCGACGACGTACCGGCGCTCGTCCTCGGTCGGTTCGCGGTTGCCGACGAACTCGGCGGCAACGTGCTTGACCTCGCACGCCATAACGTAGACGGGTTCGGGCGGCAGGAGTTCGCCGCCCTCGACGAATCCTGCGCGCGACGTGTACTCGCGGCAACGGTCCTCCGCCTCTTCGAGAGCGCCCGCAAAGTCGCTCCCGAAACGCGTCAGGAGGTCGCCCGTCTCGACCGCGCCCGACGTATCCTCCTCGGCGTCCTCGACTGCGCGGCTCCGCAGACTACCACATTCGGGGCATTCGGGTTCGCGCGTCTCGAAGTAGCTCCACGTCTCGCCACAGTCGAGGCATTCGCGTTCGCCGCGTATCTCCATGGTCGAGAAAGCGTACCGGAGGGTTTCAACCTTCGCTTCTCAGGTAGTCGGCGAACTTCTCGAAGACCGAACGCCGCCACTGTAGTTCGAAATGGCTGAAAGGTCCGACGTTGACGTTGGTGACGTTCTCCCTATGTGACGGTAGCTTGGCGCTCCGTTTGGGCTTGACGAGTTCGTCGGCGGGACTCCACGCCGCGACGTAGTCGACGCCGTCGGCGACCCCGTCACGTTTGAGCGTCCGTATCAGGTCGCTCGACATCGTCATATCGCGCCCTCCCGGTGTGAAGAAGGCGTACCGCGACAACAGCGTGCCGTGGTGCGGCGTTCCGAGCGTCACAACCGTATCGACGTGTTCGTCGCCGCCCAACTGCTCGACGTACCACCGCGAGTCGAGTCCACCCATCGAATGCCCAACGAGGTTGACGCGTTCGCCGTGTTCGCCCCGTACCTCCTCAACCTTCTCGCCAACGAGTTCGGCGTAGTCGCGCGGCGACTTGACGGTCGTTCCGGGTACACGTCCCTTGTTGACGGCGTATATCTCGTCGGGCAGGAGTCCGAGACGTTTCATATGGCTCTCCATCTTACTCCACCACGGCATATACCACGTGTCTAGGAAGCCGTGGACGAATACCACGGGTTGCATACCCAAAATAGGAGACGTTCGTTCAAGTAATTTTGCCCAAGGGTTTATTTTGAAAGGTTCCGCCCCGTCGGAGAATTCGCATACGGCTCAGACCATGTCATACTAAGACTTATACGTGATAGGTATTTTTAACCTGTATGAGTGGAGGAGAGACTACACGTCGTACTGTTCTAAAAACAGCGAGCGGGGTCGTAGCGGGTGGAGTATTAGCCGGATGTCTTAACGACGAAGAGGAGGATGACCCTAACGGCGAGGAGACTGAGAACGGTGAAGACGAGCCGGAAGAAGAGGAGACGGACTTCGAAGAGGAAGACGAGGATGAAGAAGTGGAAGCAGAAGGCTCGGCGACCTTCTCTGAGGATGAAGCTACGGTACGCGTTACCGCGCGCGAGGATTTCTCAGGAGGCGACTCACTCAACGAGATACGTATCGAATATACTGCCGCGGATGTCAGCAACGTTGAGGAAGCCGAGGTTACTGTCGTCAGCAACGGCGACGAAACCGACGTCACTGACGACGTGGACGAGGTAAGTGATGAAGACAACGGCTCCACCCTCGTAATCGGACTCGGAGGTAGCTACAACGTCGAAGAAGGCGACCAAGTCGTGGCAAGCTACACCGACGTTCAGAACGCTGAGGAAGACGAGGATGTTACCGTCATCCTCAATGGACAGGAAACAACCGAACTCACACACGGGGCTACGTAGTCGGACAGGTTTAATTACGGTGCGTCCGTAGTCGTCCTTGATGAGGTACCTCAAGGTCGTCTTGTCGCCGTCGGACGACACATTCCATCCTGTCGAAGAGATTATCGCCGACAGTCCCGAGCTACACCGCGGACGCGTCCACCACATAAACCTGTTGAGCGACGGAACCGTGATGGCTCTCTACGGAATCGAGGGCGAGGGCGAAGTCATCCGTGAGGCTCTTCAGGATTCGAGCGAGGTTCTGAGCTACGACGTATTCGAGGTCGACGACGGAAACCACCACGTCTACGTACACGTCGAACAGGGGGAACCCGTCGTCGGTCTTCTCTCGATAGTCGACGACCGCCGTCTCATAGTCGATACGCCGATGGAGTTCGGTGACGAAGGAATACACGCGACCGTTATCGGCGAACAGGAGACGTTGAGCGAGGCTCTCGACGACGTACCCGACGACGTAGACGTGGACGTACGTCAGGTCGGCGAGTATAGCCCCGAAGACAACCGCCTCCTGTCGCTCCTTACCGACCGTCAGCGTGAGGTGCTAAACGTCGCCGCCGAACTCGGATACTACGACGTTCCACGTTCGGCGACACACGACGAGGTCGCCGACGAACTGGGCTGTGCGCCTTCGACGGCATCGGAGCATCTACGTAAGATAGAGTCGAAGATAGTCGACGCACTGACTGACTGACTATCCGCCGAGTATACCGGAAAGAAGACCGCTACTATCGCCGCTTCCGCCGCTACTTTCGACTATCTCCCATCCTTCGATATCGAACTCGACATCGACCTGTCCGCCCGAAGAGCCTTGGGTGTAGACGTCGAGGTACTCGCATTCGAGAGCGCCGAGTCCCTCCTCTGACTCCATACGGACTAGCGTCGAAAGACCGTCGTCCTTGAACTGCTTTCTCTCCTGCTCTTCGCCCTCCTCGAAACGGATTATCTCGTCGTTCGACAGGGCGTAGCCGGTGAGTTCCTTTTCCTCAAAGAACTCGTAAGCCTGCCTCTCGTCGGGCGAGTATCCTAGGCGGACACCCCCGGGGACGTTCGTCTTTTCGAGACTTCCCCCCTTGGTGACGAGTATCGTCCGCGGCTGGACCTCGACTTCGTCCGTCCTATGGACGCTGATGAGACCCTCTTCGCGTCCTATGTAGTTCATGTAGGTCCGGAACATCTCGACGGGGTCGCGGCGCGACGCGTGTCTCTCTATCTCGCCCGACTGCTTCTTCATCTCCTTGACGGCGGCTTCTCCCGACTCCTCGTTTGCCCCCTTGTACTTGGCGTATATGGGCCATCCGTTGAGATAGACTGCTACCCCCCTCCCCTCGACCGAGCCGAGGACCAGCGAGCCGGTAAACTCCTTCTTACGCACCTCTGAGTGCGCCGCCTCGAAGCTCGACTCGTGGCTGCTTACCTGTTCCGACGCTGGAAATCTCATGAGCGGAGATTAGTATTGCTCGCCACATATATCCTTCGCCGAGCGCGGTCGTCTATCGGTGGGTTTTTACGCGCATCCCGACTCTCCCCGTTAAGTCCGTAGAAGGCGGAACGCCGTACTACGGAGGTGTTCGTATGGATACACAGGAAGCAGTAGAGAAAGCCCTCTCCGAACGTGAGGAGAGGAACTTCACCGAAAGCATAGACCTCGCCATCAATCTGCGAGACCTCGACCTGAGTCAGCCCGACAACCGCGTCGACGTTGAACTCGTCCTTCCCGCGGGTACGGGACAGGACACTAAGGTCGCTGTCGTCGCTGACGGAGAAACCGCGGTACGTGCCGAAGACGTTGCGGACCGCGTCATCCGTCCCGACGAACTCGAAGAACTCGCTGACGATGACGACGAAGCCAAGGACCTCGCCGACGAGATGAGCTTCTTCATAGCCGAGACCGACTACATGCAGGATATCGGACGTTACCTCGGTACGATACTCGGTCCTCGCGGAAAGATGCCGTCTCCGATAGAGCCTGACGACGACGTGGTTGAGGAGGTTCAGCGCCTCAAGGGAACCGTCGCACTCCGCTCGGGTGACCGCCGGACCTTCCATGTCTCTGTCGGTACCGAAGAGATGGAGGTTGAGGGGGTTGTCGATAACATAGAGGCGGTAATGCGCCGACTTACAGCCGACCTCGACAAAGGCGAACTCAACCTCGACTCAGTCTACGTCAAGACCACGATGGGTCCCGCAATGGAGGTAGCATGACACCCCAGCTAACCGAAGAAATCCCCGAATGGAAACGCGAGGAAATCGAGGAGTTTGAGGACCTCATCGGGGAACACAAAGCCGTCGGTATTGTCAACGTCGAGGGTATAGCGTCGAAGCAGTTCCAGCAGATTCGCCGCAACCTCCACGGAGCCGCGAAGGTACGTGTCGGACGTAACACGTTGATGCGTCGCGCTCTTGAGTCGCAGGGACTCGAAAACCTCGTCGAGTACGTCGAGGGACAGACGGGTCTCTTGCTCACCGACGACAACCCGTTCGCTCTCTACCAGAAGATAGAGGAAGGTAAGAGTTCCGCGCCGATAAGCGCCGGACAGGAGGCGACGAGCGAGGTTGTCGTGCCTGAAGGAGACACGGGCTTCGACCCGGGACCGATGGTCGGCGACCTCCAGCAGGCGGGTATTAGCGCACGTATCGAAGAAGGCTCGATAAAGGTCGTCGAGGACAGCGTCGTTCTCGAACCTGGCGAGGAGGCGACGCCCGAAATCGAGGAGGCTCTCTCTAAGCTCGATATCGAGCCTCTCGAAGTCGGACTCGACCTCCGCGCACTCGTCGAGAAGGCAGAGGGAACGGTTCTCGAACCCGATACGCTCGATATCGACGTGGACGACTACCGCGCCGACCTCGAATCCGCGGCGGCAGGTGCCTTCAACCTCGGCGTCAACGCCGGCGTAGTCAACGACTCGACCCGCGATACGCTCGTCTCGAAGGCGTACACAGACGCTCTCGCGGTCGGTATCGAGGCAGGCGTCTACGAGCCGGAGGTTCTTGACAACCTTCTCGCCGAAGCCGACGCCGACGTACGCGCCCTTGCGGCGGGACTCGACGACGACGCACTCCCCGAGGAGCTACAGGGCGTCGAAGCACCCGCGGAACCCGAGCCGGAGCCTGAGGCAGACGACGAAGCCGAGGAAGACGAACAGGACGGACAGGAAGCCGAGGAGGATGCCGAGGACGACGAGCAGGACGAGGAAGACGTTTCAGAGGGAATGGGCAACCTGTTCTGAAAAAACCGGAAACTGTTTAACACAGACAAGACACAACGATACAAGGAGAAACACAATGGAATACCTTTACGCAGCACTCACAGTGCACAACGCAGGAGGAGAGGTCACCGAAGACAGCGTAACCGACGTTCTCGAAGCCGCGGGAGCCGACGTTGACGAAAGCCGCGTCAAGGCTCTCGTCGCCGCTCTCGAAGACGTTGACATAGACGAAGCGGTTGAGCAGGCTGCCGCCGCACCCGCCGCAGGAGCAGGCGCGGCAGCGGGCGGAGCCGCCGCGGAAGCCGCTGACGAAGGCGAGGAAGAAGCTGAAGAAGAAGCCGAAGCTGAGGAAGAAGAAGCCGAAGAGGTTGACGAAGAGGAAGCCGAGGAGGACGCCGCCGAAGGACTCGGCGACCTGTTCGGATAAGTTCGCTTCGACTTTTACCTAGGAAAAGCTTAATTGTACTCCCCGATTATTAGTCGTTAATGGCTGGAACATTCGCTAGTATCTTCGAAGCCATCTACGACTTCGTAGTGGGGGGCGGCTTAAAGAAGACGGTTATCGGGCTGATGGTACTTTCTCTCATAGCCGTCTCGGGGGCTTACCTCGTCTATCCACAGACGACGACGAGCGTAGCGCTCAGCGCGATAGGCGCGACGCCCGAGGGACAGTTCGAACCACCGGCTATCGAAGGCGATACTGTCGAGTACGTCGGTGAGTTCTCGGGTTCGGGAGGACCGACCGGCGTCCCGATAGGCGGCGAGATTGAGGCAGAGGTTAACTTCGACAGCGGGGAGGTGAGCGCCGTCGCCGAGGGAGAGAACCATATCTCGGAGGGCTTCTTGGAGGGTGAGGTGGACTCCGAGACCGGCAATACATGGGGGGTAGGCTCTGTCAACGCCTTCGGACTCGCGGGCGTTAGCTTCAGCTTTGAGGGCGAGTACGCACAGGACGGCTCCTATGCCGAAGGAACATGGGAAGCGACCGGCGAGATAAGCGGAAGCGGTACGTGGCATATAGAACGCGTCGACGACGAGGGTGGCGAGATAGACGTTGACGTGGACGACGAGGACCTAGAAGAACTCGAATAAGGTCTCAGTAAACGAAAAGAAGCTAAATTAAGCTTCGACTTCTTCTTCTTCGTAGACTTCTTCGGGCGTAGCGAGGACCTTGGTCTTCTGTATCTCGACGCGGCGGACCGGATATATCTCCTTAGCCTCGTTGTAGATAGCGCTCGAAAGCCGTCCCGAGACCGCGGCGTCTATCAGCTCTTCGAAGGTCAGTTCCTCGCCTTTTTCGTTCACCATCTCGTTGGCGCGTTGCCGGATGCTCTTCTCCTGAGAGTCGTCTGCCTTCTTCGCGGTGAATGCGACGGGCTGTAGCTGGACGCGGTAGTCGTCGGCGGTACGGACGTTGATAACGTCGCCTATCTTTGAGGTTCCGCGCCGTACGAGCGAACGGACGTAGTCGCGCGCAAGCTCGTGACCCACGAACTCGGTGTAGACGGCGTCCTTGCCTATCTCGTTTACACGGAACTTGACCTTAGTGTTGTTCTCGGAGAAGTCGTCGGTTATTTCGCCCAGAGTTGTCTCTATCGTCCGTCCCATCAGCGTCTCCGGCTCGTCGGCGGGCGTCTCTCCTAACTCCGCTCTGTCGAACTCCTGCGACGCGAGAACCGTGTACCAGTCCTTTCCGCGCCCGGACTTCGAAACCTGTCTGCTTGACATTCGTGGTTTTCGTTGGTCCGTCCCACATATAAATCCTCGAATTTCCGTCAGACTTTATGTGTCTGCGCCGCCAGCGTAATCCATGACCGAAACCCTACGTGCCGCCACCTTCCTCGACAAGGGGGGGACGGGAAAGACGACGACCGTAGCCCATCTCGGTGTTGCACTCGACCGTCTCGGACGCGACGTTCTACTCATCGACCTCGCGGGTAAGCAGGCAGACCTCGCCAAGAACTTCGGCGTCTGGGACGAGTACCGCGAACGTATCGAGGAGGAGGACGACTGGCCCAATATCTCGACAGTCTTCCGTGAGCAGTGGGGGCGTATCGCAGGCAAGCTCGGCGACGAGGCGGTCGAGAACATGATTTTCGAGACAGGCGAGGGACCCGACCTGATTCCCGCACATCCCGGACTCGACGGACTCGACACCGAACTCAACGAGATAGAGGAGACGGAGCGCCGGTACTCGCGTCTCGACGAGTTCGTGGACGAGTATATCGAACCCCTCGACTACGACTTCGTCTTCTTCGACCTTCCGGGTTCGACCAACAACGTCAGCTACAACGGTCTCTGGGCGGCGCGTAACGTCGTCGTCCCTGTCGAGGCAGGACCGTTTGAGGCGAGACAGGCGGGACGGCTACGTGACGACGTGCGACGTATCTCTGACACCTTCGAGGTCGACCTGTCTCTCGCCATGCTCATACTCAACAAGACCGACTCGCGTACCCGTCTCTCAGAGGAGTTTACCGAGGAGTACGAGGACGAGTACCCGAACGTCGTCGCTCCCGCACAGGTGCCGCGGAGTCAGGCGGTCCGTAACGCCGCTAACGACGGAGAGACGCTTTTCGCGTCGAACGCCGCCACGGGAACAGCGGAGCGCGCACGCGAAGCGTTTATGGAGAACGCGGAGGAACTTCTCGAACGACTATGACCGACGAGATAGACGAACTCAGGGAACAGACGCGTGGCACGGACCGAATCTCCGCCGAAGTCGGAGACGGCGACGGGTCCGAGGAAACAGAAGATAGTGACGAAACTTCGGGGGAAGACGCCGAATCCGAAACCTCCGAGGAGACGACCGGGAAGGAGAACCGTGGACCGTCTCCCTCGGACTCCTTCGGCGACGTATTCGACGAACGCGCGGGACGCACCGAGGGAGGCATCGACCCTAGGAGCTTTTCGGCGGAGGACCCGCGCCTAAGCGCGCTACTCCTCGCGTTACAGGACACGGGCGAGATAGAGGATGTCGGCGGTGCGCTCTGCGAAGCGGTCGGCGCGCGCGAACCGCCTAAGTACGACCGCGACACCGTCGTCCGTCTCGCTCTGACGTACGCACTCCGAGAGACTGCACCCGAGTACTTCGAGGAACTTGCCCAAGAGGCTTGAAAGCCGCGCCGCACGACGGGGTTGCGGAAAGGTTTTATTACACGTCCGTCCGTAAGCATGTCCCATGTCACAGAAAACTGAGGCAGTAGGGGACACCGAGCAGGACGACTGGTACTTTGACCTTGCGAAGCCAATCGTCAAGTTCGTCGTCGCAGTCGGCGTTATAGTCACCCTGTGGTGGCTCGTCGAGAACGTGCAGGCGGCTCAGGAGGTTACCGTTCCTCTCCCCGGTACCGCCGAAACGATAACTATGGCGGGCGTCATTTCGAGCGTTCTCACGGTGATACTCATGATAGCTATAGTGGCTTTCGCCGCGTCCTTCGGTAGGATTCTGCATGACGGCACCGATATCTCCGTCCTCGAATCCATCTCAAAGCTCGCCGGTCTCGGGATAGCCATAATCTTCGCTTACTGGATGTTCGACTGGGTGATAGACGAGGAACACTTCAGCCAGTACGCCGCGCAGTACGATATTGCCTTCCTCATCGCCGGAATCGTCGTCGTCGGCTGGCTCGGTCTCGTCGTCTACTCGAACGTCGACGAGATAGTAGAGGCTCTCGGATAACGCAAGATACGTTTCGGCGCGGAACCTCCTTCCTACATGGACTGTCCGTACTGCGAACATTCCGCGTCGCGTATGTCGCTTCACAGCCATCTCGTCGACGAACACACCGATGAGTTCGAACGCGAGGGTACGGCGTATAGTCTCCGTAATCCCGAAGGCGACGACATCGAAGTTAGCATGGGAGCGGGCGCTGACGAGGACACCGCGGAGAAGTTTTCGAACGAGGTTGCGATGCTCGGGTTCGACAGGCTACTCAACCGTCTCGAAGAAGAGGGCTACTGAGGACTTGGCTGTCCGGCGGCGTCAACGTCGAAGTCGCTGGCAAGGTCCTTGATTCTGTCGAGGATTCCTTCCTTGCCCTCGTGTTTGACGAGCGCATGTTCGAGGACCTCGGAGATATGCTGGACGGGGATTATCTCTACCTGGTCCTTGTACTCGTCCTCTATCATCACGTCCTGCTCGTTCGCCTTGGGGATAATGACCTTGTCGATACCTGCCTTCGCCGCCGCCTCTATCTTGTACGTCACGCCTCCGACGGGGAGTACGTCGCCGCGTACGGAGAGCGAACCCGTCATGGCAACGTCCTGTGCGACCTCGACATCTTCAAGGGCGCTGATTATCGCGGTCGCCATCGTGATACTCGCTGAGTCGCCTTCGACGCCCTCGTACGTCTGTATGTACTGGACGTGAACGTCCATCTCGCTAACGTCCCTGCCGGTAAACTTCTTGATGATGGCGCTGACGTTCTGTACCGACTCTTCGGCGATTTCCTGTAGCTTACCCGTCGCTATGACCTCGCCCTTGCCTTCGGTGACCTCCGCCATGATGGGAAGTACGCGTCCCGAGTCCTCGCCCATGACGGCGAGTCCGTTGACGCGTCCGACCATGCCACCTTCGCTGATGGTCATGTCGTAGTCCTTCTTCCGTTCGATATGGCGGTCCATTAGCTGTTGCTCGATGGACCGCGCACGGTTCTTCGCCTGAAGGACGTGTTGCTTCGTGGTGAGTTCCGCGCCTTCGTCGTCGGCTATATCGCCCGCGACACGGACCAGACCGCCTAAGTCGCGTAGCTTGAGCGTCAGATGGTCCTTACGTCCCGACCGGCGGCGCGCCTCCTTGATGACCTGTGCGACCGCCTCGCGCTCGAAATGCGGGATATTGCCGTCCTTCTCGACCTCCTGCGCGACGAACCGCGCGTACTTCCGGCGTATCTCAGGCGACTCCTCGATGGTGTCCTTCATGTTGACCTCGTATCCGTAGCCCTTGATACGTGACCGGAGCGCCGGATGCATGTTCTCCATCGCATCCATATTGCCCGCGGCGACCATCACGAAGTCACACGGCACGTCCTCCGTCTGGACCATCGCGCCGGACGACCGTTCGCTCTGTCCCGTAATGGAGTACTTGCCTTCCTGTATCGCCGTCATCAGGCTCTGCTGGTTACGGATATCGAGCGTGTTTATCTCGTCGATAAACAGCACGCCGTGGTGCGCCTCATGGATAGCGCCCGCCTCCACGCGGTCGTGTGACGGCGTGCCGAGACCGCCTGACTGGAACGGGTCGTGGCGCACGTCGCCGAGGAGCGCGCCCGCGTGCGCACCCGTTGCGTCACGGAACGGCGCGGTCTCGTCGTCGGAGTTATCGACGAGGAGGTTGGGTACCATCGCGTCGGAGTCGTTCTTGAGGTAACGGAAAGCTATGAAGATGACACCCGCGGCGATGATGCCAAGAAGGAACCGCCGTACGAGGAACGCGTAGACGACGATACCGATGATGATTATCCACATCAGGACGGTCCGCATCTGGTCGCGTTTACGCGCCTCTTCCTTGTGGGACTCGACTATCTCCTTACCCTTTCCGGCGGGGACCGTACGGACCTTCGGCTTGTTGCCGTCGTCGGGGTTGTGGTAGACGAGCGTATCCTCTAGTTGCTCGCGCGGAAGCATCTCCGCCATCGCCTTCGCCAGCATCGACTTACCCGTACCTGGCGACCCAATCATCATGACGTGGCGTTTCTGCTTCGCCGCCTTACGTACGATATCGACGGCGTGTTCCTGCCCTATCACCTGGTCGATGAGGTTGTCGGGCACCGAGATATCCTTGGTGGTCTCTATGTCGAGACCACCGAGGGCGTCGGTTTCGGCGTCTTCACGTAGCTCTATGTCTTCCTCGAAGCCCTCGGACTCCTCGCTGGAGGAATCGTCGTCTGTATGTTCCTCCTCGTCCGGCGGCTGAGGCTTCTCGTCTTGCTCCACGGAGCCGTCAACGTTGCCGTTGACCTCGCCGTGTGCGTCGTCTTTCTCATCGTAAGCGTCGCTCATTTTGTATCCTCTTGGGAGAACTCTTCTCGGCGCAAAATACGTCAGGAGGACTGATATACTTTCTGCCACGGTGTCGGGAGAGAGCCGTTCGGTAGCGGAGATGAACGCCAACTTTAATCCGTGGCGCGCCGAACCCCGCGGTATGCGCGCCCTGTACGTCGGACGTTTCCAGCCGTTCCACCGCGGACACGAGAAGGTCGTCGACGACATCGCCAAGGACGAAGACGTAGACGAGGTCGTCGTCGCGGTCGGGAGCGCACAGATGTCTCACTCGGTACGTAACCCGTTTACTGCGGGCGAACGGGTCAGCATGATTACCAAGACGCTCGAAGACCGCGACACGACCGTCTACGCAATCCCTATCGAGGACCTCAACCGGAACGCAGTCTGGACCACGCACGTTCGGTCTATGTGTCCGCCTTTCGAGGTCGTCTACTCGAACAACCCCCTAATCGTCCGTCTCTTCGACGAGGAGGGGGTTGAGGTCCGCGAGAGTACCATGTTCGAACGCGAGAGATACTCCGGAAAGGAGATACGCCGACGTATGCGCGAGAAAGGCGACTGGCGACCACTCGTCCCTGGCGCGGTCGAAAGCGTCGTAGACGAGGTCGATGGAGTCCAGCGTATCCGCGACCTCGACGACGACGACTACTAGATGTAGTCGAGGTACCAGAGTATCAGCACGAGGGCGACTAAGGCGGCGATAAGCGAGTTGGCGAGGAGGTCGAGTACGTCGCCGGCGATGTTTATTACGAGCCAGATGGCGACAAGCACGAGTATCAGACGTATGAGGGTCGAGTCGTCGAGCGACATACAGGGACGTGAGTCCCCTACGACAAAAACCTACCTCTCCATCTCAAGGAGACGTTTCTTGACCTCGCGCGGTCCCGCGAAGCCTCCGACGCCGTCCTCGTCGACGACACGGTGGGACGGCAGTACGATAGGCACCGGATTGTCGTGTAGCGCCTCGCGGACGCGCGCAACGTCGTCCTCGCCGATGCTCGCCGCGAAGTCGTCGTAGGTCACCGTAGTTCCGTAGGGCAGGTCGCGCGTCCGTTCGAGCGCGCGTCTTTCGACGCCCGAGACGGTGAGGGCGTACGGAACGTCGGGCGTCGCGCTTCCGTCGCCGAGGTACTCGAAGACCGCCTCAAGCGCGTCGCTACCCTCGCCGCGCGGAGGCTCGTCGCCCTCGGGGTCGTCGGTAAAGACGACGCTGACGACACGCCCCGACGCCGTACCCACCTGAACGTACGTGTCGAGGTACTCGGACCGCCTGTACTCGATTCCCGAATCCTTCATCCGAGTAGGTCGAGGTCACGGAGCTGGGCGACTATCTTGTCGACAGCCTCGTCGGCGTCCTCGGGGCGCTCCCCTCCGGTGACGACGAGCTTTCCGGAGCCGAACAAGAGTACGACGACCTCGGGTTCGTCGAGACGGTAGACGAGTCCCGGGAACTGTTCGGGTTCGTACTCGATGTTTTCGAGACCGAGACCGATAGCGATGGCGTTCAGGTTGAGGTCGTGACCGAGGTCGGCGCTCGCCACGATGTTCTGAACCTTGATATCGGGATTTTCGTCGACCTCGATGCCAAGGTCACGGAGCTTACCGAAGACTATCTTGAGTCCCTTGTCGACATCCTGCGGACTCTTAGCGCCGGTGCAGACTATCTTGCCGGACCGGAAGATAAGCGCCGCCGTCTTAGGCTCCTCGGTGCGGTAGACGAGTCCGGGGAACTGTTCGGGGTCGTAGTCGGCACCTTCCATGTCCAACGTGACCTTTTCGAGGTCAAGTTCCTGACCGATTGCGGTCGAAGCCACTACGTTCTCTATCTCTATCGTCTCTTTGGGGTCAGCTTCGCTCATATCCATTTAAGTTGTATATATAAGCGTATATAAAAGTTCATTATAGGTCGCTGTCATTTCGCGTCCGTGTATCTCCTCGAACTCAAGGAGTCGAACCATGCCCTCGCGGTTGCCGAAGCC
Organism: Euryarchaeota archaeon Ods01; assembly: GCA_028751095.1. Lineage (GTDB taxonomy): Archaea > Halobacteriota > Halobacteria > Halobacteriales > Halorutilaceae > Halorutilus. The sequence continues at coordinate 12,377 of JAQZCZ010000016.1, read as the reverse complement.
CGCGCCGTCGGCGAACTTGTCGACGAAGGGCGCGGATATGCGCTCGTACGCAGTCCCGACCTGACGCGTCATCTCGCGGCGTCACACCGCGTCTCGCGGTACCTCGGCGCGTCGGACTCGACGGTCGATGATGCCGTCAAGAAGGCGCGGGGACTCGACGTCGCTCTCAACGGTAGCTTCGCAGTCCGCGCGCGCGTCCACGGCGACGGTCCTTCCTCGACCGAACTGGAGCGACGTGTCGGGGCTGTCTTCGCCGAACGCGCGCCTGTCGACCTTGACGACCCCGACGATGTCGTCCGTCTCGTCGTCTCTCAGGGACGTGTCTTCTTCGGATTGGGCGTCTGCGAAACGGAAGGTTTCGCGGGGCGCGCGCCGACCGAGAAGCCGTTCTTCAAGCCCGGAAGCATGTCGCCCTTTCTCGCGCGCGCACTCTCGAACATCGCGGGCGGGTACGACGGCGCGGCGTTGCTCGACCCGACATGCGGAACCGGCGGCGTCCTCGTTGAGACGGAACTCGTCGGCGGACGCGCGGTCGGCGGCGACGCGTCGCGCGAGATGGTCGAGGGGGCGCGCACAAACCTGCGTGAGTACTGCGGCGACGACGCGCGCCTCTATGTCGGCGACGCGCGCTCCCTGCCGCTCGCCGACTCGTCGGTAGACTGCGCCGTCACCGACCTGCCTTACGGACGCGCGTCGCACGTCGAAGGAGAGTCGCCCGAGATGGTGGCGCGTGCGGTTCTCGATGAACTCGCACGTGTAGTCCGCGATGGCGGGCGCGTCGTCGCCGTCTCGGACCGGTGGCTCGACGACGAGGCGCGCGCCGCGGGGCTTACCGTCTTCGACCGTTTCGAGGACCGCGTCCACCGTTCGCTGACACGGCGCGCTCTCGTCCTCAGAGGCGACGAACCTCGTTGACGACGGGGTCGCCGTCGCGTAGCACGAAGGCGCTTATCTCGGTTTCGCCGCCGCGACGGTCAACGACGAAACGCGCCTCGGCGTCGCCCTCCTGCGCTTCGAGACGCGCCTCGTAGTCGTCTTCGAATCCTTCGACAGAGAACTCGTAGCGCGCGTCGAGTTCGCGTTTGAGACGGAAGACGCGTTTCTGGAGGTCACGTTTAGGCAGTTCCGCGAGTCCGTCGGCGGAATCGAGAAAGGTCTCGGCGTCTTCTTCGAGGCTCATACCGTCTCCACGAGGTCGTCGTCCTCGACGCGTTCGGCGTAGTAACAGACGAGTGTTCCCTGTTCTACGCCCATACCGAGCTGGAACGAGGTTACCCAGCCGTCGCGGTGAGCCTTAACAACGTGCTTCGTCTCGCCGAACGAGTCGGTTATCTCGGCGATTGCTTCGCCCTCGGCGACTAACTCGCCTGGCTCGACACGTTTGCGGAGGAGACCTGATACGGGCGAGTCGATACTCGTCCTGCGTGCATCGAAGGAGCGCGGAACGTCGGTGACGTTGGGTACCTTCTCGTAGTTGCCGTCGAGCATTCCGAGTTTACGCATCACGTTACGGACGCCGATAACCGCCGCATCGACCACTTCCCTCTCGACGATATAGTCGGAGCCTAGCTCCGCGGTGAAGGCGGGGATACGGGCGGCGTTCATGCACGCGCCCGAGAGCGACCTGTGTAGACCTTCTTCGAGGGTACGGTCAGCGCCCGAGCCGTAGACCTGCGTAAACCCGAAGGCGTCGGCGATACCGTTCCGGTCACCAACGAGAGAGCCGACCTCGTCTATGTCTCGTTCGTCGGACGATACCATGAGTCGGTCGAGAATCGAGAAAGGAACGCTACCGACGTTCGAGCAGTGAAGGTCGATGAGGGCGTCGGCAGTACGTTCTATATGTCGGAATATCTTCTCGTTGATGAGTTCTTGTGTCGAGCCTGTCACCCGTTCCCCGCGGAAGTCGGGGAAGAGACGGTTAGGGTCGCGCGAGTCGTAGTGTGAGGTCCTTTCTGCGCTACGCAGACCGCTCGGGTTGAGGGTCACCATGCCGACGACGGTTCCGTCTATCCGTTCGGCTATCTCCTCGGTGACGGTACGGTGTATCACCGGAATACCCGCGACCTCGTTTCCGTGGAGGTTCGCGGTGAGCCAGAGGGTCGGTCCGTCGCCCTCGCCTTGGGCTATCATGACGGGGGCTTTCTCGGTTCCGCCCGTCGGGAAGGAGACGAGGTCTAGGTAGCCCTTAGCGACTGTTCCTTCGCTAGCCTCCGCGGTTCCTATACGCATTCGAGGTTACGTTCGGACGGACGCGCTAAAACCATGACGGACTTCGAGTATCAGATACGCATCGTGTCGTCTTCCTCGCCGCACTGCGGACACCGCTGGAAATCCTTGTTGGGGTCGTCCTGAAAACGGTGTCCGCATACCTCACACTCGAAGTAGACGGCGTTCTGGTTGACGTTCCGGGCGCCGCGCGGTCCTTGGCTGTCGTCGTCATCGTTTCTTCTGGGTCGCATACGTGGCTTTTCGGAGTTCTAAGTAAAAAACGTACCGCCGGTTACGCCGGTCCGAGCTTACGGAGTTCGTCAGGGCGACCGACGACATAGAGCCTGTCGCCCGTCCTGATAGGACGCGTCTTTTCGGGGACAGCTTCGACACCGTCCGGCGTCTCGACTGCGACGACCGTAACCCCGAGGCTGTCGAGACGCGCTCCGATGAGAGGGCTTTCTTGGGTCACGGATACGACAGAAACCGTCTCGTCCGCTGACCGGAGCATCGCCGCGAACTCGCGCTCGGGACCCTTCTCCGACGGGAGCGTGACCATCCGGTACTGCGTCGATGGGTCGGTCCGGCGTGCGTCGGCGGCGTCGAGTGCGACCGTAACCGTGTCTTCGACGGCGGCACGTAGCTCCCCCGCGGCGACCCTTTCGACCCCTGTTTCGGTGTCGGACAGAACCCTGACCGTGTCACCCGCGCTCGACGCGTAAGCCGGGTCGGCTCGTAGGGCGACCGCACAGGTCCCCGGGGCGAGCGTTGGACCTATCCCCGAAACAGAACGTCCGAGTCCGAGGAAGTTTACTTCGCCGTCTGCGTCTACCTCAACGTCAACGTACCCAACGTCGTACTCCTTCTTGATGCGGTCGGCGACACGGACCCGAAGCTCCTCGACCGTTACGCCGCGCGGAAAGACGAACCGTTTTCCGGCGACCTCCTTCTTCGTCTCGTCGGTGACGGGTTCGTATCCCTCGGCATCGTCTATTCCGTCGGCGTCGGGCATACGTACGACGACGTTCCTTCCCGCTGAACGTACGAGGGTTCGGAGGTCGGCGTCGTAGCCGTCGGGGAGGTTCGACATCTCGACCGCGGCTCTATCGCCCAGTCTTCCGCCGTAAGCCGCCGCGGTGCCGCCCACGACGAGCGAGATGAGGTTGACCAGTACAGCGTCCGGAGCTACGAGGACTGTCTCGCCCTGAACGAAGTTGCCCAGAGCGCCAGATAGGTTGAGCCAGAGGGCGACGGCTCCAAGTCCCACAAGTACGTTCAGGGCGACCGGGGATGATTCGCGCGAGTAGGCTCGGTAAAGAAATCCGATAACACCCGCAACCGCTCCCGCTACGAAAGCGAGCGAAACTACCGTGGCGGCGGCTTCGACCGGAGCTACTTCGACCGACTCAACGAGTTCATCGACCAAGGTCATCTTACCGCCTCCGCGAACGATTCGACAGCAGGACGTGGACCGACGACAAAGAGGCTGTCGCCCGTCTTGATAGGCTGGTCGCCCCGCGGTGCTACGACTCGCTCGCCTCCGCGACGGATGGCGAGAACTATGACGCCGTAGCTACCGCGAACGTCGAGGCTCCCAACCGTCGTCCCGTCGGCGACGTTGCCTATGTCCACCTTCTCGAAGACCTTGCCCGCGGAGCGCAGGTGCGATATCAGCTCGTACTCGCGTCTGTTACCGCGCGACCTGACCAAGACGCGCCGCGGCTCGCCTTCGAGAATCCTCGTCGCGTCCGACCTGTCGACGGCGACCGTGATGCGTCCGTCGCCTCCCGTCGTCTTCGAGGCACCGCGTGAGACCTCGGAGACTGCGGCGTCCACCTCCGGCATCTCCGCCGTCTTCTGCGTTTCATCCTTTCCCGAACGGGCGCTGACGACCTTACCCCTGACCGTCGAGTCGCCTAGGTCTACGTCAACCTCGTCGCCTATAGCGACCCCTGTCGGAACCAGAACGTCAACCGAGACGGCGCGCTTACCGCGCGGAACGCGTTTCGACAAGCCGCCCATAGGCGGAGCGGCTACGACACGCGCGTTTCCGTCAGGGTCGACTGAGACCGAAACGTCGGCGAGTCCAAACTCGTCAACAAGCGCCTCGGCGAACCGTCTCTCGATTTCGTCGAGCGACAGGTTGGCTGGGAACGTCCAGTCGCCTTCCTTGATACGTGTCTTAATCCCGTTGGAGAGGGGAGCGTATCCTTCCATCTCGACGACCTCGCCGACGACTGAAACCCGCACCTGACCGAACCTTCCGACACGGTCGATTACGTCGGATGACAGAGTCCTCTCCCTGATGCTACGTAACGAGACTCGACGAGGGAACTCCGCGCCCATCTTGTCCCCCTGACTGTGACAGTACATCGAGACCATCATGACGACGAGAAGCGCCACGACCGACGTAATCCCCTCAACGTCCAGCAGACCGAGCAAGCCTCCTTGGACGCCCGCGAGGGCTACCGCAAGGACCATTACGCCGAGCGCGGGGACTGTGACGCGGGTGAAGTACCTGAAGACGAAGCCAAGCGTCCAAGCTACGAGACCCGGGAGGATACCGGTGACGATGCCGAGATACAAGCCGAGAAGAAACTGTTCGAGTAACGACATAGAATGCCTAGGTACGGACGCGTAATAAGCTTCAGTCCTTGATGCGGGAGCCACCCGGGGGTAGGAAACGTCGCACCTCGTCCACGCTCGTGAGACGGCGTACGAGGCTCTCGTCGAGTTCTTCGCGGAAACGACGGTAAATCTTCTTTGCGGCGTCGTTGCGCGAGTACCGACCGGGTTCGAGACGGACGCTGTACTCGCACCGTGGTTCGACTGCGCTCGGAGGACCGCCGATTACGCCCGCCTCGTCGTCGAGACGCATTCCGACGGCGGCGACCATCTCGACGGTGTAGTAGGTGCGGTCGCCGCGGACGACGACGCTACCCTTCTCGATATACTCGCCGCTCTCGGGCGTCTTAGATATGTTTGAGGCGGGCGCGCTGTAGACCTCCGCCGCGCCGTGTCCTGCGTCCCAGACCGAGGAGTAGATTCCGGCGAACTGTGCCGCCTCCTCGCGCGACCGTTCGGGCACCTCGATATCCCCCTTGGGTTCGTCGGGTTCGGTCCGTTTGAGTACCGTGATAGGTCCGCCGCGCGCCTCGGTATGGAAGAATACGTCGTCGGGTTCGGCGTACTTCTGGTAGATTTCGTCGTTCTGGTCTGCGTCGCGCCCTCCGATGACGAGGAAGCCGTCGCTCGTCCGGAACCAACGGAAACGGTCGTACCATTTCCCGTCGCGTTCGGATAGCGTCGTCGTCTCCTCCTCGTCCTCGTCGTCGTCTTCCTCGCGCTCCTCCTGTATCCTTTCGAGTTCCTCGCGCGCCTCTTCGAGAGCCTCACGCGTCGCCTCGCGTTTCTCGGCGACCTCCTTCGCCTCCTCGTACAGGGCGCTCGCGTTCGCCTCGACGCCGTCACGTGGGTCGAGAGGTATCTCGTAGCCGTCGAGGTTCACGTAGACGAGGTCGTTGTTCTGGTCGATACGTTCGACGACTTCGGCGGAACGGACGCCTTCGTCGCGTCCCTCGGCGAGCGTCTCCTCGACCTCGTCCCACGAAGCGCCCGAGGCGCGCGCGCCGCCGACCGCGTTGAGGAGTTCGTCGACGACGCCGTAGTTCTCGTAGAGCGTCTCTGCCTTCTCGCGCAGACGCTCTTCTTCCTCCTCACGTTCCTCGATGGCACGTTCCTGGTGTTCGACGATACGCCGCTGTTTCTCGACCGCCTCGTCGCCGTCCTCTTGCTCCTCCTCGTACTCCTCGACCTCCTCGAAGTAGACGTCGAGCGCCTCGTTGAACGAGTCGTACGTCTCGGTTTGGTTGTCCTCGTAACGGACGAGGGGAAGAGGCGTCGCGTCTACGGGAGAGCCGTCTTCGTAGACGATACGCGGGTCGAGGTCGCCGGATTCGAGACGGTCGAAAAGCGCGCGCATCTCGTCGTAGACCGCCTCGTACTCCTCCGCGTTCGCCCCCTCAATTTCGAGTTCCTTCTCGACGCCCGCCCGCGCACAGAGTTCCTCGGCGTACATCCCGCCGAAGCCGAGTACAGAGGCGAGCGTACGGACGAAGTCGGAGCCGCTCTCCTCTAGCTCCTCGACGAACTCGTCGTACGAAAGCTCCGACGGGTCAACGCGCTCGGGCGGGTACTCGTACGGCTCGCCGCCCGCGACGGTACGCGTCTTGAGACGGACGGTCCGGAGAGGGCGCAGAACGACGCCGTCGCCGTCGGTGAAGACGAAGTTTCCGTCACCGAACAGTTCGACGATAATCTCGTAGGTTTCGTCGCCGCGTTCGCCGACGAGACGGACGACACGGTCGAAGCCGTGTTGCTCGACGGCAACGAGTTCGCCGCTCGACAGCCGTTTGCGCATCAGCATCGGAAGATTCGGCGGACGTTGGGGCGCATCCGGCGGTTCATCGACGAGATGCAGACGTTTCGTCTCACCGACCTCGGCGAAAAGGTCGGCACGTCCGGCGTCGTAATGCCGGAGCTTGATACGGACCGTCTCGTCGTCGTACTGATAGAACTTGTCGAACTTGGCTCCGACGTACTCCTGTAGCTCGCCGACGACCGCCGCTATATCGACGCTCGTGAGTTCCTGCTTAGGCTGTGTCATCTTAGTACCTCCACGCCGTCACCCCGTCCAACATGGACCTCGTCGGCAGTATCCACGAAAAGCCCGTGTTCGACGACCCCGGTCGTACCGTCGAGCGCCTCGGCGAGGGAGGTCGCGTCGTACTCCGTGAACGCCGCGTCGGCGACGATGTTTCCGTTGTCCGAAACGACTGGTCCGTCCTTACCGCCCGACTCACGTAACGCGAGTTCGCCGCCGAGCGATTCGACACGTTCGCGGACGTGTGCGACCGCGAAGTCAAGTATTTCGAGAGGGACGGGTAGGTCGAGTTCGTCGCGGCGTTTCGTCTCGTCGGCGACGATTACGACGCGGTCGGATGCGGAAGCGACGACCTTCTCGCGTGCGTGTGCCGCACCGCCGCCCTTGACGAGGTTGAGCGCGCCGTCGAAGGCGTCCGCGCCGTCTATCGCCACGTCGGGCGTCGCTTCGTCGAGCGAGACGAGAGGGACGCCCTCCTCGACTGCGAGGCGGCGCGCGCCGTGCGAGGTGGGAACGCCACGGATACCGAGTCCGGCATCGACGCGTTCTCCGAGGGCGCGTATCGCGTACGCCGCCGTGCTTCCCGTTCCGAGTCCGACGGTATCGCCGTCGTCAACGAGCGCCGCCGCGGATTCGCCCGCGCGCCGTTTCATCTCCTCGCGGTCGTCGCCTCCGGCGTCGTCCTTCGGATTCATCCTTCACCTCCGCCGAAGACATGTTCATCCGCCGGAAACCCGCCCTCGCGTACGTCGTCGGCGTACTCCTCGACCGCGTCGCGCATTACACCACGAACGTCGGCGTACTCCTTCACGAACGACGGCGTGCCGTCCGACATACCGACGAGGTCGTCGATTACGAGAACCTGTCCATCGACCGCACGTCCCGCGCCGATTCCGACCGTCGGCACGTCGAGCGCCTCTGTAACGCGCGCGCCGAGGGATTCGGGGACGGCTTCGAGAACGACGGAGAAGACGCCTGCCTCTTCGAGTTCGCGGGCGCGTTCGAGTATCGCATCCGCCTCGCCTTCGTCACGTCCCTGAACCGCGTATCCCTCGCGCCTCACCTGCTGGGGGGTCAAGCCGACGTGCCCCATGACGGGCACCCCAAGCTGGCTGAGATGACGGACGGTATCGACGCTGACGCCGCCGTCAACGGGCGTTTCGAGCTTGACCGCGCCCGCGCCCGCCTCCTTGAGATACCTCGCGGCGTTCTCCGCCGAACGGTCCTTAGAGACGCCGAACGACGCGAAAGGCATATCGCCGACGACCATCGCGCGTTCGCTTCCACGCGCCACCGCGGCGGTATGCGACAACGACTCTTCGAGCGTCACGGGTAGGGTATCGTCGTAGCCGAGACGGACGTTTCCGACGGAGTCGCCGACGAGGATTACGTCGGCAATGTCGTCGATTATCTCGGCTGTCGCGGCGTCGTACGCCGCCACCATCACTATAGGCTCGTCCTTCTCGAACAGGTCCTTCGCCGAGACGCGTTCCATACCTCGAAGTCGGGGCGAGGGTTGAAATATCCTGCCGAAAAAGCCCGCGTTTTAAGAACCGTACCGCCGAACGTATTCGCATGATTGAGGTACGCGCGCCCGCTACGAGCGCGAACCTCGGGAGCGGATTTGATGTCTTTGGAATCGCTCTCGACAAACCCGCCGACATAGTACGTCTCACGAAGGCGGACAGGACGAGTATCAGCGTCAAGGGCGCAGGAGCCGAGTACATACCGGAGGACCCGAAGAAGAACACCGCGGGCGAGGTTCTGAGGTCGCTGGGAGTGAGCGCACATGTCGAGATGGACAAGGGCGTACGTCCGTCGAGCGGCTTGGGTTCAAGCGCCGCGAGCGCCGCAGGTGTTGCGGTCGCCGCGAACGAACTCTACGACCTCGGGCTTTCGGACGGCGAGTTGATACATGCGGCGGCGCAGGGCGAGAAGGTCGTCAGCGGCGAGGCGCATAAGGACAACGTCGCGCCGTGTATCGCAGGTGGATTCACCGTCTCGGACGAGGAGACAACGGCTTTCGAAGCCGACTTCCACGTCGTGGTCGCGCTCCCCGACATAGTCATCAGCACACGTGATGCCCGTGGGGCACTTCCGTCGTCGGTTTCTCTCGAACAGCGTTCGGAGACTGTCGCAAACGCGTCTCACGTCGTCGCAGGCATACTACAGGACGACGTAGAGATGATAGGCGCGGGAATGTACGACGATGTCGTCGAGGAGGCGCGCGCCCCGCTCATTGAGGGATACGACGAGGCGCGAGAGGCGGCGTTGAGCGCAGGGGCGACGGGCGTCACTATCAGCGGCGCGGGACCGGCGCTCCTCGCCGTCTGTGAACGCGACGACAAGCCCGACGTAGCCGAGGCTTTCGTCGAAGGATTCTGGGAGGCGGGCGTCGAGTCACGCGCGTTTCAGGCTCGTGTCGGAGACGGCTGTCAGGTCGTTAAGCGCCGACGTTAGTCCCCGATAGCTTCCATAACGCGTTCGTGGAACTCGCGCAGAACCTCGTCCTCGTCCTCCGCGAGAACCACGTCGCTCGCGGCGAGCGATGCGATGCCGAACGCCATCGGTGTCGGCGATTCGGGCGCGATGGCGTATACGTCGAGTTCGCCGTCGTGTATCTCACGCAGAACGTCTTTGACGTGTTCGATATCGAGCTTGTCTTCCATGACCTCGCGGTAGGTTTCGTCGATTACGGCGAAGTCTTCGAGGTCCTCGGCGAAGTTGATGAGCATATCGGAGCTAACCTGTTGGCGTGCCGCGCTCTTCGACCGTCCCTTGTAGTTACGGAGAATCATCAGCGAACGGGTCGCGTTGATACGGAAGTAACGTTTCAGGAGTTCGCTCCCGCTAAGCGCCTCACGCAGGATACCGTCGGCGTTCTCAGGACGGACGCTGTCGATTATATCGTAGACGTCTATCTTCCGGTTCGACGGGAGCGACAGAGCGAAGCCGTTGTCCGCGACCGAGACCTTGACGTTCGTTCCGACGCGCCGCGACGCCTCGTGCGCTACGATACGTGACATGCCGTCGTTGAACTTCCTGCCGTAGTTCGAATGGAAGTAGTAATGGCGGCGCTCCGCCTCGTTATCGACAACCTCCTCGACGACGAACTGCTCGTCGGTCGAGATGCTGACCTCGCCCGCGTAACGTAACTGCTCGTCGAAGATACGTAGGATGCTCTCGACGCTGTCCTCGTCAACGGGGAAGTCGGAGAGCATCGACCGCGCCGCGTCCTCGCTCTCGCCGAGACGTTCGACCATCTTGCGTTTGAAGCTCAGTATCTCGCGTCCGAGGTCGTACGACAGCGGCAGGCGCTCGGAGAACCACGACGGAACGGTCGGAGCTTCGTTCGTCGGGTCAACGTAGACCTTCGAGCCGCGACGGTACTTGAACTCGTAGTTCGAACCTCCGAGGACGAAGACATCGCCCTTGTCGAGCTGTTCAAGGTAGTTTTCGTCGAGGTCGCCGACCCAGTCGTCGGTTCCACGTATGAAGACATCGCACGAGAACGAGTCGGGAATGGTGCCGATATTCTGCATGTAGATAGGGCGCGCCATCCTGCCGCGTTTGCCGACGAGCGTCTCGCCCGTCTCGAACTCCGGGTAATGGTACTCGCCTCCAGGCGGGTCGTTCTCGTCGCGCCAGATTTTGGCGTAGACGTTACGGTCCTCCATGCCCTCGTACGACGCCGTCAGGTAACGGACGAGCGACTCCCAGTCGTCGCGCGAGTAGTTGCGGTACGGGTAGGCGCTCCGGATTACGTCGAGCGTATCCTCCTCGCGCCGGACGTTGTTTATCGCCATCCCGTAGACGTGTTGCGCCAGAACGTCCTGCGCGTTCTCGGGGACGAAGACGCGGTCGATGAAGCCGTCCTCCGCCTTCTTGAGCATCACGGCGCACTCAAGGAGTTCGTCACGGTCGAGCGCCACGACGCGTCCTTCGACCGTCTGTCCAAGCGAATGTCCCGCGCGTCCGATACGTTGGAGCAGTCCGGCGACGCTCTTGGGCGAACCCACCTGTACGACGAGGTCTATATGAGGCATATCGACGCCGAGTTCGAGCGAGGTGGAGGAGGTCACGAAGTCCACGTCGCCGCGTTTGAGCTTCTCCTCAATCTCCTTCCGGCTCTCCTTGCCGAGCGAACCGTGGTGGCATCCCGAGTTCGTCTCGTCGTAACGGTCGTACCTGTCGCGGAGGTTATGGAGAACGCGTTCGGCACCGCTACGCGTGTTGGTGAAGATGAGGGTATTTTCGTGGTCCTGTATCAACGAGTCGAGCTTCGTGTAGAAGCCGTCCTGTATCTCGTCGTTGGGCGTATGTATCAGGTCGTCGGTCGGACAGTGAAGCTTGATATCGAAGTCGCGGACGAAACGGGTATCGACGATACTGTAGTCGCGTGGTTCGTCCTCGTCCGCGTCCCATCCCACGAGGAACTCGCCCATCTTGTCGAGGGGTTCGACCGTCGCTGAGCATCCGATACGTGTAGGCGAACCGTGTGCGAGTTCTTCGAGACGTTCGAGCGACACGGAGAGATGCGTCCCGCGTTTTCCTTCGGCGAGCGAATGTATCTCGTCAACGACGACGTACTCAACAGTACGGAGCTTTTCGCGGAACTTGGGCGAGTTGAGGAGGATAGCGAGCGTCTCGGGGGTCGTATTGAGTATATGCGGAGTCTCATCGAGCATCTTCTGACGCTTGTTGCTCGACGTGTCGCCGTGACGTATCGCGTGGCGTATATCGACCTCGTCGTGTCCGCGGTCCTGAGCCTTCTCGTCAACGCCTTCGAGGGGAACCTCAAGGTTCCGGTGTATATCGTTGGCGAGGCTCTTGAGCGGCGAGACGTAGAGACAGTAGACCGAGTTTTCGAGTTCGTCGTTCTTGCTCTTGACAAGGAGTTCGTTGATGATGGACGAGAAGGCGCTCAAGGTCTTTCCGCTCCCTGTTGGCGACGCAACGAGGACGTTCTCGCGGTCGTGTATCAGAGGCACCGCCTCCTTCTGTGGCGGCGTAAAGAAGCCGTCGTTGATACCGACGTACTCCCCGAACTCATCGACCCACCATTCGCGCAGTGACGGCTCGAACAGTTCGAGTACGTCGAGGTCGTCGGCGCGGTCCGCCGCGTCCTCGGCGCTCATGACAGCGTTGCCGGTTTCTGTCGACGGCTCAGAAATAGTATCACCTTGGTGTTTTACGGTGTTTCTCTAGGCGTATCATCCTTTCTTTTTCGCGTTTTCGTCGTCGGTTCGCGGCGCGGATTTAACTCGGTGCGGTTTTACGTAAGCGGGGCGTAGACCGACCGATGAGAAGCTTCTCGTCCGACTACCTCCGCAGGACACGTCGCGGGATGTGGGAGAAGCGCGACTCACTCGCCGAGGCGCGTCTCTCGGAAGCCAACCGTATCCTCGATGTCGGATGCGGGAACGGCGAGTTCACGCGGATTCTCGCAGACGAGACGGACGGTGAGGTCATCGGATGCGACGCCGACCTCGCCCTGCTACGC
>JAQZCZ010000030.1 GCA_028751095.1 Euryarchaeota archaeon Ods01 | reverse complement strand
TCGGCGACGGATTCCAGAACCTCGCTGAAAGACGGGCTTCCATGGCGCGGTTCGTCGGGGAAGTAGGTGCCGACGTAGAACGGTCGTCCGTCGGGCGTCAGGAAGACCGACAGGGGCCATCCACCGCGCCCTGTCGCCATCTGACAGACCTTCTGGTAGATGCTGTCTACGTCGGGACGCTCCTCTCGGTCAACCTTGACAGAGACGAAGTTCTCGTTCAGGAGATTCGCCGTCTCCTCGTCCTCAAACGACTCCTCCTCCATGACGTGGCACCAGTGACACGCCGAGTAACCGACGCTGAGGAAGACGGGTACGTCGCGTTCGCGTGCTTCCTCGAAGGCTTCGTCGCCCCACGGATACCAGTTCACGGGGTTGTCCGCGTGCTGTTGTAGATACGGGCTTTTTTCGTCGGCGAGATTATTGCGGGTCATGTTTGGCGTACGTAACGCGACGGTAAAAATCGGGTCATCGGTCGCCGTAGCCGTACCGCTCGGTAGCCCCGCATTCCTCACAACGCACGACGACGTGTCCGTCCTCCGAACGCAGACGGACGCGCGCGTTCTTCCCCGGTACGAGGTACGCGCCGCAAGAGTCGCAGAAACGCCGTTTCAGATGAGCAGGTAGACGGATTCGGTTGCTCGTCGCTATCTCTCGGGCGCGTTCGATATACCGTTTCGCGCGCTCGGGGTTCTCGTCGTGGACCTCGTCGGCGAGTTCGAACAGGCGTTCGATACGTTCGCGTGCGACCGACACGTTCGCGGTTCGTCTTCTCGGCGGATTACGGTTACGTTTATGGCTTCCGCCCGCACGTCTCGCGTATGCTGTTCGTCACGAGCAACCCGGGAAAGGCACGTGAGGCGGAGGAGATACTCGGCGAGGATGTCGAACGCGTTGACTACGACTACGCCGAGATACAGTCCGACTCGCTCGCAGAGATAGCGACCGAAGGCGTCCGTGACGCGTACGAAGAACTCGGCGAAGCCTGTTTCGTGGACGACTCGGGGATGTTCGTCGAGGGTGTCGGCGGATTTCCGGGACCGTACTCGTCCTACGTCTACTCGACGCTCGGTATCGACGGCGTCCTGAACGCCCTCGACGGTATCGACGACCGGAGCGCGCGGTTCGACTGCGTAGTCGCCTACCACGACGGCGACGAGGTACGGACCTTCGAGGGGACCGTCGCGGGACGCGTGACGCGTGAGCAACGGGGCGACGGCGGGTTCGGCTACGACCCCATCTTTGAGGTCGCCGAGGACGAGGAGGCGCGGACATTCGCCGAGATGCCGCCCGACGAGAAGAACGAGGTTTCGCACCGGAGACGCGCGTTCGAGGCTTTCGCCGACTGGTACCAACAGGGTTAAAACCGCCCACCAAGAACGGCGTAACATGGCACGGATGCATACCCGACGGCGCGGTTCGAGCGCCTCGGACAAGCCGGTTACGGACGAACCCCCCGAATGGAGCGCGGACGACGCCGAGGCTGTCGAGGAGCGCGTCGTCGAACTCGCCGAGCAAGGTCTTACCGCCGCCGAGATAGGTATCGAGCTACGCGACAACGGCGTCAAGGGCGAACCCGTCCCCGACGTCAAGCTCGTTACGGGCAAGAAGGTTACCGAGATTCTGGAGGAGAACGACGTCGAACCCGAGTACCCCGAGGACCTCGTCGCGCTGATGGAGAAGGCTCTACGCGTCCGCGAACACGTGGACGAGAACAACACCGATGCAGCGAACAAACGCGCCTACCAGAACGTAGAGAGCAAAATACGTCGTCTCGTGGACTACTACCGCGGCGACGAACTCCCCGAGGACTTCAGCTACTCGCCCGAGACGGCGCGCCGTATACTCGACTGACGGATGTCGGTACAGGAGGCTGCGGAACGGTTAGCCTCCTCCGAGTTTCTGCGTGTGGTCGGACACGCCGACGCCGACGGAGTCTCTGCCGCGGCGTGCCTCTGCTCCGCGCTTACTGACGCCGGTGTAGGATACCGGTTTACTGCTCTCGAAGACCCGAGCGACGCCGCCACTCAGAACGCCGACGTTTTCTGTGACCTCGGCGCGCAGTACCTCGACGAGATAAACGACGCCGTCGTCATCGACCACCATCCGCCGCGCGGCGAGTTCGACGGCATCCTCGTCGGCACCGAAGCACCGTCGTCAAGCGTCGCCGCCCACCGCGTCGCATTACGTATTTCGTCGGGCGACCCCGTAGCCGCTCTGGTGGGCGCCATCGGCGACGGGGTTCCTCTTGACGAGGTTTCGGACATCGTAGACGAAGCGGTTGAGAGCGGCGCGGAACGTGACGAGGGGCTACGTCTCGCAGGCGATGACGCCGTCGAGGGACTCACATACTCGACGCGCCCCTTTACGCGTCTCTCGGGTAGGTACGACGAGGCGCGCGGGTTCGTTGACGATGTTGGAGACGACCTCTCGACCGCCGTCGTGCTACTCGCGCTGACGCAGGAAGCCGCGAACCCCGACGCCGTAGAGGCGCTTGCGGGCGAGATATACCGTCTACCTTCGGGCGTCAGTCTTCACGAGCTTTCGCGGTACGTCGAAACCTGCGCCGTGTCGGGCAAGCACGGACTCGCCTTCTCAGTCTGTCTCGACCCCGGCACTCATCTCGAAGAGGCACGTAAGGCGTGGAGGACGTTCGAGTCTACCGTCATCGAGAACGTCCGCGACGCGAAGGTCAAGGAAAGAAGTCCGTCGTTCGCGTACGTTGACGGGGGCTTCGACACGGGCGCGGTCGCCGATGTTATGCACGACTGGCTGACGGGTGACGTTGTCGTCGTTAACGAGGACGGCGAGGCGTCTTTCCGCGGCTCCTTCAACTGTGAACGCGTCGCCCGCGAGGCGGCGCAGACGGTCGGGGGCGACGGCGGCGGTCATCCATCGCGTGCCGGAGCGTCGTTCGACGTACCGCGCGACGAGTTCGTGGTCGCCGTCAAGGAGGCGTTATGACGACGATAAGGCTCGAAACCGAACACGGCGACCCGCGCGCCGTCGCGCGCGCAGTAGCGCCCGACAACACCGAAGAGATGGAGACAAAGGTCGATGACGGACAGGTCGTCACTGTCGTCGAGCGCGAAGATATAGAGTCGGCGGGCGCGACGGCGGACGACTACACGCGTAACCTCATCGTTGCCGACGAACTCCTCGACGCGTTATAGCTCGTCGGTACCGACGGTTCTGTACTTGGCTATTTCCTCAAACCATTCGAGGGGCGTTTCGTCAGTCAGCCGTCCGTTTCCGAGGTGCTGGTCAACGAACCGGCGCGCTACGACCGTCTTACGTCCGTCGCCGTCCCGCGCGTCGCGTTCCGCCTCTGCGACGAGGAGCGCCGCGGTGTATACGTCGTAGATATAGTCGGCGAGTTGCTTCGCACGGACCTGCGCCCCCTCGACGCCGGTCGTCGCCACCTCGTTCATCGCCTCTTCGAGTCCGTCGCGTTCCTCGGCGACGCGTTCGGCAAGCGGCGCGGCGGCGTCGGTCGTCACTCCGTCGAGGTAGCCGTCGATACGGTCAAGGACGACGTTATGCGCCGCCTCCTTCTGCATCGCGCGGAGAACGTCGAGAGCGAGTATATTCGACGTTCCCTCCCAGATGGGCGCTACGTGGGCGTCGCGGAGGAGGCGTTCGACGGGGAACTCCTCGACGTATCCGTTCCCACCGAGTATCTCCATCGCGTACGCCGCCATCTCGACAGCGTCCTCGCCCGTCCGGTACTTTGCGACGGGGACGAGGACACGCATCGCGCGGTAGGCTTCGTCGTCCTCGTCGCGGACGTACGCGTCGAGAGCGTCGGCGGCTTCGAAAGAGAGAGCCGTCGCGCCTTCGTGCGTGACGGTCATATCGACGAGGTCCTTCTTCATGAGCGGATGCTCCTCTATCACCTTCCCGAACGCCTCACGGTCGGCGGCGTGTACCTTGGACTCAAGGAGGACACGCGCCATCGTTCCACAGCTTCCGAAGGCATTCGTGAGACGTTCGTAGTTGAGCATCTCGGTCATGTACTTGAATCCGCGCTCGGGCTCGCCGACGAGATAGCCCCGCACGCCTCGGAGTTCGACCTCGCCCGTCGGGACGCTCTTGGTGCCGAGCTTCTCCTTGAGGCGGCGGTAGAAGATATCGCCGCTCGCGCGTATCCCGTCGTCTTGAGGTACGACGAACAACGAAAGACCATCAGTTCCTTCGGGAGCGTCGGGGCGACGTGCGAGTACGAGCGCCACGCCCGCGTCTATATTCGAGCAGAACCATTTCTCGCCTTCGAGCCGGTAGCCGTCTCCGTCTTCGGCAGGGACGGCGGTCGTCTCGTTCGCGCCCACGTCGCTCCCTCCCTGTATCTCGGTAAGGAACATCGCGCCTTCGCGGAGGTCGTCAAGGTCGCGCGCCGTCAGCGCGTCGAAGTATTCGTCGAGGCGTCCGTCGTCGTCGCACTGTTCGAGGACGAGCGCCGCGCCTCCCGTCATCGAGACGGAGCAGGCGAGACCGATGTCGGTGTAACAGATGAGGTAGTAATGCGCGAGCGAATGGGTGACCGGCATCGGCTCGTCGCGTTCCGGAGGGGTGCGGAAGGAGTCGGCGACAGCTCCGTTTTCGAACGCAATTCGGTCGTTTTCGTGCTGAGCAGGATGGTATCTAACGCGGTTAATTACCTCGCCTTCTTTGTCGTAGGTATCGAGTTCGGGCGGATTGTCGTCGATTACGTCGGAGTTGTCGGCGACACGCTCGCCGACGAGCCTACCGAACTCGTCGAAACGGTCCTCTCCCCAGACGTACTCGTCGTCCGAGTAGACGCGTTCTACTTCGCGGCGTAACACGGGGTCAACCTCCCAGTAGTTCATGCCGCGTCCTTCGTCGTAACGGGTGTAGTCGACGGTCATGTCCGTAAATGACTATGCGCCAGCATATATCTGACTTCGACGTACGACGAAAACCAAGAGCGAGCTTGGTCACGCCGCCGCCAGGACTCGAACACGGTCACTTCGACACGCTCGTTCACTGTTCGAGTCTGTCGACACAACAGGTACGCCGCCGCCAGGACTCGAACCTGGGACCACCTCGTTAACAGCGAGGCGCTCTACCAGCTGAGCTACGGCGGCTCCGGTTACGGCTTTGGCGGCTGTGGTGTTAAGCCTTTTTCTTTCTCTCGTCGCAAGCGTAAAGTCGGTCGGTTTCCATTCAAGCCCAATGAGCCAAGAGCTGATACGTAAGTCGCTCGATGACGATACCCTCGACGAGTTCGAGGAGCGCGTTGAGGAGCAGGCAGAGTTTCTCAAGAACGAGATACGGGCGGGAAAGCTCGACAACCCCGATTACACGGTCGGACTGGAGATAGAGGTCTACGCCGTCAACGACGACGGACGGCTGACACGTCTTCCAGCCGAGGTGTTCGAGAACTGTGGAGAGAGGCTGAACAAGGAACTCGGTCTCCACAACGCCGAAATCAATACGTCGCCGACCGTCTTCGACGAGGAAGGTCTGGAGGCACAGAGGGCACAGGTTGAGAAGACACTCGAACGGGCGGGCGAGGCGCTCGAAGGCTCCGGAAAACGTCTCGTCCTCGACTCTATGTGGACTATTCCTCCTGAGGAAGGGAGCGTAGAGTACCTCTGTTCGACGGAGAAGAACGACGGTCACGTCTACGCGGAGAATATGCGTGGACATCCGCGTTATCGGGCGATAGACAACTACTACCTCGAATCGTACGGCAAGGTCGATATCGATGTTCCCGGGGCGACGTTGAGCCTGCCGACGATACTCTTCGAGTCGTTAGCTACCTCTATACAGCCACATCTCCAGATACCTGACTCCGAGGACCTGCCGCGGTACTACAACACGGCGATACGTACGATGGCTCCGGTCCTCGCACTCTCGACCAACTCGCCGTTTCTCCCCCCCGACCTGTACGACTCGCCCGACGAGTCGTTGCTCGACGAGACCTTCCATGAGCTACGCGTGCCGGTCTTCGAACAGTCGGTTAATCCGCCTGGCGGATACGACGAGAAGAAGGTCCGTTTCCCCCGCGACATAAACAAGACTATGGAGGTCGTCGACAAGGTCACCGAGGACACCGCGTACTCGCCGTTCCTGAGCGAATGGGAGGACGAACCGGAAGGTGGATACAGGGACGAGTTCTGGGAGTTCGAGTACAAGCGTGGCACGTACTGGCGCTGGCTCCGCGCAGTCATCGGGGGCGAACCCGTCGGTCACAACGACGAGCGCTCGGTACGTATAGAGTACCGACCTATACCGACACAGCCGAGCGTCGACGATATAATCGGACTGCATGCACTCGTCTCGGGCGCTCTCGCGGGCATGGTCGTAGACCACCATCCGTTACCCTCGCTTAGCTGGGAGAAAGCACGCGACTCGTTCTATGGGGTCGTCGAAAACGGCATCGACGCGAGCATCGCGTGGGTGGACGAGGACGGAGATAAGACGCACGACAGGTCGGTAGTCTACGACGAACTGTTCCGTTACGCACGCCTAGGTCTGGAGGGGCACGGCTTCGACGACGGAACCTACGAACGGTACGTGGCACCTCTCAAGAAACGTTGGGAGGAACGGACGACCCCAAGCGTCTGGAAGATAGAACGCGTCCGTGAGAAACTCGACGGCGGCGCAACCTTCGAAGACGCAGTATACGAGATGCAACGTGACTATATCGCCGCCACGGACGAGTACGACAGCTTCGCCGACTGGATATGACCGCCGAAGAGGTCCTCAGCGAGGTTCTTGACCAAGTGAGTCCGTCAGACGAGGAACGCGAGGCGCTCCATGAAGCGTACGAGTCGGTCCGCGAACGCGCCGTCGAAACGCTTGACCAAGAGGGTATTGACGCCGACGTGACGCTCGTCGGAAGCGCGGCGCGTGACACATGGCTCTCGGGCGACCGCGACATCGACGTCTTTCTCCTCCTGCCGACCGAACTCGAACGCGACGAGTTCGAGCGTGTCGGTCTTAACGTAGGGCGCGCCGTCTTCCCCGACGGAACCGTCGAGTACGCCGAACATCCGTACGTCCAAGGAACGGAACAGGGATACGATGTCGATATCGTCCCTTGCTACGACCTCGACTCGACAGACGAACTCCGGAGCGCGGTCGACAGGACGCCTTTCCACAAGGAACACATCCGCGGTATCGCAGAGGAGTTCGGCGAAGGATACGGCGACGAGGTCCGTCTTCTCAAGGCGTTCGGACGCGGCGCAGGCGTCTACGGAAGCGACCTACGGACACGCGGCTTCGGCGGCTACCTCTGCGAACTCCTCGTCGGACATTACGGCGGGTTCCGCGAGGTACTCGAAGCCGCCGCCGACTGGAGTCCGCAGGTCCGTATTGAACCCCGCGAACCCGAAGACGGCTTCGAAGGTCATCTCGTCGTAGTCGACCCCGTCGACCCGTCGCGTAACGTCGCCTCGGTCGTCAGCGAGGACTCCTTCGCACGTCTCATCGACGCCGCACGCGGCTGGCTAGACGAACCAAATGAGTCCTACTTCTTCCCCGAGGAACCCGAACCGATGGGTTCCGAAGAACTCAGCGAAGCTCTCAAAGAACGCCGCACGCGTCTCGTCGCCGTCGTCTTCGAGGCTCCCGATATCGTCGAAGACCAGCTTTACCCGCAGCTAAGAAAGACGCGGAGGTCGCTCGTTGAGGAACTCGAAAGACGCGGCTTCGACATCATACGTGCGGACGAGTTTGCCGACGAGCGCGCCGTCTTGCTCGTCGAGGCGAACGTCGGCGAACAGTCGCGCGTCGAGAAACACGCCGGTCCGCCGGTACACGTCAGGGAACACGCGACGGCTTTCGCCCAAAAGTACGAGGGCGCCGACGTGGTCGGACCGTACATCGAAGACGGACGGTACGTCGTCGAACGCGAACGCGAACACACGAAGGTCGAAGACTTCGTCCGGTCTGATGCGTTCTTCGGAGTCGGAATGGGGAAAGGTATCAAGGAGAAGACCAAGGACGGCTACGAAGTCTTTGTCGGCGAAGACTGCGCCCCCCTTCTCAACGAGTTCGGCGTCGAGTTCGCGCGCCACTTCGAGCCTACCGCGTAAATCTGAAGTCCAAGTCGAGAAGTCCCCCGCTGTCGTCTTCGAACTCGGCTTCGACAACGTCGAGTTCGCGCTCCTTTCCGTCCGACGTGTAGGCACGCCATGTGCCCTCGTCGTAGGGCGGGAAAGTCACGATATGTACACGTCCGCGGTTGGTAAAACGCGTGTAGTCCTCGCTTTCGAGTTCGCCCGACGGCGCGGATGCGACCGTTCCGACTATCGAGGTGCTTCTCGGAAGGGCATCGACACCGAGGACACGGAAAACGTCGGCTGGCTTCGACTCGGGTGCGAGGACCACCTCGGTCAGAACGCGCCCGTCACGTTCGACGCCGACCTTCGACGCGTCGGTGGCACGGAGATGGGCGACAAACTTACGCGGATGGTAGTCCTCAGACGACGCGAGCGCCGTCAGGAGCGTTTCGTGCGCGACCCCAACTATCTCAGTCATTCGGCGACGTCGCAGGTGTCGACGCCTAGGAGAGTGTACGCGGCACAGCTACCCGTGGCAACGGTGAACAGGAGTATCACGCCGACGAGCGCTACGACTACGCTAACGTACGTTCCGAGAGCCGCGCCTACGCCCGCGACCTGCATCAGTCCGGCAAGACCGACGACGAGCGCGACTATCCCTAAGATACCACGTGCCGCACGGTCGTACCTGCCGACGTTCTTTTCGAGTTCTACCATGCTAGCATATACGTTCTCGGCGTTAATTAAACCACCTACACCACAACCTCTTTGTCCCGCGCCGCCGTCTACGGAAACATGGCGCTAAAGGAGTCCGAACGCGAGGAACTCGAAGAAGGCGACGTAGCCCCCGACTTCGAGCTACGCGGAACCGACGGCGGGACGTACAGCCTCGAAGAGTTCGAGGACAAGACGGCGCTCCTCGTCGTCTTTACGTGTAACCACTGCCCGTACGCCGAGGCGAAGTTCGATGCCCTCAACGGTATCGCCGAGGACTACGACGAGGTCGCCGTCGTTGGAGTCAATCCGAACGACGCCGACGAGTATCCGGAGGACTCGTTCGAGAAGATGCAGGAGTACGTCGAGGACGGTACGGTGCGTTACGACGCCTACCTCCGTGACGAGACTCAGGAGGTGGCGCGCGAGTACGGCGCGACCTGCACACCCGACCCGTTCCTGTTCGAAAATCGCAACGGCGAGTTCGTTCTCGTCTACCACGGAAGGCTGGACGACGCCCTCAACCCCGAGGACGAACCGACGAAACACCATATGCGCGAGGCAATAGACGCGGTTCTCGCGGGCGAGGCGGTCGACAAGGGCTTCCTGCCGTCACAGGGCTGTTCGATAAAGTGGAAGGAAGACGGCGACTAACTACCTGTAGATACGTTCTATCTCGTCGGCGTACTCCTCCCTGATTTGGTGACGTTTCTTCTTCATCGTCGGAGTCAGTAGTCCGTTCTCCTGCGTCCACTCGTCTGCGACTATCTCAAACTGTTTAATCCGCTCGTACTCCTCGAATCCCGAGTTAGCGTCTTCGACCGCAGTCTCGACGGCGTCCCGAACGCGTGAATGACCGACGAGTTCCTCGTTCGTTTCGGGTAGGTCCACGCCCGTTTCCTCCCCGAGTTCACGAAGACCCTCGAAGTTGGGGACGACGAGCGCCCCAACGAACTTCCGTCCGTCGCCGACGACCATACACTGGTCAAGATACGGCGACTCGACGACAGCGTCCTCAATAGGTTCGGCGGGGACGTTCTTGCCGGTCGACAGAACGACGAGGTTCTTTACGCGGTCGACGAAACGGAGGTATCCGTCGGGAGATATCTCGACCACATCGCCGGTCCGGAACCAGTCGTCGCCGCCGTCTTCCGCCTCCGTGAACGCCTCTTCGGTCTTATCGGGCATCTCCCAGTAGCCGTCGAAGATATTCGGACCTCGGACGAGGAGTTCGCCGACATCGCCTTTGATGTCGTCGTTTTCGTGAATACCCGAACCCACCTTCGACTCGTCGACACGGACCTCTACGTCACAGATAGGTGGTCCGAGCTTGCCGACCTTCGGCTCTTCGGGAGGAGCAACGGATACGACGGGCGCTGACTCGGTCATTCCGTACCCCTCAAAGACCGGAAGACCGATGCCGAGGTACATCTCGGCAAGATGGTCGGGGAGGCTTCCGCCCGCGCTCAGGAAGCCCTCGATTTCGCCGCCGAGGTTCTCACGTATCTTCGAGTAGACGAGTCGGTCGGCGACGGCGTACTTGGCGCGTAACGGAAGCGGCGGCTCGCGTGTGTAGTATGCGACACCCGTCGGCTCGTCGCACGACTCGTAGAACTCCCAGTACTCCTGACCGACGCCGACAGCCCAGTCGAAGATGCGGCTCTTGACTGCCGAGTCGGACGTTTCTTCGAGGATGGCGTCGTATATCTTTTCGAGGAGACGGGGGACCGTAGCTATCCCGCGCGGCTCAATCTTACGCATGTCCTCCCGTAGAACCTCCGGCTCTACGTCCTCGGCGTAGGCTACCGTCGCGCCCGCTGTCATCATTGCGAGATGGACGAAACGCTCGAAGGCGTGCGCGAGGGGCAAGAAAGATAGAATCCGCATCTCCTCGTCGAGACGTACCATCTCGTCGGGCTTGTCAGGACGGGGTCCGAGACGTTTCCACATCTGGTTTATGCAGGAGCGGAAGTTACGTTGCGTGATACGGACACCCTTTGGCTTCCCCGTGGTTCCGCTGGTATAGATGAGGGTACAGAGGTCATCTATCTCGGACCGGTGAAGCCATTCATCGATGAGTTCGTCCTCGTAGGATTCGTCGCCGAGACGGTAGACATCAGCGAGAGTATGTATGTCGTCCCGGGAGAGGTAGTCACCGCCGACCTCGTCCATGACGACGATGGACTCCAGAGAAAGCCTGTCTTCGACCTCAAGGACGCGTTCCAGAAGCTCCTCGTTCTCGACAACCACGCCCGACGCATCCGGATTATCGAGAAGGTACTCTACCTTCTCGGGAGAGGATGATGCGTAGACGGTACTGACGACGGCACCGCGAGCGAGTAGAGCAAAGTCGGAGAGTGCCCATTCAATACGTGTGTCAGCGAAGATACCGACACGGTCGCCCCTCTCGACGCCCAGCGCGTCGAAACCCGCCGCAAGACGACGGTACGCGGACCGCATCTCGTCGTAGGTTAACGACACGAACTCACCGTCGGGCGCTTCGTCCAGAACCTCGGGCGTCAGCGTCCTGTCGTAGACGCCCCCTTTGTACATCTGTGCGACTGCGTCGCCGTGTTCCGCCGCACGTCTGTCGATGAGTTCGGGTACGGTGTCGTCTCCGATAACGTCGTCCTCGTAACCCCGTTCGGCGCGGAACCAGTCGGAGTTCTTGTAACCTCCTTCGGCATTTCGGTCGGTCATTACTAACATCCGAGAGCCTCCAAGCTAAAACAGTTTGGTGTACGAAGGAACAGACTTACGCAGAGCCAACGCCTACATGAAGCATGGGGATAATCACGGTGGCGACAAAAGATGAGGTTGCCGACTTCGTCGAGTCGCTTGACGAGACCGACGAGGTTTTCGGTCGTCCGGTCTACGGAAACGACCCTCGGGTCGTCGTCACGGGCGTCGGACGCACCAACGCCGCGGCGGTTGTCGCGCTCGCGCTCGAAAGGTACGACGCCGACCGCGTCGTCTCGTGCGGCGTCGCGGGCGCGCTCCCCGGTTCGTCGCTGAACGTTGGCGATACCGTTGTCGGAACGCACGCCGTCCACGGTGACCTTGGCGTGACAACGCCCGACGGATTCGGAGGCGCGGAGCATCTCGGATTCGAGACATCCGACGGATACTACAACGCGTACCCTCTCGAAGAGTTCGACGCCGAGGGTAAGCGCGGCGGGATAGCAACGGTGGCAACCGTCTCTGCGACCGACGAATCGGCGCGTGAGGTCGCCGAACGCACCGACGCAGTCGTCGAGACGATGGAGACGGTCGCAGTGGCACAGGTCGCGCGTCTCTTCGGCGTTTCGGCTTCCGCCGTCGTCGGCGTCTCGAACCATGCGGGCGAGGACCGAGACTTCGACTTTGAGTCGGGGGCAGAGGCTCTAAACGACGCCCTGACGGAGGTTTACGGATGAGGTTCGCCTACTCGCCCTGTCCGAACGATACCTTCGCCTTCCACGCTCTCAGGGAAGGCGTCGTTGACGGACCCGATTTCGAAGTCGAACACCACGACGTCGAAACGTTAAACCGCCGCGCGTTTGACCGGCGGTACGAGGTAACGAAGCTTTCTTTCGGCGCTCTTGGACGCCTCCTTGACGACTACGCTCTTCTACGTTCGGGCGGCGCTCTTGGACGCGGCGTCGGTCCTATCGTCGTCGCAAACGAAGACCTATCGCCCGACGAACTCGCCTCACCGGAGACAGACGTTGTCATCCCGGGAGAACTCACGACGGCGCATCTACTCCTGCGCCTCCATTCGCCGTCGTTCGAAGCCGCCGCCGACCGCGTCTTCGACGAAATCATGCCTGCGGTCGCGGACGGCGACTACGACGCGGGACTCGTGATTCACGAGGGGCGTTTCACCTACCGCGACCACGGGCTGACGCAGGTCGTTGACCTCGGCGAATGGTGGGAGGACGAAACCGGAACGCCCGTCCCTCTCGGCTGTATAGCCGTCCGGCGCGATATCGCAGAACCCGTACGCGTTGAGACAGCGTTGCGCGCAAGCGTCGAACACGCGCTCGAAAACCCCGAGGAGTCACGCGAGTACGTCCGCGAACACGCGCAGGAGATGGACGACGACGTTCTGCGCCGCCATATAGAGACGTACGTCAACGACTACACCGTCGGTATGGGCGACGAAGGCGTCGCGGCGGTACGGACG
The DNA here is from genome assembly GCA_028751095.1 of Euryarchaeota archaeon Ods01. Lineage (GTDB taxonomy): Archaea > Halobacteriota > Halobacteria > Halobacteriales > Halorutilaceae > Halorutilus. Next base: position 10,900 of record JAQZCZ010000030.1, on the reverse strand, counting down.
CTGTTCGAACGTGGGCGCGAGGCGGACGTTCTTCCCGAGACAGACGCCGACCTACTTCCTTAGCAACCGTTACCGTTAATAGCATCCTAATACCATACGAATAACATGCCCAAGGTCAGCGCCGACATACCGCAGGAACTCCTTGACGACGTACAGGAACACGTCGGCGACGACGGTAAGTTCGTCTCAACCTCCGACGCGATACGTAGTTCGTTACGTAAGATGCTTGACCAGATGGACGACGTTGACCGTCGCCGCGGACGTGCCGAGGAGGACGATGGCTGAGAGCGTCGTACTCGTTTCAGGAGGCGTCGACAGCGCCGTGACCTTCGCCGAGGCGGTGCGCGAGGACGACGAGACGCCTGTCGCGGTTCACGCGCGTTACGGACAGCATACTGCGTCGAAGGAACGTGACTGTGCCGAGGCTCTCGCCGCGCATTACGACGCCGACTACGTCGAACTTGACCTATCGGACGCCTTCGGAACGTTTGGCGAGGGTCTGACCGACGACACCGACCTTTCGACGCATTACGACGACGACGGCGTCGCAACCTCGTACGTCCCCATGCGTAACACCGTCTTTCTCTCGGTCGCCGCGGGCGTCGCCGAGGAGCGCCGCGCAACGAAGCTCTGGTTCGGTGCGAACGCCGACGACCGCGACGGATACGCCGACTGCCGCGACGAGTACGCCGACGCGATGGAACGCGCCCTGTCGCTCGGCACCGACCGTGTCGATTTCGAGGTGCGCCGCCCCGTCGTCTCGATGGAGAAGGACAAAATCGTCTCGCGGGGCGACGAACTCGGCGTTCCGTTCGAACATACGTGGTCCTGCTACCAAGAAGGTGACTCGCCGTGCGGCGTCTGCGCGTCGTGCGAGGAACGCGCCCGAGGCTTCGAACGCGCGGGGGTGTCAGACCCTGTACGTTAGCGAAATCTTCTACAGCGTACAGGGCGAGGGTCGTCTCGCCGGAGCGCCCTCCGTCTTCGTACGTACGAGCGGATGTAACCTGCGTTGCTCGTGGTGTGACTCAGCTTACACGTCGTGGGAACCCGAGGGCGAGGAGCGTGACGTGTCGGAGGTTGTCGAGGATGTTGCGGAACACGACGCGGGACACGTCGTCCTGACCGGAGGCGAGCCGTTACTCCAGCCCGACGCCAACGAACTCTGCGCGGCGCTCGACGAACACGTTACCGTCGAGACGAACGCGACCGTCTACCGCGACCTTGACGCCGAACTCATCTCGATGTCGCCGAAGCTCTCGAACTCGACACCCGACGAGAGCGCGGGCGCGTGGCGCGAGATACACGAGGACGAGCGCCTGAACTTCGACGTAATCGAGTCGTACATGGGGTCGCACGACTACCAGCTAAAGTTCGTCGTCGCCGACCGCGACGACCTAGACGAGATAGACGAGGTTCTCGCGTCGCTCTCCGGCTACGACCGCGACCGTGTCCTTCTCATGCCCGAGGGCGTTGACCGCGACATCTTACGCGAACGCGGCGAATGGCTCGCTGAGGTCTGTAAGGAACGTGGCTTCCGTTACTCGCCGCGGCTTCAGATACATATCTACGGCAACAGACGCGGAACCTGACTACAGTTCGATATCCGATTCTTCGAGGGTCTCGCGTGCCTCATCGCGCGCCTCTTGGTGTTCTTCGAGGAAATCCGCGGTGAGGTCCGCCGCCTCGCTCTTACATCCGCCGCAGAGCCTTTCGCCGTTCGCGCATTCCTCGTAGACGCGTTCGGCGTGTTCGTCGTCTTTGGCGACCGTGTAGGCGTAGAGTTCGTAGACGGGGCAGTCGTCGGGGTCGCCGCCCTTCTCGCGTTGCTCCTCGGCTGTCTCGCGTCCGCCCGTCGTCGCACTCATCACCTTCTCGCTCGCGTCCTCGGGTTCATCGGTGACCGCGATATGGCTCTTGGGGACGCTCGACGACATCTTGCCGCCCGTCAGTCCGGTCATAAACCTGTGATAGAACGAAGACGGGGGGTAGAAGCCGTATCCTCCGTGTTCGACCTCAACCTCACGGACAACCTTTTCGACCCGCTCGCGGTCGGCGTCGTACACGTCGAGGTGTTCGTCGAAAGGCTCGACGCTCCCGAGAGCTTCGAGTTCGTCGCGGACGGCGTCGAAGGCTTCGTCAGGTGCATCGCGCGACAGCACACGTGTCCGCGCGCGTAACGTCTCGTCGCCGCCTGCGCGGAGCCGGTCGGCAAGTTCTTCGTCCTCGACGGTTTCGGCGAGTTCCTCCGCGGTGAGTTCGCCGTCAGTGTCCTTGACGGCTTCACGGACGACGGACTTGTGTTCGTCCTCGATTTCGAAGCTCGCGTACGCCTCGGTAACGCCGAACATCCGCATCCTGCGCGCGAGTCCGCGTGTGAGACGCAGATGCGGGTCTTGGTCCGTTCCGACGGGGATAACGGTCGGCTTCGGCTCGTCGAGCTGGGGATACAGGATATCCGCCGCCTGCGTCAGAGTACTCTGCATATGTCCGATATTCGTCTCGCCGTCGAAGCCGTAGATTGCGTTTAGCTCGTTGAAGTTGGTCTGTTCGCCGAGTTCGAAGGCGAGGTCACGGAGTTCGTCGTTGTCGCTCTGTCTGTATACGGTCCCTTTCTCAGGGTCAAAGCCGAGGGCGAGAAGCGAAAGGACGTACTCGCGTGCGTAACGCTCGCACTCCTCCCACGACATACCGCGTGCCGAATGTGCCTCAAGGTCGGCGACGACAAAGTAGGTGTCTGCGCCGCGTTGCTGGTGCCAGACGAGTTCGCGTAGAACCATTAGGTGTCCGAGATGTAGGTTACCTGACGGCATGAATCCCGACAGGGCGGCGAACTCTTCGCCTTCGCGCATCGCCTCCTTGACGAGGTCGTAGTCGCGCTCGCCGAAGATTATGCCGCGTCGCATCAGGTCAAGCGGTTCGGGAACGTCGGATACGTCGAACTCATCGATACCGAACTCGTCAAACAGCTTCGAGTAGTCGTCGACAGAGTCCGAACCCCACGGGTCGATGTCCATGGTCGCCCTTCGTGGGGCGCGAAAAAAAGCTTCGTGTTACGGTCTCCTACTTCACCAAGGCGGCGACGTAAACTCGCCGTCGACTTCGCGTGGCACGACGCCGATTCCGTGGAAGTCGCTGTCGGGGTTATCGCCGTCAGGCTGGATAACCTCCTCTATTTCGCGCTCCTCTACGTCGAGTACCGAGAAGCCGGGGTTGACACCGGTTGCGGCGTGCGGGTCTCCCGAAAGCGGGTTGGGTCCACGTAGCGTAACGAACATACGTTCACCGTCGGGCGACGACCACATGATATCGGGTGCGTCGCGCTGGTCGGTGTCCTCGTCGTGTTCGGCGGGACCGAACCGGTCGATTTCGTCGATAACCTCGTCCTCCTCGGGGTCGATGACGACGCCGTCGTTGGTCTCGCGGTTGAAGAGCCAGAGTTCGCCGCCGTCGGGCGTAAACCAGAAGCCGTGGGCGTCAATTCCGCGCGAGTCTCGTGCGAGGTGGTCGCTCTCGACAGTACCGTCGAGGTCGTCCTCGTCGACCGTTTCGCCGTCCGTGTCGATAGGGAGGTTCTCCTCGGTATCTATGACGTACCACTCGCCGACTCCTTCTGCGTCAACCGTACCTTCCTCGGCGTCGGGGTCAGAGGGGAGTCCTGCGGTAAGGTAGAACTTATCCGCGGTCGGATGTGGTATCGTGCCGCAGTTGGTCGGGAGAACGTCGTGGGTGAAGTAACGTTCAACCTCAAACTCCTCGACATCGACGACGACGAGAGCGCCGTCGTGGTAGGACGGACCTAGTGTGTGGTACGAGTATCCGTTACCCGTGTACTGGTGACAGATGGGGTCGGAGTTGTCGAAGGTCTCGTGGAGTCCGTTCGTATCTATCTCGTCGTCGAGTAGCTCAAACTCCTCGTTTTCGAGGTCAACGTCGATACGTTTTATTGCGCCTTCGCCGATTACGTCGACCTGTATGAACTCGTCGTCGGGCGTAAAGCTCGCAAAGTGGGAGCCGTCGCCCGTTTCGATATCGTCAACTATCTCGTGGTCCTCGGTACGGACGATGACGGCGCGTCCGCCTCCGGTACATCCGACGACGGCATACTCGTAGTCAGAGGTGAAGTCGACCATGTGCGGTACGTCGCCGCCGACCTCGTTGAAGTCTATCGTACCGTACTCCTCGTACGAGCCTTCGCCGTCGGGGACGTAGACGTAGCCGGTGTTCGTCCCTTGGTCGATAGCCCAGACCTCGTAGTCTACCTCTTCGGGGTCTTCGTCGTCAACGGGTTCGTCGTCTTCCTCTTCGTCGTCCGTCGGTTCTTCCTCCTCTTCGCCGTTTAGACAGCCTGCTACGCCGATTACGCTGACTCCTGCGGTACTCCGTAGGAACCTGCGTCTTGTGGATTCCTGCATACCCTCGCTTTGTGGGCGGGGGATAAAAGCTAGGTCAAAGAGGCAATATTCGCCTAGAAGACGTGGTGGAGCATCAGATAGACGACAAAGCCGAACGCGAAGCTTGTAGCCCAGAGCGGAACAGCTACGCGTCCGACGCGTGGATGCGCCGTCTCAGTTATGTCGTCCTTCGGCACCGTGGCGGCTACTATAACCGAGTAAAGGACGAGCGGTATACAGACGGCGGCGAGGAGCATATGGACGCCGAGGAACGGAAGATAGACGTAGCTGTAGACGAAGTCGCTTCCAGGGAACTCCGTGACTCCGAGGCTTGCGAGACGTACGAGGTAAAGCGCCAGGAAGACGAAGAAGAGAGCCGTCGTCGCCGCCATGTACCGCGCGTGTCGCTCTACGTTCTCGCGGCGTATCTCCCGCCAGCCGAGAAGGACGGTTACGAAGGCAACCGCGACGAGAAAGGCGTTAATATGCGGGATGGCGTCGAGGAACGCCTCAGGTGCCGGCGGCACGACATTGAGTCCTCCGCGTGACGAGGCGGCTATTAGGACGATTGCGACGGCTGAGACGACGACTGCTACAGCCCATGCGCGTCTTTCGGTCGTCTCGTACGCCATACCGAAGAAACGTCCTCTACCGACAAGTGTTTACCTACTTTCGGCGAGACGTTCGGCGCGCTCCTTGACCTCGAAACGGCGTCCTTCGTCCGTCTCGTACTCGGCGACCTTTACGAGGGCACGGGCTAGCGCCTCGGGCGCGTCGGTGACCTCGACGGCTCTGTCGTCGGCACCGTACTCCTGCACGCGTCGGACGTAACGGCGCGTCGCACCGACTAAGGGGTCGAAGAAGTAGACGCGTGCGAGAACCTCGAAGTAGGGACGGAACCGTGCGTCGAGTTCTTCGATATGCGCGAACTCGTGTGCCAAAACGGCTTCGAGTTCTTCGTCGTCAAGAACGTCGACGAGAGGACGTTTGACGACGAGAACCTCCTTTCCGAGCTTAGGAGAGAAAAGGCTTGGGCGCGCGACCACCATCGTATGAGCGTTCGCCTCTATGTCGTCGACCACCAGAACCTCAACCTCGCCCATTTCGAACTCATGTGCGAGCGAATCCACGTCGACGCGGCTCTTGAGACGTTCCGTGAGTTCGGGGTCGGCGAGTCCGCGGTAACGCCGTACGAGACGCCGTACGGTCCACTGGTTGAAGACGAAGAACAGCGTGAGTTCGGCGACAGAGACGACGTAAGCCGCGACTACGACGACCGCGAGCGTTGACCACGACATCGACGGCGTGCCGAAGAGGACGTACGAGACGGCGGCGACGGCAAGGAAGACGACCGCGGTCCAGACGGTCACCATCGCGGCGACGGCGAAGGACGCGAACATCGACAGGACTGCACGGCGTTTGCGCAGGAGAGCGTAGTAGACCGTCAGGAGCGTGAGCCAGCCGAAACCGGCGACTGAGCCGTACAGAAGTAGGCGTTCGACCATCAGCCCTCCGTACTGTCGGTGTCGACGCCCTCGGCAGTCTCCTCGACCTTCCGACGGAGTTCGTCGACACCCTCGTCGCCGAACAGGTCAACCACGTCGCGGATAACCTCATCCATGTATTCGTCCTGAAAGTCGACGTACTCGTAGACGTAGCGCGAACCGCCCTTGTACGGCTCCTCGGTGCGCTCGACGAGTCCTTTCTCATACAGCCTGTCGAGTATAGTGCCGACGGTCGTGTACGCAAGGTCTTCGTCTCCTTCGTTGAGTTTCTCGACGACCTCACGGACGTTGGCGCTCTCCTCCTCCTCCAGAACTCCAAGAACCTTCGCCTCCAGACTTCCGAGCATACCTGCGGTACGTGTCGGCGTCTCATATTTCTTGCCCGAGGATTTATCTTGTTCGCACCTCAATATCGCCCATCTCTACGTGATAGATAATGAAAGAGCTAACAGGATGGGCGCTCGGTCCCGGACGGACTGAGGAATCGTTCGACTTCGTGACTCCTGAGGTCGAGAAGCTGAAGGTCGGTGAGTTCGTCTACTATGAGCCGGTAGACCGCGACGACACCAAGATTCTCTGCCGCATACAGGAACGCGAACGTATCGTATCGGAGGAGACCGACGTGGACGATACGCTCGAACCGCACGTTGACGACGAAGCGATGGAGACGTTAGAGAGAAACCGCGCCTACCGGATGACGACGAAGGTTCTCGGCGTCTACGACGAGGACATGGGCGGATTCCGTAACCTGCGTAGCGCACCCCTCATCGGTCAAGAGGTCTACTATGCCCACGACGAACTCCTCGCTGAAATTCTGACGCCTTCCGAGAAGCAGGGCGTTCTGCACATGGGACACGTCCTCAACCGCGAGGACAGCGAGGTGAAGGTCTTCGTTGACATGGACGAGGTGGCGACCAAACACCTCAGCGTACTCGCGTCTACGGGTGCGGGTAAGTCGTACACCGTCGGTGTCCTCCTCGAAGAAACCGTCAAGCCCGGGAACCGCGGAACCTCGGTAGTCTTCGACATACACGGCGAGTACTTCACCCTCGCCGAAGACGAGGAGTACGGCGACAGGTTCAACCTCATCGAGGAGCCACGTATCAAGGTCTCCAACCTCGACCTCGACGACTTTCAGGTCGCTTTCTCGGAGGATGCTACCAACGTCCAGCGCGAACGTCTCCGCGAGGTACTCGACGACCTCGATATCACCGATACGACCGCGAGTTCGTCGAGCGTCGCCGCTGAGTATCAGGACAGCGTCCGCCACGACTACTCGATAGAGGACATCATCGACCGGCTGAGCGAGGGTAACCGTGTCGACGACAACCTCGCGTGGCGTCTCGGACTGCTCGAAGACTTCGTCAGCCTCGATACTGAGACGGAGACAAGCGTTCAGGAGCTATGCGAACCCGGGAAATGTAACATCATAGAGTTCCCGACAGGCGCGGGCGAACTCGAACGTAACCTGATTCTCTGGTACTTCACCAAGCAGATAATGGAAGCGCGTAAGGAAGCGGTCCGTATCCAGCGCGGACGCGGTGGCTTCGACCCACAGAGCCGCGAGCGTCTCATCGATGTTCCCGTCACTATCTTCATCGAAGAGGCGCACAACTTCGCCCCCATCGACCGCGAGCTTAAGACGCGTGAACTCCTACAGGAGATAGCACGCGAGGGACGTAAGTTCGGTGTCGGAATCTGTATCATATCACAGCGTCCGTCACGTCTCGACGAGGACGTTCTTTCTCAGTGCAACTCATCGATTATCATGAAGGTGCGTAACGCAGTCGACCAAGAGACGATTGCGCACAGCGTCGAGGCGGCGGGTGAAGACCTTCTCCGCGACCTTCCAGGTCTGACGGTCGGACAGGCGATTCTCGCCGGCGACTTCATCAACACGCCCGTCCTGACCAAGATACGTCTCCGCGAGACCGAACACGGCGGTATGACGCCCGACGTTGCGAAGGAGAGCATCAAGGCGTACAAGGAGGCTCAGAAACGGAAGAAGAAGAAACGCGAGAAGGCACGGAAGAAGGCGAAGAAGTCACGCGACAAGGACGGACGGCGCTAAGGAGCGGCGGGCGCGGCTTCTTCTTCGTGCGTTCCGCCCGAATGGCGCGTCACGTAGCCGGCTATACGGTTACGTACCGTCTTGGACTCAACGTTGGTTAGCTCGGTGACAGCTTCCTTGTTCGACTCGAAGTCACCGTCAAAGACCTCGGGGTACCGCTCCATGAGTTCACGTCCTATCTTCTTGATGTACGCGGGCTTTATCGGCATGTCGCGGAGTTGACCCCGCTCACAATAAAACGTTGTGTATTCCGTCTACTCGAACGAGTACAGGCTGTTGTCGAGACTCCCGATGAAAAGGCGTCCGTCGGCGAGCGCAGGCGACGACCTTACCGAGTGACCCGTCTCGTAGCTCCATAGCTCTTCACCCTCGGTGTCAAGGACGTACACGGTGTTGTCTTCGCTTCCGAATGCGACGAAGCCGTCCCCGATTGCTGGCTTCGTACGTATCCTGTCGTCGGCTTCGTAGGTCCAGAGTCCGTCTCCTTCGCCTGAGATAGCGTGGAAAGTGCCTGACTCGTCGCCGAAGTAGACCGCGTCAGACGAGACGGAGGGTGACGACCGGACGCCTGTGCCAGCGTCGTAGCTCCAGAGGACGTTGTCCGAGTCCGTTGAGAGCGCTCGTACGTTTCCGTCGGCGGCGGCGTAGATAACCTGTCCGTCGCGGACAGCGGGAGCGGAACGGAGGTTGCCGCCCGCTTCGTGGAACCAGTTTTGGTCTCCCGTCGCCGCGTCTATCGAGTAGAGGATGCCGTCGTGCCTGACGGCGTAGACGTTTCCTCCGGCGACGGCGGGCGAGGCGTCGAGATGTTCCCCTGTCCGGAACACCCATTCGATGTCTCCGTCCATGTCCGCCGCCTGTAGGACACGCCGGTCGCCCGAAACGCCGGTTCCAAACTGTCCCTCACCAAAGAGAACGAGCGTATCGTTACGCCTTTCGAGCATCTTAGAGGCGGCACGGAACGGACCCGCTCCGTCGTACCTCCAGTCCTCGTCGCCGTTCGTCTCCAAGGCATAGAATGTGTCATCGTCGTCGCCGAAGAAGACACGTCCCTCGCCGACTGCGGGCGGTGAGCGCGGATTGCCGCCCGACTCGAACGTCCAGTCAGCTTCCCCAGTGTCCGCGTCGACGGCGTGTAACAGGTCGTCGAAGCTCGACACGTAGACGGTGCCTCCGGCGACGACGGGCGACGAGTAGATAGGTCCGTCCGTCTCGTACTCCCACGCGAGTTCGCCCGACGGCAGAGCGGCTTCCGGAGCGTGTCCCGTGTTGGCGGCGTCGTACCCGTGGGTCGCCCACCGTGCGAGCGTTTCGGCTTCGCCGTTCGTTCCTACCTGCTCTTCTTCCTCTCCGTTCGCTCCGCCGTTGGTCGGCGTTTCATCTGGCTCTTCTTCCTCGTCCCCGAGACATCCCGCGATACCGGCGACGCCCCCTGCCGCCGCGACGCGTAAGAGATGTCGCCTTCGGTACTTCGTTTCCATCACAGTTTGGTAGATACGGACACACCATAACTCTTAGGTCCATTTCCAAGACGTAATTACGGAAGGCGACGACGCACAAACATGGAAAGAGAGGTAGCCGGTAAGTTCACACTCCGCCGCGAAGGGAAGTTCAGCACCCCGAAGTCGGCGGCGGTCATCAACGGAAACACCGTTATCGTCGAGACTTTGCCGACGCCGTACCGTTACTACGTCGTACCTGCGGTAACAGGACTTCTCGCGCTCTCGGTTTCGAGTACTGCGGGCGAAGTAACGGGCGAAGGTAGCTTCTGGTGGGAGTTCCTCGGAATGGGTGGCGGCGTTCTCGCAGGAATGGCTGTCGCGTTCATACTTCAGAACAGGAAGCAGGGGTCCATGATTGAACAGATGCGTAACGGCGAACGCGCGCTCGAAAACGACATTATAGTGAAGAAAGGCAAGGTAAGCCGTATCGAACTCGACGAGGACGACGGCTCTCTTAGCATCACGTCGCCGAGGCACGACTTCGAACTCTTCGGCGACACCGACGAACTACGGCGCGTCCGCGACGCGCTTACCTGAAGGCGAGGAAGTCACGGACGAGAGAGGCGGCGACGAACTCCGCTTCTCCTGCGCCGTAGGCGGGACATGCCTCAACTACATCGAAGCCGACGGCGTCGGGCGCGAGCGAACGTACGGCGTCGCTCAACGTTTCGGGCGAGACGCCTCGGGGCACGGGCGTCCCGACTCCGGGAGCATATCCGGGGTCAAGAACGTCGAGGTCAACCGAGACGTACGGGGAGTCGAACTCGGCGGCGGTGAAGTCGTCGAACGAACGGACGTGGACGCTGTCGGACCCCTCGGAGTACTCCCATTCGTCGCGTGAGCCTTCGCGCGCTCCGACGACGTAGACCTCGCGTCCGTCCTCAGCGGCGCGTCGGGCGACGCACGCGTGACTGTACGCCGCGCCCTCGAACTCGTCCTTGAGGTCGAGGTGTGCGTCGAAGAAGACGACCTTCTCGGCATCGGTTCCGCGGAATCCGGCGACCGAAGCCGTATGTTCGCCGCCGATGAGTACGGGTGTCTTTCCGTCACGGACGAAGTCTTCGACGACACCTTTGGCGAACCCAACCGTCTCGCGTACGTCGTTCCACGCGTCTATATCTCCGTAGTCGTGGACAGGCACGTCGCGTACGTCGGTATCGGCGTCGCGGACGTAGGTTTCGAAGGAAACTGACGCTTCGCGGACGCGCCGGGGTGCGAATCCGGTTCCCTTACGGAAAGAAGCAGTAACGTCGAGCGGCAGACCGGCAACGACCACGTCCGCCTCACCGTAGCCGTCGTCGGCTCCCGCGAAACTCATCTATTCCTCGACTACGCGGCGCTGTCCCATACCTTCGAGGAAGGTGATAGTGTCGTCTTCCTCAACATCCATCTCCTCGGGTAGCTTCATATCGACCGTCTCGTACGTAT
>JAQZCZ010000061.1 GCA_028751095.1 Euryarchaeota archaeon Ods01 | reverse complement strand
TCTGATGTCTTCGGCGGGACTCGTCCGCTACTTTGAGAACGAGGACAACCGCGCTATACGTATCGACCCCAAGACAGTACTCGCAGGCTGTGTCGCCATCGGTTTCGTCGTACAGACCCTTAACTTCGCCTACGCGTAGCTCGAATAGACGACGGCGGTGAGGTAGAACGCTATTGCTACGACGACTATGGAACCGCCAGCCGCGAGGCTGTAGACGTAGGACGCCGTCAGCCCCCCGAGGACGGACAGCTCTCCGACCACCACCGACAGGTACAGCGTCCCTCGGAAGCTGTCGGCGACCTGTGACGCCGCCGCAACGGGGATTACGAGCATAGCCGCGACGAGTATGACTCCGAGAACCTGCATCGAGCCTACCACGACGAGAGCCGTAAGGAGGACAAGCAGGCTGTTGTAGCCCGAGACGTTGAACCGTGCTACCCGTGCCGCCTGTTCGTCGAAGGTGACGTACAGAAGCTGTTTGTACGCCACTGCGACGGTTCCGACGACTGCGACGGTCAGGTAGAGCATCATGCGGAGGCTGTCACGGGTCACGGCGACTATGCTACCGAAGATGAAGCTCTCTATGTCGATGAAGGCGGCTTGGCTGTACGAGATTACGATGGTACCGACCGCGAAGCTACCCGTGAGCATTATGGCTATGGGTACGTCGCCGTATGCCTCGGTTCTCTCCGCGAGGAACTGAACTCCGAGAGCGCCCACCACCGACGTAACCAGAGCGGCGAATAGGAGCGTGTCGGTCGCCGCAGTCGCCGTGAACAGAAGTCCGAACCCGACGCCTGCAAATGCTGTATGTGCCAGCGTCTCGCCGATAAGCGCCATCTCCTTGTGGACGAGGTACGAGCCTATGACGGGACCCGCTATTCCGATGAAGAATCCGGTGCCCACGGCGTACCACATGAACGGGTAACACGGAGCGTCGATACCGTACGTTCTGCCCGCGGCACAGGTCGCGTCAACGAAGCCGTCGGGCATGAGGTCGAACGCGATGAGCGCGAACAGAACCGTGAGAGCCGTGCCGACGGCGAGTCCGGCTACCTTTGCTACCTTCATCAGTTGTCGTGGTGCAGGACTGCCTGTGTCGTTCCGTATGCCTGTTCGAGAGCGTCGCTCTCAACGAACTCGTCGGGCGCGCCGTGGTGAAACAGCCGTCTGTTCAGACACGCGACCGTGTCGGCGTGTTCGGTCACGACGCCGATGTCATGTTCTATCAGAAGAACCGTAATTCCGTCCTCGTTCAGGTCGTCGAGCATCCCGTAGAAGTTGTCGCGTGACTCGGCGTCGACGCCTACCGCGGGTTCGTCAAGCGCGAGTAGGTCAGCACCCGACGCGAGGGCGCGCGCTATGAAGACGCGCTGTTACTGTCCGCCCGAGAGCCGGCTGACCCGTCTATCCGCGAGGTCGTCGACGCCGACCTTACGTAGAGCCTCTTCGGCGGCGCGCGCGTCGTCGTCCCCGAACAGCGAGAAGCCGAGGCTCGGGAACCGTCCCATACGGACCACCTCACGCACGGTGACGGGCATGTTACGTTTCTCTGACGCCGACTGTGAGACGTAGCCTATGCGTTCTCCGTCATCGAACTCGTCCGTCGGCTCTCCGAAGACCGATACCTCTCCCGAGTCGGGCTTGAGGAGACCGAGTATGAGCTTTAGGAGCGTCGTCTTACCGCTTCCGTTAGGTCCCACCAGACCGAGGAACTCACCCTCCTCGACCGACAGCGTAACGTCTTCGACCGCGGTATGGCTGTTGTACGAGTACGTTACGTTTTCTACCTCTACCGCCTTCACGTTAATCTGCTCCTAAGGCTGTTTTCAGCGCCGGAAGGTTAATCTCTTCCATCTGCTCGATGTACCCCATTCCCTCCCAGTCGTTGAAGGTACTCTCCATCGGGGTAAGCTCTACGACACCTTCGCCGTCGATAGCCTCGACGATTGTCTCGGCGAGATTGGGCGATTCGAAGGCATCGTACGCTATATGCTTGATTCCGTGTTCCTCTACAACGTTGACTGTGTCGCTTACTTCTCCGAGGCTAGGCGTGCTGTCGGGTGCCACGCCTTCGGTAGCACGCACATCGAAGCCGTACCTGTCGGCGATATACCCGAACGAGTCGTGTCCTGCGACAACGAGAAGGTCGTGTTCGGCACCGCTAAGTTCTTCCTCGTATGTCTCGTGTAGCTCTTCGAGACGCCCCACGACCTCGTCGGCGTTAGTCTCGTAGGTTCCGGCGTTGTCGGGGTCGGCTTCAACGAGTCCGTCTTCGATGTTTCTGACTATTTCCTGCGCCCTTACGGGGTCAAGCCAGAAGTGCGGGTCGTAGTCGCCGTGGTCGTGGTCGTGATGTTCGTCGCCGTGTTCTTCGTGGTGTTCGTCACCATGATGCTCGTCGCCGTGGTGTTCGTCGTCGCCGTGTTCTTCGTGGTCTTCGTCACCGTGATGTTCGTCGTCACCGTGGTGTTCGTCGTCGCTGTGTTCGTCTGCGTGTCCGTGGTCGTGGTGTCCCTCGTACTCCATCAGGCTGACGCCGTCGGAGCCGTCGACCAGAACCGTCTCCGGATGGTTGTCGCGTATGTCCTCGGCGAAGTCGAGTGCCCAAGACTGGAATCCTTGGAGGTCTAGGTAGACGAAGATATCGCTCCCGACTATGTCCGTCCGTAGCCCTGTGTCGGGCGACCAAGCGTGTCCGTGTTGACCCACGGGAACTGCGTTTTCGACCTCAATACCGCCCTCGCTCACCGAGTTCGTCAGCGAGGATAGCGCGAAGAAAGACCCGTATACGGAAGCGGCGCTATCCCCGTTCCGTAGACATCCTGCTGACGTCACTACCCCTGCTGAGGCGGCTGTTTTCACGAAGCTACGTCGGGATATGCTGTGTTCAGTCATGCTCGTTACGTACTCAGGGCGCGACGCGTATAAGAGTTATTACTTTATCTCGTATTGTTATTAACAACTGCTTCTGGAACTGGTCCTGTTAATAGAGTCTGGTTTCACAAACCCCCAAGACGGAATTTTGGTCTTGCGAAGGTATAAACCGAACCGTCCCTTTGTACCCTACATGGACGTAGTGCAGGCAAGCAACAGATGCGAGTCGGTGCTTGACGCCGTCTCGCAGGCTGTCATAGCCGACCGCGAGTTCTTAGAGGACGTAATCCTCGGGGTTCTTTCGCAGGGGCACGTACTTCTCGAAGACGTACCGGGTACGGGCAAGACGCTGACGGCGGGAAGCTTCGCAGAGGCGTTGGGGCTGTCGTTCAAACGCGTGCAGTTCACCCCTGACCTACTTCCCGCAGACATCACGGGAACGCATATATTCAACGAGCGGAAGCAGAGGTTTGAGTTCAACAAGGGACCGATATTCGCAAACATCGTCCTCGCCGACGAGATAAACCGCGCACCGCCGAAGACTCAGGCGGCGCTTCTTGAGGCGATGGGCGAGGAACAGGTGACGGTCGACGGCGAGACGCGCCAGCTTCCACAGCCGTTCTTCGTGATAGCGACGCAGAACCCCGTCGAGCAGGAGGGTACGTTCCCGCTTCCCGAGGCACAGATGGACAGGTTCACGATAGAGACGAGCCTCGGATATCCGAGCTACGACGGCGAGGTTGAGATTCTACGGAGGCGTGCCGACCGCGAGGCTAAGAGTCCGTCCGTCGAACGCGTCTGTACCGACGAGATGGTCACGGAGCTTCAGAAGGTTCCCGAGACGATACACATGAACGAAGACGTGATAGAGTACCTCGCACAGGTCTCGCGTGCGACGCGTGACGACCCCCGCGTCAAGACGGGCGTCTCTCCACGTGGCACACAGCGCCTGTTCGAGGTGGCGCGGGCGCGTGCGACGTTACGCGGAAGGAACTTCGTCAAGCCAGGCGACATCAAGGATATCTCCTACTCGGTCCTTGCACACCGTATCGTCCTCAACGCCGACGCAAAGGTCGACAACGTCGACAAGGAGGACGTAATCGACGACATACTCGACGAAATCGAGGTTCCAACGGTTCTGAGTCAGGAACGGCGTTAGAGGAATAGGTTTTCTCCATGACTCCGAAACGAAAGAGAGTATATCTCTTACAGAGTATCTTAGCCATATTCGGTATCCTGTTCCGACGTTTCCTTATTGGATTCTTGACCGGCTTCGTACTAATCGGTATATCGGCTACCGTCTTCTTTCTATCCAATCTATCTATGAAGGAAGGCGACGAGTAGGACGATAGAGACGAGCAGGAATACGACGGCTTCGAGCGGCTCCGCGCCGACGCTGTATCCGTACGCGACGTAGACGATGCTTGCCGAAACCGCGCCGACAAGCAGGCTTCCGAATCCGTGGACGGTCTCGTTCCAGAAGGTACGCGCGTCGCGTCCTATCTGCCTTCCGAGGCTGACGCTGTTCTCGCCGAGGTCCCAGACGAGAGCCGCCGCTACCGTCGCTCCGAGGATGCGCGCAACGTCGTAGAGGACATCCGGCTCGGCATACTCCATGCCGGCGCTCAGGACGGGTCCGAGGAAGACGAGCCAGCACGCTATCTTGACGAAACGTCGTGAGCCTGTCCCGTACAGCGGCGCGACCCCGAGCGCGACGAAGAAGCCGCCGGCGAGTCCCGGGGCGACGATAGCGAGATGTAGCTGGTCGGCGGTGGTCGCTCCGTACGCCGCACCTCCCGCCGCACCTCCGAGTCCGGCGAGGGCGACGATAACTCCGAGAACGCGCGAACGTGAACGTGCGAGAACCGCGCCGAGTACGAAGACGACCAAGCCTGCGCCCGCCGCCGTAGCACCGAGGCGTAACGTCTGTGTCTCTGCAACAGCGACTACGCCCGCCGTCGCGGCGACGACCGCGAGAATCCCGCTTAACGTCGTCGGGCGCGAACTCATTTCGACCACTGCTCCCGCGTATGTGCGAGTACCTTAGCGAGCGGTACCTCCACGTCCCAGTCGACGACCGGTATACCCGCCTGACGCAGGTCGCTAAGACGGCTTTCGCGCTCGACCTGTGCGAGCTTACGCCCAGCCGAGCCGTCGGTCGTAACATCGGGGCTGACGACGCTTACGGCGTTTCCGTGGGCGTCGATACGGCGCGCCTTCTCTACGACGGTATCGTCGGCAAGCGGAGAGAGGAATATGACCTGCGTACTCGAATCTAACCGTTTCATCAGATTCTTGAACATGTCCTCGTCCGAGCGCTTACGCGGCGGCGACGGGACGAGAGCCGGACTCTTGGTGAGTATTTCGCGCGCCCTTGTCTTGTGTTCGTCGCCAGTCGACGGCGGTAGCCATACGTCCTCGCGTCCGACGACCGCGAGTCCGACGCTGTCCCTGCTGGCGAGCAACGACTGGAAGAGCTGGTCGGCGGCGAAGACGCTGTACGTGACTGCGCTCGGTTCGTCCTCTCCCGACGCGACGTATGCCTCCTGACGGGCGTCTATGACGAGTAGTACCTTCGCCGAACGTTCCTCGCGGAACTCTAGCGTGATTAGCTCGCCCGACTGCGCCCTACGTTTCCAGTCGATACGGCTTATTGAGTCGCCAGGCTGGTACTCCCGCGTCCCGTGGAACTCGACGCCGCTTCCGCCCTCGTCTGTCAGGACGCGTCCCGTATACTGGCTAGCCTGTTTCCTTAGCTCTACGTCGCCTATGTCGGCGGCGCACTCTATGACGGTCTTCTCGAAAGCCGTCGTATCGACCTCGACCGAACCGCTCAGGTTGCGTGCGACGACGGTAGCCGGAACGAAAGAGTGTCTGCCGCGTTTCGCCGTTAGCTTGTAGCTGAAGGTCGTTGCTCCCCTTGGACGGAGTGCGGTCGCTTTTCTGGGCGTGCCCTCTGCGACCGAGAGGGTCGGCGGGACTCCGTCGACGAAACGCAGGTCCGTCAGAAAACCGCTCTTGTTCCTCACCGTCGTCTCTACCTCGACTACGTCGCCGTGTCCGGGGGCGTCGTCGCTCAGGCTTCTTTCTATCTCTAGTTCGACCGACGGCTCTCCGGTGAGGCGCGGATAGGCGGCGTATCCTACCCAGACCGCGGCTGTCAGGAGTACCAGAGGGCGGTTCGTTAGGACACCTACACCCCCTGCGAACAGCGCGAGTGCGGTCATGCCGCGCCACCGCCGTGTCCTCTGCACGTCTTCTTCGTCTTCTTCAGACATCGTCACCCTCCTCGGATACCTCGTATATCTCCTCTACCGTACGCGTGACCGCCGTTTCGAAGGGCGAACCGCCGTAAGCCACCTGTAGACGTGTCAGAAGCGGGAGCTTGGGCGCTTCTGCCTCTCCCAGGAACGAGGCGGCGTACTTGTCGGCTGTCCAGCCGCCGTTCTCGATACGGTTCTCTGCCTCGTAACGCGAACAGTTCTGGTCGCCCGCCACAACGTCGACCGCCGCCTTGTGGACGCGCTCGCGGACCGCGTCCTTCTCGTCTCTTGACCTCCAGCCCGCCGCTTCCTCGACGAGGTCGTCGAACTCGTCTCCCGGCGCGGGAACCGCCTGTGCGCCCTCTGCGTCGGGGGTCTCCGCCTGCCGTACCGTTCCCGCACGTCCTTGGAATGCGAATACCATACCGAGAAGGAGAGCGACAGCCGCTATTCCTCCGACCAAGAAGTAGTCGTTTCCGACCGTCAGGACGAGACGCTGGACGATAACGGTAGCGTCGGCGAGTTCGGGCGCGAACAGGAACGCCGCCCCGAGGGCGACAGCCGCGGCTCCGATTAGGAAGACGACAGCCTTCGCTCCTATACGTAACAGCCTGAGGGCGTTCATACGGTCTTACCTTTCGACTTTATGCGTTCTATCGCCTCTCGTGCGCGCCTCTCCTCCTCGCGCGTCACTTCCTTTCCTCCGTACAGCGTCTCCTCGAACAGCCGCGTTATCTCCGAGACGGCTTCGGGGTCGTACCCCTCGTCAACAGCCGCCTCTGCGACCTCCTGCGGCGTCATCGTAACGGGGTCTTCGACGCCGGCGGTTTCGACCATCTCCCACCATGCCTCGTATACCTCGTTCGACGTGTCTACGTCGTAGACTATTTCGCCGTCTCCTGAGACAACGCCGCCGGCGAAACGTCTCTTGTAGACGATGTAGCCGACGACGGCGGCGAATACCGCGGCGACAACCGCCGCGGCGTAGACAAGATACTGGCTAAGGATGTCCCAGAGCGACATCATGGGAACGTCGTCGAATCCGCCCGACATTCCGTCATCGTCTTCCGCTTCGTCACCTCCTGCTTCTTCTTCCTCAGGAGTGCCTTCGCTCTCTTCGGGCGACACGTCTTCGTCACCCGGGTCAGGTTCGGGCGAGTCGCCCGTCGTCGGCGGGTTGTCCTGCGTAGGAATCTGGCTCGTGTCTATCACGTCGCTCGGGTCCGTTTCGACCGCATCGAGCGACGTGGACGCGGCTCCTACCGCGAATATACACGCCGCCGCGACGAACAACGTGAGTAGACCTTGAAAGTTCACTAGGGTAGAGTACTCAGATGAACAACTTATGCTTTCTGGGGAAACTCCTATATGTCGGACGAATGTCTGACGCTGACGGCGACACCGCGCGACGAACGTCTCATCTCGTCGCCGTGCATACGCGCCCGTCCAACACCGACGGCGCTCGGTCCTTCGAAGATGACCTCGTCGCCGACACGTATCCCGTCGTCGGCATCGACGACGCCCGGCGCTAGGACGCTTCCCTCGGGGACGAAGTCGTCTATCTCGACAGACGCCGCTCCGAGTTCTCGCGCGCCCTCGACGGAGACGGCGAGCGTACCGTATCCCGGCGTGAGCGTGCCGAGATGTTCGTCGTCGGATTCACGGACGAGACGGAGGCGCGGCAGGCGCCCCTCGACGTAGGCGTCGTCGAGTACGTCGCCCGCACCCTCGCCGAACTGGTAGTCGGCGGTTGCTCGGACGTAGGCGCGTTTCTCCTCGTCGAGCGTCGCGCCCTCCACTCCGTCGAGTGCTTCGCGGAGGGCGTCGAGAGAAACGTCGTCGGTGGGATGCGCGCCTTCGGGAACCGTCCATTCGATATTGGCGTCGGTCTCCTCGGCGGCGTGTTCGACAACGTCCCCGTATCCGCGCTCCTCGACATGTGCGACGATACGGTCGTATCCGTTACGGCGGAGGTAATCGGCGAGAACGCCGCCGACGAACTCGACCTCCTTGGCATCCCACCGTCCTGTGACGGGCGTATCGTAATGCGCCGCGGGGTAGACGTTTTCGAGTCCGCGCGGCACGACGCCGAGCGGCGACGTTACGATGACCTCATGGGCGCGTCGCCGTATAGCGTCGCGGAAATCGCCGTGCGACCGCGACTGAGAGTAGGGCTTTCCGGCGGAACAGGGCAGGAGGACGGCAACGTCGTCGCGGGGTGCGCGGTAACGTTCGGTGACGCGTCGCGCGAACCTACGTATCTCCGCTCGGTCGAGAGACTCCGACGAGTTCGTATCCATCTCGGTGCGGCGCGCTACAGGGACGCGTGCCTCGACGTAGTCGGTGCCGTCAAGGAGACGGACCGCCTCAACCTGCCACCGTGAGGCGCGCATCTGCCCCTCGACGTAGTCGCGGAAACGCCCGTTACGGATACGGTCACGGACGTTGGCGAGTTCGGCGCGGAGCGCGTTGACGTTGTGGCGCGCGGCGTCGTTGCCGTCCAGTTCGTCGGGCGAGGAGTCGCGGCAGACGGGGCAGGCGCACGGGAGTTCTTCGAGTTCTTCGAGTGGAACCTCAAGTTCGCGTGTCATGTAGGTCCCGCCCTTGCCGGAGACGACGGCGTGGTCCTCGTCGAAGGCGTCGAAGCCGAGATACGCGAGCGTAGCGACGTTACGCGGCGTTGCGGCGGCAGGGAGGAAGAGCGCCGAGTCGGGTTCGAGCGACCGGCGCGCACGTTTGACCGACTCGACGAGGTTGCGGGAGTTGCCGCCGCGCACGCCCGTCAGGATGTACACGTCGTGCCCCGACGGCTCGGGCTTCTCGGCGCTGACGACCGCCGCGCTCGGGAAGTCGCGTTCGGCGGGAGAGGGCTGTTTCTCCTCAACGACCTCCGACGGCGTTCCAGGCGGCGCGGCGCGGTGCGGAAGGACGACGACCTTCGACGTGTCGCCCTCATCGGGCGCGTCACGTTCGTCGCTCCAGAGGCTTCCGTAGTCTTCGAGTAGGTCGCCGACGAGCGCAGGCGTCTCGCGCGGTTCGTCAAGACGGAGTTCGCCTAGGCGTGCCGTCCCGTCGCGGTCGGTTACCTCGAAGTAACGCGTCATCCGTACACCTCCTCTTGGACGCCCGCATCGCGTAACGCGTCGAGGCGCGGATGCTCCCATCCAGGATGTTCGAGCGTCACGTCCGTCTCGGGGTTGAGCGAGACGAGACGTTCGACGCCTTCGAGCGCGCTACCGACCGCGCGGTCGTCGGGTTCAGACGGCGTCTCGGCGTTGAGAGGATACGTCTCAGCGAGTTCGGGCGGGAAAGGTCCGAAAGGCGGACGCAGGAGGAAACAGTCACGTCCGCGCGCCTTGCCTGCGGTTACCACCGTCTCGTTGCCGACCTCGAAACGGTCGAGGCGCTGGTGGTGACGGACGACCTCAGGACGCCGCGGATTGCCGAGGTAGAAGAACGACGACTTGGAGACGGGGTCGTACCTTTCGACAGTCTCAGCGTGCGCGCCAAGACGCCGGAGACCGTCAAGGAGATGCGGATGGGCGTGACAACGCTGTTCGACGAGTTCGAGAAGGTTTCCGGCGCGTATCGCCCCACGGACGCGGCGCATCTCGGCGAACGAGACGTTGAGGTTGTGCTGTGCGAGTTCGTCGAAGCCGAGTTCTTCGCCCGTCTTTCCGCGGCAGGCGGGACACGCGCACGGGAGTTCGTCGAGTTCGTCGGCGTCAAGCGTCCCCTCAGGCGTCAGGTAACGTCCCTCCTCAGCGTAGAGCGCGTACGCCGCCGAGTCGAAGAGGTCGCATCCGAGCGCGGCGGCGAGCGCGAAGACCATCGGATGCCCCGCTCCGAAGAGATGGACGGGCGCATCCGCCCCTAAGCCGCGTTTCGACGCGACGACGACATCGACGAGGTCGTCGAAACGGTAGTCGGACATCAGAGGAACGACAGCGCCGACAGGGTAGATATCCGCGCCCGTCGCGTACGCGGACCGCGCCGCAGTTTCGCGCAGGTCGTCGTAGGTTGCACCCTGTACCGGCGCATTCAACGCGGGTGCGTCGTCGCCGTACAGGCGCGCCGCCTCCTCAACACGGTCGTCGGTAGTTTCGAGTTCGTCCTCAACCTTCTCACGCGGCGCATCGGGAGGCGTCGGCACGTCAAGAGGCGTCGCAACATCCGTTCCTATCTCGCGCTGGAACTCCAGAATCTCGGTGTTCGAAACGTCGATTTCGTCGTCGCCGTAGATGCTCATCTGGTACGAAC
>JAQZCZ010000012.1 GCA_028751095.1 Euryarchaeota archaeon Ods01 | reverse complement strand
GTCAACGTTACCGGCGTCAACAATCTGAACAGTTATCTCATCGTTACCGGTGTCATGGTCGAACGTCACGCCAGCCTGCGGCGTCTCACCGACCTCGTCACCAAGCCCGAGGACAAAGGTTCCGATTACCGCCGCAAGTATGACGGTAATAGCCACCATCAGTATGACGCCGATAACCGGCGACACCGCGCTGTCGTCTTTCGTGCTTCTGTCGTTGTGTTTCATGTCAGTCTACTTATGTTTCTCGACAAAATTTTTTAGCTAACTATACTCTAGGGCTCGAAGTTGTCGAGGACCGCGTCCTCGCCGCCGACCTCACCAACGAGGGTGACTGAAACTCCTTCAACATCATCGTCATCCTCTATTAAGCCGTCGGAACCGGCATCGTAGTCTGTCTCGGCATCTATGACGAAGGAGTCACCGGCGCTGACCTCGTCCTGAGTTTCTACCACAGCATTACCGTCAGAACCAGTCGTTACTTCCGTCACTTCCCAGTCGTCCGTAACGTTGTCTTCGCTGACGTCGCCATCAATATTACCGTCTATCTGTACTTCAAGCGAGTCAACGTTACCGGCGTCGACGACCTGCACGTTTATCTCGTCGTTACCACTATCGTAGTCGAACGTGACGCCAGCCTGAGGCGTTTCTCCGACTTCATCTCCAAGACCCAGTACGAACGTACCTATGACAGCCGCGAGTATCACCGTAATGGCGACCATCAGAATAACGCCAATAACCGGCGATACAGCGTCGTCGTCGTTTTCGATATGTGTTGTCTTTCTCATTGTTGGTTGTCACCTCTGCGAAACCCGTCCCCGCCTCCCGCTCAGGAGCCGACAACTCTTCTCCACGTCCTACGGGTTTCGCGTAGATGTCCGTAGGAAACGGGGGATAATAAAACACCATCACAATTTCGTTGTTCACAGTACGACAGGAAACGCGTAATCTCCGATTAAAGATAGTTAAGCATATCCTCAAAGCCGTTAAGCAAAGCCTGAGTAATGCGATTCTCGAAAACGCCGGACGGTATAGCCCTCTCGGGCGGATTTTCGGCTCCGGACCCGTCGCGCGCATCGGCTCGGTCCGACTGCCGAATCTATCCGTCGGATTCGGCGCGCCGTACTCCCGTAGTCGTCGTATCCGTCGGAAGATAGTGTGGCTTCCGCGACCCGCCACACGGAGTGGTCTCCCTCGCACTAAGTGACATAGTTCGCGTCGTTACTGTCTATTCGGCAAAGAGTTTCAAAGACCGAGGCTACGGGCGAGTTGTACGACGGTCAGTTCCCTGAGAAGAGGAAGAAGCTCGGAATTGCGGGCGACGTTGGTTCGCTTATATCTCTACGTCAGACTGCCGCATGACTTTATGCAGGTACCGGAACCTCAAGATTGAGGTTATCGTACCAGACGACGGGACGTTTCGCGCCGCCTTCCTCCTCTAACCGGATTAGCCCGATACGCTCCATATCGTCCAGATTCTTCTTCACGTCGATGGGTGACCTGTCCACTAATCGCGCCGTCTCACGTATGCTCGCGGGTTCGTGTTCGGCGATAGCGTTGATTAGGTCGATGGTCGTATCTCGCGTGACCTTGTTTAGGTCTTCCTTCGTGGTCACGACGACCATCGGCGTCTCATCGGGTTCGTCGCCCTCTTTCATGCTCTTGATGCCTTCGAGAGGCTGTTCCAGAGCCGCCTCCGGCTCCATGTACTTGACGTGTAGCGTGGTCTCGGACTCAGTTTCTTTCTCGTTCATGTTGTTTCACCTCTTCGAGGAACCGTTCGTATAGCTCTTCCATCCCCTCGAACTCTATGTTCTCTCGTTCGTCTCCTTCGTGACGGTGGTGTTCGTCGTCGGTATGTCCGTTGTCATCTCGAAACGGCGTCCGCCGTTTCAACGAGTCGTCGAAAATCTTCGATTTTCGAGATAACGGAGTATCGTTTCTCCGTCCCGTGTTCCGTAATGCAGGCTGTAGTGCCAGCCTGACGGGAACTTCTCCCACGGTTCGACCTTGTTGACGGTTACGTCAACGACTTTTCCCGACGGTAGGTTGATGCGGTAGTCGGGTTCTTCGTCCACCTCCGTCTCTCGCACCATACGTGTATGGACGTAGCCATACACCATAAGAGTGGTGGTGCGTTAGTCGTCATCTACCTCTACAGTGACAGTAAGGTCGAAGCTCCCGACCGCGTATCTGTCAGCTTCCCGTTGGAACTCTTCCTCAAGGTCGTCTGCGAGTGCGTGGTAGTAGCCATCTTTCTTCCTACTGTCCTCGACGAGAGCGCGGTAGTCGGTGTCGGCAATGAGTTCTCCGATACATTGCATGACGCCGCCGGTTGAGTGTATCTTATTGCTCTTATTTTCGTGGACGCGGACGTACCGTGCGGCGTCGTATATCGCCGAGTAGTCGTGTACGTCTTCGAAGTACCGTGGGTTGATGTCGAGCCTACGGGCGGCTTTTCGGAGAAGCGTCGGGTACTCGTCGGGTTCTATTTTCGCGCCCTGTGTCTTGACGTTGACGCCGAGAACATCGGACGTAGAGACAGGCTTCCCCTCCTTCGTCTTCATATTCGCCCATCGCGGCTGTATCAGGAAGTGTGCCTTCCGTTCAGGTGCGCCGACCTCTTCGAGATGTATCTTATACTCGTAGACCTCGTCGATTTGGTCGTCTTTACGTGGCGCTAACCCACTTTCCTGATATCCTAATGTGACGGTGTAGGTGCGTTCGTTGTGTTCGAACTCCGCTAACTCGGAGCCTCCGCCGTCGAACTTCTGAACACTATTACGTACCGCGAAGTACGGCTTCAAGTCGTATTCGGTGAAGAGGAGATGCGCCCCGAACTCGTGCGGGTGAGTCTTCAACAGACTCACGCCGGACCCCCCGTTCCTACAATCTGTCGCCCGAGGGCTTCGACCTCCAATTCATACTGAGTCGAACTCTTTTCGAGAGGAAGGTGTTTTACGCGACAAACATGTCGCTGTCTGCCGATTTCGCCTTCCCGAAGAATCCGGATTATTTCAGATGGACCGGCGGGGATTTGAACCCCGGGCTTCTTCCTTGCGAAGGAAGCGATCTACCACTGATCTACCGGCCCACGTTCTGCGTTTAGGTATAGAGAACGCGGAGTAATCCGTCTTACGTTCTCAGTTTTCGAGTTCTATCTCTATCGAAACGTCCTCGGGCACCTGTACGCGCATTAGCTGGCGCAGGGTGCGCTCGTCGGCGTCGAGGTCAACGAGACGTTTGTGGACGCGTAGCTCCCAGTGCTCCCACGTCGCGGAGCCTTCTCCGTCGGGTGACTTGCGGACGGGGATTTCGAGGTTCTTCGTCGGGAGCGGCACGGGACCCGAGAAGTTGACGCCGGTACGTTCGGCTATCTCCTTGATACGGCTGGTGATGTTCTCCAGCTCGTCGGGACTCGTGCCGGACAGACGGACTCGCGCTGTCTGCATTATCGCTCTTCGACTTCGAGGACCTTACCCGCCGCGACGGTCTGACCCATGTCGCGGATGGCGAACGAGCCGAGTTGCGGAATCTCGTTCGCGGGTTCGATGGAGAGGGGCTTCTGCGGACGGACGGACACAATAGCCGCGTCACCCGCCTGTATGTAGTCGGGGTTCTCCTCCTCAACGTCTCCGCTCGACGGGTCGAGCTTCTGGTCGATGGACTCGATGGTACATGCGACCTGCGCCGTGTGGGCGTGGAAGACGGGCGTGTATCCAGCGGTGATAACGCTCGGGTGCTGCATCACGACTATCTGCGCCTTGAACGTCTCGGCGACAGTGGGCGGGTCCTCGGCAGGTCCGCAGACATCGCCACGGCGGATATCGTCCTGTCCGACTCCACGGACGTTGAATCCGACGTTGTCACCAGGACCGGCGTAGTCGACTTCCTCGTGGTGCATCTCGATGGTCTTACACTCCCCGCCTACGTCGCTTGGCTGGAAGCTCACGTTGTCGCCTGGCTCCATTTCGCCCGTCTCGATACGTCCGACAGGGACAGTACCGATACCCGAGATAGAGTAAACGTCCTGAATCGGAAGACGGAGCGGGAGGTCGGTCGGCTCCGACGGCTCCGCGAGGTTGTTCAGCGCCGTGAGAAGCGTGGGTCCGTCGTACCAAGGCGTGTTGTCGCTCTCCTCTGCGACGTTGTCGCCCTCGAACGCAGAGACGGGGATGAAGGTCGTGTCGTCGGTGTTGAACTGGACCTGCTTGAGGAGTTCCTTGACCTCCTCGATAGTCTGCTTGTAGTCCGTCTCGTCGTAGTCGACGGTGTCCATCTTGTTGACCGCGATGATGAGTTCGTCGATACCGAGCGTCTTGGCGAGGAAGACGTGTTCCTTCGTCTGTGGCTGAACGCCGTCGCCAACGTCGACGACGAGAACGGCGTTGTCAGCCTGCGACGCTCCGGTAATCATATTCTTGACGAAGTCGCGGTGCCCGGGCGCGTCGATGATGGTGAAGTAGTACTCGTCGGTGTCGAACTCCTGATGAGCGATATCGATGGTAACGCCGCGTTCACGCTCCTCGTCGAGCGAGTCCATCACGTACGCAAACTCGAATCCGCTCTTGCCCTTCTCCTCTGCTTCTTCGCGGTACTGTTCAATCACGTGCTCGGGGACGTTCTCCGTCTCGAACAGAAGGCGTCCTACGAGCGTGCTCTTTCCGTGGTCTACGTGGCCTATTACAGCCAAGTTCATGTGGGGTTTGTCAGCCATTTTTACACCTCTTTCTCCTGAGTGACTGATGTTCGGGACGAACGCTTATTAACAATTACGGAAAACGCCTGTTGGCGTTTTCCTAATTAGAGAAGTCTGCGACTTCTCGTAATTACGGAAAGGTGCCGCGAGGGACCTTTTCTAATGAGAGAGGGTCAAGACCCCTCGTAATTACGGAAAGACGCCAAGCCGTCTTTCCTCATCCGGGGACTCCCCGAGTCCCCGTAATTACGAAAAGCGTCGGCTGTACACCCGATGCCGGCGCGGAACCGAACCCCTTTCGGTGACGGACGGCATACCGCAGGTATGTTCACCGGTATCGTGGAAGAGACGGGGCATATTGAGGGGGTTGAGAGAGGTGACGGCGGAACGCGTCTACGTATAGGCGCTTCGTTCGCTCCTGAACGCGGCGCGTCGGTCGCGGTCAACGGGGCGTGCCTGACGGCTGAGGAAGCCGACGAGGACGGCTTTGAGGTCTTCGTCGCCAAGGAGACTTTACGCAAGACCTGGCTCGGTGGACTCGCCGAGGGTGACGCCGTAAACCTCGAACGCGCCATGCCCGCCGACGGGAGGTTCGACGGGCATATCGTACAAGGACACGTCGACACGACGACACGGGTGGCGGAGATTCGCCAGATTGGCGATGACTGGGAGTACGTCTTTGAAGTTCCCGACGGATATGCGCGTTACGTCGTCGAGAAGGGTTCGGTGACGCTCGACGGCGTCTCGCTAACCGTCGCCGAACTCGACAAGGATACGGGCGAGTTCACCGTCGCGGTCATCCCTGAGACGCGCCGTGTCACCAACTTCTCCGACAAGGAGGCGGGTGACCCCGTCAACTTTGAGGCGGACATCGTCGCGAAGTACGTCGAAAGCACCGTGGGCGGCGCGCTCGACGGCTTCGGCGGTCAGTAGACGGTTACGTAATGACCGTCGGGGTCGCGCAGACGGACGCCGTGGCGCGTCGTCTCGGAGGCTAGAGCGTCTTCCTCTACGGCGTCCACCGTCTCAGCCACGTCGTCGACCTCGAATCCTACGTCCATATGCACGCCGCCCTGTCCGTCAGCGATTCCTAACTGCGGCTCCCAGAGTTCGATATCGAAGCCGCCCGCGTCGAGACGGACGCGTCGTCGGTCGTCGCCTCGGTCGGTGACCGAAGCGCCGAGCGAGGTGTAGAAACCGGTTGCGCGTTCAAGGTCCTCTACCTCAAAGACGACCTCGAAGACGCCGGCGATGCCATCTCCCGAGGCGTCCGACTCGCCTATCTCGACGCAGTGACCGTCGGGGTCATAGAAGTAGAGCGACGAGTATGCCCCGAAGTCGCGCTCCTCGACGGCTTCGAACTCCTCCTTCCAACGCGGATACTCGTCTCGCGGCGTCGTGAATGCGTAATGGACGTGCGTACCTCCACGGGGAACGTCGCTCGGGACGCGGAGAACGAGTTCGGTGTCGCCAGCCTCTACGACGCAGTCGGTCTCGGACTCACGTACGACATCGAGACCTAGACGGTCGACGTAGAACTCGCGGGCGCGTCCGAGGTACTTGACTTCGAGAGCAAGCCAGCCGAGGTTCATCCGACCTCAACCACCTCTACGTCTATCTCGCCGTTCTCCGCCTCGACGAGCATCATCGTCGCTGTCGAAGCGGGTTCCGCCGCCGTACAGCTTCCGGGGTTCAGGATACGGATGCCGTCGTGGACGATATCCGTGACCTTGTGCGTGTGTCCTGAGACGACGACGGCTTCGTCGCCGACCTCCTCGCGCGCCGCCTCGGCGACACGGTCGCGGTATCCGTCAAGAGAGCCGGTTCCGTGAGTGACGGCGAACTCGACTCCTCCGGCGGCGAAAGAGTCAACGTGTGGCAGGCTGAGACCCCGGTCCATGTTTCCGCGGACAGCGACGAGTTCGTTCGTTTCGTTGAACGTCTGGTACGTCTCGGGCGACGTGAAGTCGCCTGCGTGGACGACCATATCGCTGTCCTCGCATTCGTTCAGTACTTCGTCGGGGATACCGTCGGCACGTTCGGGAACGTGACTGTCGCTTACGAGAGCTACCTGCATGCGGCGACCTACGACCGCCCACGGTAAGAGTCTTGCCCGACGCGTACCCAGACAACGTATGGCAACGGACGTGGTAACGTGTTTCCTCCGCGACCCGCGACGCGGCGAGGTCCTACTTCTGCGGCGGAGCGACGAGACAGGTTCGTACGCGGGACGGTGGGCGGCGGTTTCGGGATACGTCGAGGAAGAAGACACGGACGAAGACACCGACCGAGAGATACGTGAGGAAACGGGTATCGAGGACACAGCGCTCGTTCGGCGCGGCGAACCGTTCGAGGTGCGGGACGACGAACCCGACCGCGTCTGGCGCGTCCATCCATATCTCTACGACACGCCGACGCGTACCGTGACGACGAACTACGAGACAGACGCATTCGACTGGTGTTCGCCGACCGAGGCTCTGCGGCGCGATACGGTTCCTCGCCTCTGGCGGTCGTACGCTGCGGTCGCGCCATCGGTAGGGACGGTAGCCGACGACGACGAACACGGTTCGGCGTACGTAGCAGGACGGGCACTAGAGGTTCTACGCGACTCCGCCGCGACGGGAAGCCTCGAAGAAGCACGCGAGACTGCCCGCGAACTCGTCGAGGCGCGTCCGTCGATGGCTGTCGTCGGTAACCGCGTCGCAAGGGTTGCCGACGGAGAGACGGCTGAGGAAGTAGAGGAAAACGCCCACAAAGCTATTGCCCAAGGACGGCGCGCGGACGAAGACGCCGCCGAGAACGCCGCAGAACTCCTCACCGACGCCGAGTGCATCGTAACGGTTTCGCGGTCAGGAACCGTCAGGGAAACCGTCGAACGTCTCGACGTTTCGGTGACTGTCGCCGAGTCGGTTCCCGGCGGCGAGGGTAAGGGTTTCGCCGCAGAACTCGGCGGCGACGTAGTCCCTGATGCATGTATCGCGGACGCAGTACGGCGCTCCGACGCCGTCGTTATGGGAACGGATACGGTTCTCAGAGACGGGGCGGTCGTCAACAAGGTCGGAAGCCTCGCCGCGGCGCTCGCCGCCGACCGTTTCGACATCCCTTCGGTAGCCGTCGCGTCCGCGGACAAGGTGTCGCCGGACGACCGATTCGAGAACGAGTACGTCGGATTCAGAGGCGGAGAGGTCCCCGTCTTCGAACGGGTTCCTCCGGACCTCTTCGAACTGGTGACGGAGAACGGCGTGATGAGCGAAGAGAGGGTTCGAGAACGTGCCTCCGAACACGCACGTCTGCGCAGGTCGTTAGACCTCGTCTAAGGTCTTCTGTATCTTTTCGACACCAACCGACCGCGCGAGAACGTCGTATCCGGCACGGTCGTCACGTCCGTCGGACCGCGCGATGAGACGCGAGACGATGAACTCAGGCGTCGAACGTCCGACGGTACCGAAACGCGGCTGGTAGTCGACCTCAAGTTCGAGGTCTCCGTCAAGTCCCTCGGCGAAGATGCCGTCTACGCGCGCCGTCTCGGGGAGGGGTTCGAGGTCGTCGGCGAGATGGGTGACGAATACGCCGACAGCGTCGCGTTCGACCGTGAGCGTCACCAGACCGTGCAGGAGGTCGGCGGCGCTTCCCGGCTCCGTAATCGCCTCGAACTCGTCGACAAGCATCAACGCGTCGCCGTCTTCGGTGAGGGGCGGCACGACGGAACGGAGGGTCGATTCGAGGACGCCCGCGTTGAAGCTCGAATGCCTGCGGTGGAATACGATATCGTCGAAGGTCGAGACGCGCGCCTCGTCGGCGGGGACGGGAACGCCCATCTGGGCGAGAAGCACAACCTCACAGAGGGTTTCGAGGAGCGTCGTCTTACCTCCGCTGTTCGCACCCGTGAGGACAGCAACGTCGCCGTCGGCGATTTCGTCACGTCCCACCGCGTAATCGACCGGCTGGACCGCCTCGCCGCGGAAGACGAGTCCGAGGTTACGCGCTCCGCGGACAGCGACGCCCTCGTCTACGAACTCGGGGCGGCTTAGGTCATGCGCCTCGGAGAAACGGGCGAGCGAGACGACGAAGGCGACATCACGGACCGCATCCGACGCGGCATCGACCGCCTCACGGTTCTCGTCCACACGTTCGCGGAGGTCTCCGACGACGTTGCTCTCGCGTTCCTCGGCGTCGGCGCGGAGCGAGTCGAGGAGGTTACGCAAAGAACCCGTCACGAAGTCGGTTGCATCGACTGCCTCGGCTTCGAGCGCTTCCTGCGCTCGGTCATACGTAACGTCCGCCTCGGTGACGACGTGGTCAACGAAGGTCTCGCGTAGCTCGTCTGCGTCGGCGGCTCCTCCGCTCAGGCGCTCGACTAGGTCGAGCGCCTCGTCCTCAAGCTCACGGACCGATTCGAGACGGTCACGAAGAGCGTCGAGTTCGTCGTCCGCGCCGCGTCGAACCTCGTCGCCGTCAAGGCTTTCGAGAGCGCCGAGCGCGTCACGTAACGCGTCCTCGTCAAGGGCGGCGAGTCCGTCGAACTCATCGTCTGCTCCCGCTTCCCGTAACGCGAGCGCCGTCTCGACACGTGCGCGTTCCGTTTCGTCGTATCCGTCGAACGCCGCGACAAGTTCGTCGCCGAGCGTATCGAGCGCGTCAACCGCCTCCCAGACGCGTTCGAGACGTTCCTCAGCGTCGGCGGGTTCGGTAAACGGCGTCATGACAGTCACGCGGTCCGCCGCCTCGTCGGTGACGGCATGGTCGCTCATCCGTTCGAGAAGGCTCTTGTATACATCGCGCGCGTCGGGGGTGGCGAGTACGTCGAGTCCTTCGCCGCCCTTGGCGCGCCTCACGATACGCGTCGCACGTCCACGGGGCAGTCCCGCGTCGGTAAGCGTCCGCACGTCGCTCGTCTCTATCGCCTCCGCGGCGCGTTCCTCGCCGAGTTCGTCGGCGAGCAGGTCACGCGTCTTAGGACCGACGCCCCAGTACTCCTGTAGCTTCATGGAACCAAACAACCCGCGCGCCGTCTTAACGGTAGCGACGCGTTGCTCCGACGATTTTTTGGCTTCGGCACACGTACGTAGGCTATGCCTGTAACCGACGACGAAGAGATACGCGGTATTCTGTCGATGGAGACGGTGGCGGTCGTCGGCTGTTCGACGACGCCCGGAAAGGCGGCGCATGACGTGCCGCGTTACCTCGACGAGCAGGGGTACGACGTAATCCCGATTAACCCGTACGCCGACGAGATATTCGGACGCGAGGCGTACGACTCCCTCCTCGATATACCCGAGAACGTCGATATCGAAATAGTCGATGTATTCCGCCCGAGCGACGAGTTAGACGGTATCGTGGACGACGTAATCGAACGCGGAGGCGTCGGCGTTCTCTGGACGCAACAGGGAATACATGACCGCGAGGCGACCGACCGCGCCGAGGAGGCAGGGGTACGTGTCGTCGAAGACAGGTGTATGAAGGTCGAACACCGCCGCCTCGTCTAACGAGGGTTCGACATACGCGACGTAAACCTTTATCCTGTCCGCGGGGCAGTTACGGATATGGGACTTGACGAAGACTCTCTCGAATACCACCGGCGCCCTCCTCCAGGAAAGATACGTATATCGACGACGAAGCCGACGCAGACACAGCGCGACATCAGTCTTGCTTACTCACCAGGTGTCGCCGCGCCGTGTCGGGAGATAGACGAAGACCCCGACAAAGCCTACACGTACACGGCGAAAGCGAACCTCGTGGCTGTCGTCTCTAACGGTAGCGCAGTTCTCGGTCTCGGCGATATCGGCGCACAGGCGTCGAAGCCCGTGATGGAGGGCAAAGGCGTCCTGTTCAAACGTTTCGCCGACATCGATGTCTTCGATATCGAACTCGACCTTGACGAACCCGACGAGATGGTGAAGACGGTCGATGCGATGGAACCCACCTTCGGCGGAATCA
The DNA here is from genome assembly GCA_028751095.1 of Euryarchaeota archaeon Ods01. Taxonomy (GTDB): domain Archaea; phylum Halobacteriota; class Halobacteria; order Halobacteriales; family Halorutilaceae; genus Halorutilus. The sequence goes on along the minus strand of JAQZCZ010000012.1, from coordinate 23,526 downwards.
ACCTTGAGGATATCAAGGCTCCCGAGTGCTTCGAGATAGAGGAACGTCTGCGGGAGAGCATGGATATCCCCGTCTTCCACGACGACCAGCACGGGACGGCGATTATCAGCGGCGCGGCGCTCCTGAACGCATGCGAAATCTCGGGGAAAGAACTCGACGAAATCGAGGTCGTCTTCTCCGGCGCAGGTGCATCCGCCATCGCGTGCGCCAAGTTCTACGTCTCTCTCGGCGTCAAGCGCGAAAATATCACGATGTGCGACTCGTCGGGTATCGTGACCGAAAAACGCGTCGAGGAGGAGGACCACCATCCGTTCAAGGAGGAGTTCGCGTCCGACGTTCCCGAGGGCGACCTCGCCGACGCGATGGAGGGCGCGGATGTCTTCGTCGGTCTGTCTGTCGGCGGTATCGTTTCTCAGGATATGGTGCGTTCGATGAACGACGAACCCATCGTCTTCGCCATGGCGAATCCCGACCCCGAGATAGGGTACGAGGAGGCGAAGGCGGCGCGCGACGATACCGTCATTGCGGCGACGGGGAGGTCCGACTACCCGAACCAGGTCAACAACGTCCTCGGCTTCCCGTTCATCTTCCGCGGAGCGCTCGATGTCCGCGCCAAGGAGATAAACGAGGAGATGAAGGTCGCCGCGGCGGAGGCGCTAGCCGAACTCTCCAAGGAAGACGTGCCCGACTCGGTCGTTAAGGCATACGGCGACGAACCTCTGCGGTTCGGTCCCGAGTACATCATTCCCAAGCCGCTTGACCCCCGCGTTCTGTTCCGTGTCGCCCCCGCAGTCGCGCGCGCGGCGGTCGAGAGCGGCGCGGCACGTGTCGAACTCGACGAGGACGACTACGTCGAGGAACTCGAAGCACGTCTCGGAAAGTCGCGCGAGATGATGCGTGTCGTCCTCAACAAGGCAAAGGGCGAACCCAAGCGCGTAGCGCTCGCCGACGGCGACGATGAGAAGATGATTCGGGCGGCGTACCAGATGCAGGACCAAGAAATAGCCGACCCGATACTCATCGGCGACCGCCGCGAGGTCATACAGAAGGCGGCGGACCTCGGACTGAACTTCGAACCCGAAATCATCGACCCGAGCGAGGGAGAGTACGAGCGATACGCCGACACGCTTTACGAGAAACGTCGCCGGAAGGGGGTTACGCGGAGCGAAGCCGCCGAACTCCTCAACGACGGCAACTACTTCGGGAGCGTCATGGTAGAGTCGGGAGACGCCGACGCCCTCCTGACCGGCTTGAGCCACCATTATCCGAGCGCACTCCGTCCGCCGCTCGAAGTCATCGGAACGGCGGAGGACGCCGAACACGCCGCGGGCGTCTACCTCCTGACCTTCGAGAACCGTGTCGTCTTCGTCGCCGACGCCACGGTCAACTTCTCGCCCGACGCCGACGGACTCGCCGAAATCGCCGAGAACACCGCCGAGTTAGCGCGTCGGTTCAACGTCGAACCGCGCGTGGCGATGCTTTCGTACTCCAACTTTGGGAGCGTCGAGAACGAGGCGACGCGTCAGCCACGCGAGGCGGCACAGAAGCTACGAGAGCGCGGCGTCAACTTCCCCGTGGACGGCGAGATGCAGGCGGATACCGCCGTCGTCGAGGATATACTGAACGGAACCTACGACTTCGCCGAACTCGAAGAACCCGCGAACGTCCTCATCTTCCCCAACCTCGAAGCCGGCAATATCGGCTACAAGCTCCTCCAACGTCTCGGGGGCGCGGAGGCGATAGGTCCGATGCTCGTCGGTATGGGTAAGCCCGTCCACGTCCTCCAGCGCGGCGACGAAGTCAAGGATATCGTGAACCTCGCCGCTGTTGCGACGGTAGACGCACAGAAGAACGACTACTGAGTTTTTGGTCCAGATTTTTGCGCGAGGCGTCAGACGAGCGGAAAAAGGTGGATTGTGAGCCTCGCCGCTGTTGCGACGGTTGACGCACAGAAGAACGACTACTGAATAGACGCGACCGATTTTTACGCCGCGGACGCGTCTCTCAGCCATGCTCCCCATAGACCCTGCACGTATCGACCCGGACGATATCGGCGAGGAGACCGCGACGCTAGAGATGGAACACGACGAGGCTATCGAACACGTGCGCGAGACGTGCGAGGCTTGCGGCTTCGGGATACCCGTCGAGTTCTCGCCGTCCGAACTCCTGAACGAGAAGGTCAACGCCGACCGTGACCCGTACTACGTCCTCGGAGCGTGTAACCCCGAGATGGCGGACCGCGCCCTTGACGAGTCGCGGCGTATCGGCGGTCTCTTCCCATGCAATATGGTCGTCTGGGAGGAGGAACCGGGCGTCCAGCACGTCTACCATCTCTCGATAATGCGTATCGCGCGTCTGGTCGGGGTCGCACCCGACAACGACGAATGGACGGAAATCATCGACGAGACGGGCGAGATGGTGGACGAGTTTTTCGAACGTCTTTAGCGCTCGGCGAACTCGGCGGGGGCGTAGTCGTCGGCGTCACCCACCTGCGGCGATGTATCCGCCCATTCGGTGCGCGCGACGTCGGATTCGAGCGTCCGGCGTTCGCTCCAGTCGCCGTTGTCCTTGACGCGGTACGTGACCTCGATAGGCGTCAGCGACGAATGTGCGACGTATCTCGAACTGTCGTCGGGTGTCAGGTACGCCGCCTTACGCCATTTGGAGTCGTCCTCCACCTCAACGCGTACGTCGAGCTTAACGCCTTCGCCCTTGGCGCTGAGACGCCACCGACCCGCTTCGTTCTCGACGTTCTCGGTTGCGAGCGGTCCCATGACATCCTTGAGGCGGTTGAGCATATACGTCTCGCCGCCCTTGCGGAAACATAACGATACCTTCCCCTCGACGTTGAGAACCTCGATGCAGGCGTCGGGTTCGTCGAAGCAGTTGCAGTGTATCCACGACCACGACTCGGGCGACGTTTCACCGACGGTATGTCCCTGATGACCGGGGGCGTCGTCGAACTCGTAGGTCGTCCCTCCGACTTCGAGCGTCCCGTTCATCGACACCGACTGGTTAGCGCTCCAGTGCCTACCCGAACCAAGGAACTTCTCGGCGAAGTCGGTCAGCTTCTTGCTCCTGAGGGGCGTGAAAATCGTGTCGTCCGGCTCGTATTCGAGTTCCCATGACGCCTCGCCCTCAGGCGTATCGAGCGAACCCTCCGCCGACGAGTTGGTGAGCCGTGCGTCGCCGAACGAGAGTGCAAACGGGTCTTTGAGCGCCGCCTCTTCAAGCGGATAACGGCGCGTCGTAAAGAAGTCCTCGCCTTCGCCGCCCGTCAGCCCAGCCCAGAGACGCGCCTCCTGATGTCCGGAGTCGGTCGAGAGAAGCGTATACCTGTACCAGAAGGCGACATCGTTCTTGGTATCGGTCACGAGGCTGTACCAGACCTCGCGTCCGCGTTCGCCTTCGTCAAGGTGCCAGTCGAAATGCGGTTCGTTGCCCGTACCCTGTCTCTGCATACAACGCCTTCTTCCGCCTACGGCATAAAACTTGGCGGCTACTCGACGCTGAGGCGTGCGCCGTCACCGCCTCCGACGTCCCACTCTATCTCGAACTCGACGCTCATCTCCTCCTCGTCCCCCTCGGTTTCGCGTTCGACCTTGACCTCGAAGACGGCGTCCTCGGGCGGTTCAACGGTTATCTCGTCGTCACCCGAGACGAGCGTAACCGTCCCGTGACGCAGGTTCTCGGCAACCTGTTCGAGGTAGTCGGCTATCTCGGTACGGGGATGTACGTTCTCGGTTTCGAACAGTACTTCTTCCATGTTCCGAGGTTGGGTCCCCGACACATAAAGACCGCGTAAGACTAAACCAGAGCGCCACGAGAGTACCGGTATACAGAGTCCGCGACAGCCGTCAGGAGTATCAAGGTAGCGCTCGAATATCAGGGCTGGATGTAGTCGCCCAACCAGCCCTCGGTTACCTGCACCAGAACCGACGCGAAGTTGGTTTCGGCGCTCCAGACTGCGGTTTCGTCGCCGTCGTCACCCAAGACAGTGAGGAGGACGGTGTCGGAGTCGACCATAACGAAACGTCCGCCCTCGTCGTCGCGCTCGACCTTTTCGGGCGTCTCAACGCAGTAGACGCCGTCGGACCCGTCGAAACGTCCGAGAAAGTCAAGGTCGCGGCTCATGACGTAGACATCGACTTCGTCGGCGAGTTCGACGAGGCGGTCCTCGGTTTCGTCGTTGACGAGTTCGTCATGTGTCGTGATGAAGACGACGCGGTCGTCCGCCTCCGACAGGATTTCTTCGATACGTGAGTCGATGGTAGTGTGTCCCTTGACGGTCCAGAAGTCCTCGCGTTCCTCGTCGACGCGCGGGGACTCGTCGCGCGCACGTTCAAGATAGTCGAAAGCCATCTCTTGCTCCTCCTCAAACCGCTCGCGGAGGAGTTCGCGCGCCTCGTCGAGAGTAACGGGGCGGTACTCCATCGGCTTGGACTGCTGTATCTCAACGAGTCCGCGTTCTTCGAGAGTCTCCGCCGCGCCGTAGACCTGCGAGCGCGGCACGTCGGTATGGCGGTACACGTCGCGTGCCGTGGCGACACCGAGCCTCTGCAGGGCTATGAAGACCTTCGCCTCGTACTCCGAAAGACCGAGCCGTTTTAACGACCCGACCGCTTCCCCTTCGTCGGTTTCCATCTCTTGGGAACTGTGGTCGTTCGAATATACTTCTTGTGGTTGTCACAACGAACGGCGCGTAAACGTCTGGTATACTGCGGACGCCGATACGACGAACAGGTAGAAGACCGCCCAGTACTCGACGGGGACGGCGCTTATCGCAGGAGCGCCGGCTATATGCGCGAAGACGGTCGCCATGCCGACGAGTCCAACGCCGAGGTAGTACTCGCTCCAAGAGATTTCGGTTCCGGGAACGACCTCCATGTAGATAGCTACATCGCGGAAGCTGTCGGAAAGGGTGACCTGCTTCGTGTCGGTGTCGTAGTTGACGATATCAAGGTCGTCCATCTTAGGGAGATGGGTCTGGTGAAGCGAGACGTAGACCGTCTTACGCGCGTCCTTCGGCGGCGGCGATTCGCCCGTCTCCTTCTCGGCGATATACTCGGCGATATCACTCACTTCGACGCCGTTTTCGCTCGCCTGAAGGAAGTCGATTGCGTGACGCCGTCGCTCGCTACTGAGAACCTCGTAGATTACGGTCTTGTCCAGCCTGTCCTCGCCGCTCAAGGTATCGTCACTCAAGGTAGACTGATAGATAGGTTAAGCCGACATTAAATTTTCCTCTCACCTGATGAGAACCGCAACGCCCGTCTCAAAGTCACGCATCTCCTCGGCGCACAGCTCGGCGCGCCCCGTCGTCACGAAAGAGTCGTCGGGTCCCGTGACAAGTACCTCGTCGCGTGCGCGGACCTCGTCGTCAACGCATTCGACGAACTTGGCGAATCCGTTACGTCCGTCTCGGAGGTAAGGGACGCTTTCGTCGCCGAACTCGACACGCATACGCGGCGCATCTAAGAACGAGTGAAGACGCTCGCCGCCGAGGTCGCTCAGCGTGAGGCGTCCGTCCGTCTTTAGCGTCGCAAGACGGCTTCCGTCGAGAAGCACCTGAGATACGCGTCCGGTGCGGGACTTCTTGAAACCGGCTTCGTCGGGGAAGATAGCTTCGCCTGCCCCCTTCCCAAACTGGTAGTCGGCGACACGGCGCACCTTCGTCAGGTCTTCCATAGGCGGCGTACGCGGCGGTTCGACAACCTTTTTTCGGCTTTCGCCCGAACTGCGACCATGCTCACCTCCGAACGTATGGCGGCGGTCGACAGAAACGCGATGGCTCTCGGGGTCTCACCAGAACAGCTAATGGAGAACGCCGGCGCGTCTCTCGCGCGGGAAGCGGCGGAGGAGGACCCCAAAGACGTACTCGTCCTCGCCGGCACAGGGAACAACGGCGGTGACGCGCTCGTGGCGGCGCGTTTCTTGGAGAGCAACACGGAGGTTACGGTAGTTCTTCTGGGTCGCGCCTCGCAGATACGGACGGACGAGTCGCGCGCTAACTGGAGGTCTCTCGAAGACACCGAGGCGAACCTCGTTGAACTCCACGACTCGACGGCGCTCAACGACGTGGAGTTCGACGTAGATGTCATCGTAGACGGGATGTTAGGCGTCGGCGTCTCCGGCGAGTTACGCGAACCCGTCGCGTCGGCGGTCGAAGGCGTCAACTCGTCGGACGCGCGCGTCGTATCCGCCGACGTTCCAACAGGGGTCGACCCCGACGCCTCAGAACCGTCGGGCGAGTACGTCGTCTCCGACACAGTCGTATCCTTCCACGACGTGAAGCCCGTACACGAGTCGCTCGACTGCCGCGTAGTTACCGCCGACATAGGGATACCCGACGCCGCGGAGGAGTTCGTCGGCATGGGTGACCTGTCGCTCCTAAGCCGCGATGAGGACTCCCACAAGGGCGACCACGGACGCGTCTTGGTCGTCGGAGGCGGTCCTTACACCGGAGCGCCCGCGCTCTCGGCTCTGGCGGCGTTACGGGCAGGTGCAGACCTCGCCGAGGTCGCAGTACCCGACGAAGTCGCTGAGACGGTCGCCTCGTACTCGCCCGACCTCATCACACACTCCCTCGAAGGAAGACGGCTGAAGCCACGACACGTCGAGAAGGTCGCGGAGCTTGCCGAAGAAGCAGACGTTACGGTCGTCGGTCCGGGACTCGGCGCGGCGGACGAGACGTTACGCGCCGTCCGTGAACTCCTGCCACATCTCGACCGCGCGGTTATCGATGCCGACGCGCTACGCGAGATAGACGCCGTAAGCGATGACGCCGAGGTGATAGCGACGCCACACGCGGGCGAACTCGCACGCCACGTCGAGGTTCCCGACGGATGGCGCGAACGGCGCGGCGTCGTCGAGGAGTTCTCGGACTCGTACGGCGTGGTGACGCTCCTCAAGGGGCGTTACGACGTTATCTCCGACGGCGAAACGACGCGCGTCTCACGTACCGGCAACCCGGGTATGACCGTCGGCGGGACGGGTGACGTACTCGCGGGGGTCTGCGGTTCGCTCGCGGCGCGTCTCGATGTATTCGACGCGGCGTGTATCGGCGTATTCGCCAACGGACGCGCGGGCGACGCTGTCGTCGAAGAACGGAGCTACGGGATGACAGCGACCGACCTTGTCGACGCTATCCCCGACGCGCTGAAGACGAAGTAGTTTAGTTCGTCGCGGCGCACCCTCGACCATGACGTTAACGATAGCCGGTCTGTCGTCGGGCGAGGGCGAGGTTCTCCTGTCGTTGCACGATAAGGCGGAGCGTGGTCTAATAGACGCCGAGGTCGCCGTCGTACTGAGCGACCGCGACGCGCCGGTTCTCGAAGCCGCCGCCGACGCAGGCGTGGAGACGCGCCGCGTCGAACGCGAGGGCGACAAGAAAGAACACGAGGAACGTATCGGCGAGGTAATCGAGGAAGTAGACGCCGACATGGTCGCACTCGACGGCTACATGCCGATACTCTCTGACGGCTTCGTCGCCGACTACGAGGGACGCGTCGTCTCGTCACATCCGTCCCTCCTTCCGTCGTTCAACACGACGAACCCGTGGCAGGCGGCTCTCGACTCCGGCGTCGAGATAACCGGCGCTACCGTCCATTTCGTGACCGAAGAGATAGGCGAGGGTCCGGTGCTGACACAGGAACCCGTACGCGTCCGTCCCGATGACGACGCCGAGTCGTTACGCGAACGCGTCCGGAGCGCCGAGAAGTCGGCGTACACGCGCGCCGTCCGTCTCTTCCCCGACGCCCGCACCGAGAACGGACGCGTCGTCTACGACGAAGACGCCCTCGGCGAACAGCGCGTCGAAAGCTTCGACAAGGCGGCGAGCCTCCGTTACGGCGAGAATCCGCATCAGGACGCCGCCGTCTACCGCGACGGTAGCTTCGAAGGCGCGTCTGTCGTCAACGCCGAGGAGGTCGGAGCGGGCGGCAAAGGTATGTCGTTCAACAACTACAACGACGCCGACGCCGCACTCGCCGCGGTGCGCGAGTTCGACGACCCTGCGGCGGTAGTCGTCAAGCATACGAATCCGTGCGGCGTCGCTACCGCGGAGACGGTCTCCGAGGCGTACGACCGCGCGCTCGCAACCGACGAGATGAGCGCATTCGGCGGGATTGTCGCCCTCAACCGCGAATGCGACGCCTCGACAGCCGAAGCAGTCACCGACTCTTTCAAGGAGGTCGTCGTCGCGCCGTCGTTCGAAGACGATGCCCTCGCCGTCCTACACGAGAAGGAGAAGCTACGTGTCCTACGGACGGGCGAACTCAACGACGAACGCGACGGATGGACGACCAAGAGCCTCGAAGGCGGGGCGCTCGTACAGGAACGCGACGACCTGCGCCTGACGCGCGACGACCTTGACGTGGTCACCGAGCGCGAACCGACCAACGAGGAGATACGTGGAATGCTGTTCGGTTACAGCGTCGTCAAACACGTCAAGTCAAACGCTATCGTCCTCGCGCGCGAGAACGAAACCGTCGGTGTCGGAGCGGGGCAGATGTCGCGCGTCGACGCCGTCCGCCTCGCCTGCGACAAGGCGGAGAAGGAGGTCGAGGGTTCGGTGCTGGCGTCGGACGCATTCTTCCCGTTCCGTGACAATATCGACCTCGCCGCCGAGAACGGTATCGAGGCTATCGTACAGCCTGGAGGCTCGAAACGCGACGACGAAGTCATCGAGGCGTGCGACGAACACGGTATAGCGATGGCGTTCACCGGCGCGCGAGTCTTCAAGCACTAGCGTCACGCTTAACAGAGCCACGCGCCTAAGACGGACGATGGAACCGCGTGAAGCCGTCGAGTATCTCGACGACCTGCGTCGTTTCGGCGTCAAGGAAGGCTTCGGACGGGTGCGCCGTCTTCTCGACGCCCTCGGGAATCCGCAAGACGAACTCCGGACTGTCACCGTCGGCGGGACGAACGGGAAAGGGAGCGTCGCCCGCACGGTTGAGTCCTGTCTACGCCACGACGGACGTTCGACGGGTCTGTACACCACGCCTCATATGTACCGTCTCGGGGAGCGCGTCCGTGTAGACGGCGAGGAGATGCGTCGCGCTCGTATACGCGAGTTTGTCGAGCGGGTCCATCCTACTGTCGAGCGTATGGTCGCAGAGGGCGACGCCCCCACCTTCTTCGAGACGACGACCGTCATGGCACTCGACGAGTTCGCACGCCGGAACGTCGATGCCGCCGTTCTCGAAGTGGGAATGGGGGGACGGCTCGACACGACACGCGTCGCAGAAAGCGACGTGGCGGCGGTAACGTCGGTCGCACTCGAACACACCGGCGTTCTCGGAGAGACGGTCGAGGAGATAGCCCACGAGGTTGCCGGAATAGTGCCTGACAGCGGCGTCTGTGTGACGGGAGCGACGGGTGACGCAGTCGGCGTGGTACGTTCCACCGCAGAGGACCGCGGCGCACGTCTCCGCGCCGTCGGCGACTGCGTGGGATTCGAACCTCTCGGACGCGATGGTCTGGAACAGAGTCTCGTCGTCGAAACGGGAGAGAAGTACGAGCTGAGGACCCCCCTTCTCGGCGAGCATCAGGCGCGCAACGTCGCCGTCGCCGTCGCTGTCGCCGAGGAGTTCGGGGTGTCAACGGAGGCGGTACGCGACGGCGTCCGGCGTGCCGACTGGCGCGGGCGTTTTGAGGTCATCGACCGTTCGCCCCTCGTCGTCCTCGACGCCGCACACAACCCCGCCGCCGTCGAGGCGCTCGTCTCGACCCTCGATGGCTTCGACTATGACGACCTGCACGTCGTCTTCGGGGCTATGTCCGACAAGGACAACGTCGGCATGGCGTCGCATCTCACCGACGCGGCACAGGTCTACGCAGTCGAACCTTCGAAGGCACGTGCCGAGGACGACGGGTCTCTCGCGGCGGTCTTCGACGGTCAGGGAGTCGACGCGACGCCGTGCGGAAAGGTCGCCGAAGGCGTACGCGAGGCGCTCAACTCGGCGGGCGGGGACGACGCGGTCGTTGTGACGGGTTCGCTCTGGACCGTAGGCGAGGCTCGGCGTCTCTGGACGGACGACACGACGGCGGCGGCGCACTCGTCGCCCGAGGACGGTCGGAGATACTTCGGAAAGACAGGACTCGACCGAGGACAGCACGACACGCCCCAGCGCACCGTCCGCCTACACGACCTGACCCGCGACGAGGCTCTCGCGCTCGAACGTGCGGCTTCTCGCACCGACGCGTCCGTGACCGTCTCTCGTTACGCGCCCGACTCTTACGTCGATGCCGTACTGACCGCCACGCCCGACGAGTACCGCGCGCTTCTCGACGAAGGCGTCGTCCGTAAGCCGTACGACGAGGTCTTCGGTCGGAACACGGGGACGAAGGTAATGGGCGTACTCAACGTCACCCCTGACTCGTTCTACGACGGCGGCGAGTACGATGTCGTCGAGAAGGCTGTCGAACGCGCCTACGAGATGGAAGACGAGGGCGCGGATATCGTCGACGTAGGCGGCGAATCGACGCGTCCGGGGGCTGAACCCGTGCCTGTCGAGGAGGAACTCGACCGCGTCCTTCCCGTCGTCGAACGTATCGTCGACGACCTGACCGTCTCGGTCGACACACGCAAGCCCGAGGTAGCGCGTCAGGCGCTCGACGCTGGCGCTGAGATACTCAACGACGTGACCGGACTCGCCGACCCCGAGACACGTCACGTCGCCGCAGACGCCGGATGCCGTGTAGTAGTCATGGACTCGGTTAACGTGCCGGTCGACCCCGACGCCGCAAACTACTACGACGACGTTGTCACCGACGTCGCGCGCCGCCTCTCAGAGAAGGCGCTGGAGGCACGGCGCGCGGGTATCGCGGCAGAAGACATAATCCTTGACCCGGGAATCGGCTTCGGAAAGGGCGCGGACGGCGACCTCGAACTTCTACGGCGTGCCGATGAGGTTGCGTCGCTCGGCTATCCCGTCCTCTACGGATGTTCGCGTAAGTCGTTCCTCGGCGAGGCGACGGGCGCGGCGAAGGAAGACCGTCTCGCGCCGAGCGTCGCGGCGCATTTCCACGCGGCGTTACGCGGCGCAGAGTACGTCCGTGTCCACGACGTAGAGGAGACGGCGCACGCCCTACGTCTCGGGGACGCGTTAGACGACAACCCCTGACGCCAGTATCTCGATTAGGACGGTGACGGTGGCGACGCTGACGAGCGTCGTCGTCATCACGGCGGTTGCGGCGTAGTCGGGGTCGTCGCCGAACTCGACGGCGAGAATTACCGTGGAGACGGCGACGGGCGTCGAGGCTTCGAGGATGACGACGCGCGCAACGTCGGGATTAGTGAAGCCGAAGGCGAGGACGACGGGGACAGCGACGACGGGCGCGACGACGAGACGGACGACGTTGACGAGCGCGACGTCGCGTATAGCGCCCGCGGGCGTCGAACGCGCTAACTGTATACCGAGGACGATTAACATAACGGGTATCGAGGAGTCGCCGACGAGCCGCAGGGTCTCGAAAGCGGCGGTGTCGGCGTCCACACCCACACCTGCGGCGTTGACGGCGACGCCCGCGACGACGGCGTAGACAAGCGGGAGGCGGGCGACGCGCCGCATCGCTCCAAGGGACGAACCCGCGGCGTCGCGCGACGCGACGTAGACGCCTACGGTGTATATCATGACGGTCGAACCGACGACGTACAGGACGGCGGTTGTGCGCCCGACAGACGGGAAGGCGAAGACGGAGAGAGGTATGCCGTAGTTGGCTGTGTTAGGAAAGGTTCCGGCGAGGACGAAGCCGTTGCGCGTGCCGTCAGCGGCGAAGAAAGCGACGCCCTCAGAGATACCCCACATTACGAGCGTGAGAACGACCGCGGCGACGACTATACGGACGCCTTCGCCGCCTCCTATCTCGGTAGTAGCGAGGCTATGGAAGACGAGCGCGGGGATGAGAACGTAGATGGTGACCGTCGAAAGCGGTTCAGGGTCTATCTCCGTCCAAACCCCAAGGAGGTAGCCGACGCCTGCGACGGCGAGGACGGGGAGAACCGCCTCGGTGAAGGCGGAGAGGAGAGACAAGCTTCAGGTCAGACGTACATCGTCTTTCCGTCTTCCTCGTCGTTCTCCTCACGTACCTTGTCGTACGCGTCGAGGAAGTCGCCCATATCGACCGTAGTCTCGCGGTCACGTATCGAGAACATGCCCGCCTCGGTGCAGACAGCCTTAACGTCGGCACCGCTCATGCCCTCGGAGATACGCGCGAGACGTTCGAAGTCGACATCGTCGGCGATATTCATGTCGCGCGAATGGATACGAAGTATCTGTTCGCGCGCCTCCTCGTTCGGAAGCGGCACCTCGATGAGCCTGTCGAAACGTCCGGGACGGAGAATCGCGCGGTCAAGCATGTCGAAACGGTTGGTCGCGGCGATTATCTTGACGTCGCCACGCCCCTCGAATCCGTCCATCTCCGACAGGAGTTGCATCATGGTGCGCTGAACCTCGGCGTCGCCGCTCGTCTTGCTCTCGGTTCGTTTAGAAGCGACGGCGTCGATTTCGTCGATGAAGACGACGCTCGGAGCCTTCTCGCGGGCGACCTCGAACAGGTCACGGACGAGGCGCGCGCCCTCACCGATGAACTTGTGGACGAGTTCGCTCCCCGCCATCTTGATGAAGGTCGCGTCGGTCTGGCGCGCCGCCGCCTTGGCGAGCATCGTCTTTCCGGTACCGGGCGGTCCGTGGAGCAGAACGCCCGAAGGCGGGTCAATTCCCGTGTCGTCGAACAGGTGTGGCTCGTTGAGTGGTAGCTCGATTGTCTCGCGGACCTCCTTAATCTGGTCTTCGAGACCGCCGATGTCCTCGTACGTCGTCTCAGGAGTCTCCGTGACCTCCATGACGCGCGCACGGACATCGGTCGAATCGGTCAGAGTCTTGACGATAGAGAGCGAGTTGTTGACCGCGACGCGGTCGCCCGGCTCTATACGTTCGCGCATCTCGTCGGTGACCTCCGTCAACGCCTCTTGGTTGTTGCCGTGTTGCCGGACGACGACGCCCTCGGACGTTACCTCCTGTACCGTCGCTATGAACAGCGGCGACTTCTTGAGCTTCTCGTTCTCGTGCTTGAGACGCTCAACCTTCTGCTCGTACTTATTCTTCTCAGCGTTCGCATCGAGTAGCTTGTCACGTACCCTCTCGTTCTCGGTTCTCAGCTTCTCGACACGCTCCTGTAGCTCGTCCACCTTCTCCTTAGGGGACGCGGAGTCGTCGACGGGCGAGTCTACGTCGTCCGATATGTCGGTCATCTTAGTCGAGATTGGACCTCCTATTAAAAATGGGTTTGGGTTGGTGCGCCGTTTGCCGCTACATCGCCTCGGGTGTTTCGACGCCGATAAGCCCGAGAGACCGTTCGATAGCGACACGTGAGGCGCGCACAAGGGCAAGACGCGCACGTTCCTGCTCGGAGTCCATCACCTGACGCTCGCGGTAGAACTCGTTGAAGCTCTCGGCGAGTTCGCGCGAGTAGGTGGCGAGACGGTGCGGCGCAAGTTCGTCTGCGGCATCGTCAACCACCGCGGAGAGTTCGCCTATCTTACGCAGGAGCGCGCGCTCCTCGGGCGTCGTGAGGTCGTCGAGCGCTTCGGCGGCGTCAGCGGGCGAGCCGTCGGACTTTTGGAGTATGCCCGACGCGCGCGCGCCGACGTACTGGACGTACGGGGCATGCTGTCCGTCGAAGTTGAGCGCCTCCTCCCACCGGAACGTAATCGGCTTCTGTGGCTGGCGTGCGACGATGTCGTAACGTACGGCACCGATTCCGACTGCGCGGGCGGTTTCCTCGACGTTCTCGACATCCCTGTCACGTTCGCCCGCGCGCTCCTCAATTTCGTCGGCGGCGCGTTCCACCGCCTCGTCTAGGAGGTCGTCCATGTTGACGACGGTTCCCTCGCGCGTACTCATCTTCCCTTCAGGGAGGTTGACGTAGGAGTAGAAGATGGTCTCGGCGTCACGGTCGTGTCCGAGTGCGTCGAGCGCCGCCGAGAGTTGACGAGCCTGAAGCTTGTGGTCCTCACCCAGAACGTTGACGGCGCGGTCGGAGCGGTCGAACTTATCGATATGGTACGCTATATCGCGGGTTGTGTAGAGCGACGTTCCGTCGCCGCGGAGGAAGACGAGTTCCTTGTCGATTCCCCTGTCCGACAGGTCAAGCGCGTAGGCATCGTCCTCCTGATAGCTACGCGCGTCCGCCTTGAGACGTGACGCGACATCGTCGACGGTCCCGTCGAGAACGAACCGGCTTTCGCGGACGGAGTCGTCGTACGACGCGCCGAGACGTTCGAGACTCTGTAGCTGACCTTCGAGACACCGGTCGACGGCGTCGCCGACGAGTTCGAGTGCGCCGTCCTCGCCGTCTTCGAGCGCCTGTAGAAGTTCGTCTATCTCGTCCTCGGCGCGTTCGGCGGCTTCCTCACCGTCCTCGCCTTCGAGTACCTCGTTGGCGCGCCGGTAGTAACGGACAACGTCGTAGTCGGACTTGTCGCGCCCGCCTTCGATATCCGCAACCTCGTCTTCGTCGAAGTTTTCGAGCGCCCACGTGATAGTGGCGACCTGCCGCCCCATGTCGTTGACGTAGTACTCGACGGTAACGTCGTATCCGGCGGCACGGAGGAGGCGGGCAAGAGAGTCTCCGATAATGGGGTTGCGGGCGCGTCCAACGTGTAACGGTCCGGTAGGGTTCGCGGACGTGTGTTCAAGGACGACCTTCTCGTCCTTCTCGGGAAGCGTCGGATACGTCTCGTCCTGCGCTTCTTCGAGAACCCGCGCGAAGTACTCGTTGCTCGCGCGGAAGTTGACGTACGGACCCTGTGTTTCGACAGCGCCGACGAGCGCGTAGCCGTCGGCGTCAGCCGCCTCAGCGACCTCTTCCGCGACCTCTGTCGGGTCGCCTTCAGCGAGTTTGAAAGCCGCCGCCGAAGCGAGGTCGGCGTCGACGCCGTCCGGAGGGTCTTCGAGAGCGAGGTCGTCGGTACCGTAGCCCGCTTCGGAGAGAGCGTCGGCGAGTACGTCCTTGACCTCTCGGCGTAGTTCGACAAGCATGGTGGTTCGTAGGCGGAACGGCGGTTAAATCCTGTCGCTTCGTCCGCAGTCACCGTGACTAAAATACGCGTTTTAGCCTACGTCAATTATATCCGGTCCCCAGACATACGTCGTCGCGTATGTCTAAGAAAAGACAGATTACAGCAGCCTTCGTCCTCGGCGGGCTTCTAGCCATGGGAGTCTTCGCCGCCATGACGGGCGTAACCGCCGACGAGGTACAGAGCGATGCCGACGAACATATTACAGTCAGCGCCGACGGCGAGGCGCACGCAGAACCCGACGCCGCCGTCGTGGAGGTTGCGGTGGAAGAAGAACACGACGACCCCGCGACTGCGCGTAACGAGGTAGCGGAGGACGCCAACGCCGTCCGTGACGCACTCGAAGACGCGGGCTACGACGTACGGACCTCCGACTTTACGGTGCGTGAGCAGCGTCCGTTCGAAGTTCCCGAGGAACTCGAAGATGAGCCGCGCCACGTAGCTAGCCACGAGTTTCAGGTTACCGCCGACGACCCTGACGACGCGGGCGACGTAATCGATACTGCGATGGACTCGGGCGCGACATCCGTCTCCGACGTTGCGTTCACGCTCTCCGACGACCGTGAGGAGGAGATGAAGGAGGAAGCGCTCGAAAACGCGATGGATAACGCGCGGACTCAAGCCGGCGCAATCGAGAGCGCCGACGATATAGCCGTGACGGGCGTCCGTTCGGTGACGACCGATGCGACGAGCGTCGCACCCGTTACACGTAGCGCCGATGTCTACGAAGCCGAACTAGCGGACGATGTCGCGGCGGATACCGAGATAGAAGTAGGTGACGTGGACGTAGACGCCTCGGTCCGTGTAGTCTACGACGCTAACTAGATTCCGGTCTGGTAACGCAGTATACCCGCGACGCCGCCGAATGCGTCGCGTAGCTGTTCGCCTTCCTCGAAGTCGCTCGAAATGAAGGCGACATCGGTACTCATCTGCTCGGCGAGTTCGACGAGTTCATCGACGACATCTTCGGTTTCGTCGACCTCCATCGTCGCGCCGCATTCGGGGCAGTCAACGTTCGAGATGTCGCCCTCGAATGTCTCCTCGGTCGTCGCGTCGCAGTTGGGGCAGACGAAGGAAGCGCGTTTCCTGCGGAGGTCCTCTGAGAGTAGCAGGGTGTCGACCGCGCCCGCCTGAAGGTTCTGACGGACGTTGTCCTCACCGTAGGCGGCGAGTTCACCGCCACGGAGTTCCTCGAAGAAGTTCGACATCTTCTGCTTGTCCTTCATCACCTCTAGGTCGGCGAGACGGTCCTGTGCGGCGTCGACGAGTTCGTACAGACCGCTCTCGTCGGTATAGGAAACGTCAAACTTGTCAACCACCTTCTGCTGGAGTTCGTGGTGGAGATAGTCGCCGTCAATGAACTCCTCCTTGGTCGGCGACGGACCGCCGATTAGAACGCCTTGGAGGTCATCTTTCTTAGGAACGAAGACCTCGTTTGCCATCTCGGCAACCTCCTTGTAGAACTTGTCTATCGCCTCACGGCGGAGACGTGCGAAACGCTGTGCGGACTGACCCCCCTTCTTCTGCTTACCGGGGACGAGACTCGTCGCGCTCGCCACGGGGTCGACGCGTTTGCCGCGGAGCCAGCCGACGTTCGACTCACGTCTGTCAAGGACGATGAGTCCGTACAGCGACTTGTCGCGGAGCATCTCCTTGAGAGGCTCCGTCTCGAAGTTCGAGTCGCAGTGGTAGATATAGCTCTCTATGGGCTGAGGCGGGTTTTCGAGGACGATTGTCTCCATCTCGGTCTTGTCTCCCTTCGCCTCAACAGCGCCCGAGAAGATGACCATGCCGTTCTCAGGCGTCTTGTTGTACCCCTTGAGACGAGACTGTATCGACGAGAGGGCGTCTTGGACGTTCGTCCGCGTCTGTTTGCTCTTGATGTTCGACGCCTCGCTGTGTTCCTGACGTGCGTGCGCCACCACGTCGTTGATACGTTTGTCCGGTGGTATGTAGATAGTAACGAGCTGCGTGCCCGAGCCTTCGAGGTCGTCGAGCCTCTCGACGATACGCTGCAGCTCGTACCTTTTCGAGTCGTCTTCCGTCATCTGGTTGTACGAGAAAGGTGCGTCGGGCTAATGTATCCTTTCATACCGCTACGTTACAGAACGGCGTAGAGGTTGCCGTCCTCGCATCCGAAGACAGCGACGCCATCGACGAGGGCGG
The DNA here is from genome assembly GCA_028751095.1 of Euryarchaeota archaeon Ods01. GTDB lineage: Archaea > Halobacteriota > Halobacteria > Halobacteriales > Halorutilaceae > Halorutilus. The sequence continues at coordinate 6,275 of JAQZCZ010000012.1, read as the reverse complement.
GCGACGAGACGACGCGTCCGTCGGCTTCGTACGTCCATGCGCCCTCGCCTGTTACGACGTTGAGGGCGTGGAATGTCCCGTCGTCGTCGCCGAAGACGAGACGTGCGCCCGCGACAGCAGGGGACGAGTTAACCGACGCGCCGGCGTCGTACTGCCAGTTCTCCTCGCCCGTCGCCGCGTCAACTGCGCGCACCGTTCCGTCACGCGACGCAACGTAGACCTCATTCTCCCCGACTGCGGGAGATGCGAAGACCTCAGCGTCGGTCGAGACAGTCCACTCCTCTTCGCCGGTCTCGGCGTCAACGGCGTGTACCGTACCATCCATGTCGCCGAAGAAGACGCGTCCGTCGTCGTACGCGGGCGACGAGTAGATGGCGTCGTCGGCATCGTACGTCCATTCGCCGTCGCCGCGTGCGGCGTGTATAGAGTGTAGGCGTCCGTCTGCGCTTCCGACGTAGACGCGTCCGCCGGCGACAGCGGGGGCACACCAGACCTCGTCGTCGGTTTCGTAAGCCCACGAGCCGTTTCCGCTTGGGGCGTCAAGCGCCCAGACGATGCCGTCGTCGTCGCCGAAAAAGACGCGTCCGTCGACGACTGTCGGGGACGAGTTGACGGGACCGGTTTCCTGTTCCCATAGCATGCTTCCGTCGTCAGCATCGACGCAGACGAAGGTTCCGTCACGCGCCCCTGCGTAGACGTTTCCGTCGACAACAGCAGGGGACGAGTAGACCTCCGCGCCCATCTCGTAGCTCCAGTCGGCCTCCGCCTGAAGCCCCACGTCGCCCTCGACAACTTCGCCGAAAAGCTCGACCTCGCCGTCCACGTCAGCGGCTTCGACCGCAACGAGTTCGCCGTCAAGTGTGCCGACGTAGGCGCGTTCTCCGACAACAGCGGGCGACGAGGCGACAGTACCGACCTCGACGCTAAAGACGTTGTCGCCGTCGGGTGCGCCGCCATCGCCACGGGCTGTATTCGTCCTGTCACGTCCGAACGAATACCATCCGTCAAGCTCCGTCTCGGAGAACTCGTCGAGACATCCCGAGGCAAGAAAGACGGCAGAGGAGCCGAGAAGGACGCGGCGGGATAGTTCCATAAGGGCGATTCGTCGCCGCTCGGTAATAATCTTGTCCGTCTGTATCCGCCTTCAGCCGCTCACTCCACGTCGACCGCCTTGAGATACTCGTCAACCAGCCCGGGGAAGTCGCGCCCCTTGAGATGGCGTAGACCGAAGTCGGAAGCCCAGTTGATAATGCCTTGGTCCTCGGTCACGACGCAGGCGTCGAGTTCGCGGGCAAGTATCAGAAGGTCGAAGTCCTCGCGCGAGTCGAGGACCCCTTGTCGGAGCGCGGTCCTGTACTCGCTCCGGAGGTCCGAAATCACCTCGTCCACCTCGGTCATATGTTCGACCTGTTCGTCCGCCGGCTCGTACTTCTCCGCCTTACGGACCGCCTTCTCCGAGACGCGCAGACCGCGGTTGACGCGGTTGCTCATCTCGTCGATGAAGTCGTAGACGATTTCGCTCGGAATCATGACCTCGTAACGCGCGGGGTCCTTCTTTATGACCCACGTGTTGAGCTTCTTGAAGGTCTCGTCCGAAACATCGCGGTCTTGTAGCATCCCTTCGAGTTCGGAGTATATCGAGGGCGGGAAGTAGCACGATATGTTGAGGTCAAGGCGTGCGTCCGAGACGAGGTCAAGGAGTCGGTTGACGGCTTCCTCGCAGTCCTCGTCTTCGCGTCGTATCTCCTCGGTGATGAAGGTCGAGGTGTCGAGTACGAAACGTTGTTTGAGAGGGTGTTCGGTCATATCTTGACGTTTGACGCCGACCCTATAGCTTTTGGCGTACGAGAAGAATCTGGTACTATGTTCAGCTACGACAGGTACGGCGACCCCTTCGACCTTTCCGAAGACGAGTTCGAGAGCTTCGTCGACAACATGACGAAACGGGAGTACGATGGAACCGAGTACCTACATCTGTCCGACTACGGCAGGGTGGAACGCGGTACCGTCCTGTACGACGGCGAGGTAGTGCGTGGATTCCCCAAGGTTCCGCGCACGCTCGTTCTCTCAGAGGGCGTTCCGCGTCAGTTCGACGGAGAGGTCGCTGTGGAGGAGAAGATGAACGGATACAACACGCGTGTCGCACGCCTTGACGGCGATAAGCTCGCGTTCTCGCGGAGCGGCATTGTCTGTCCGTTCACGACCAAGTTCCTCGGACGCGTCTACGGCGACGAACTCGACGCGCTGTTCGACGAAATCCCCGATGCCGTCGTCTGCGGCGAGATGATAGGACGCGACAACCCGTATACAGCGCACGGCTACGAAGAGGTCGGTTCGCTCGACCTGCGCGTATTCGACGTGCGCGACGCACGCTCCGGCGAGTCGGTGCCGGTCGACGAGCGCCGAGAACTCGTCGAGGAACACGGTCTGCCGTCGGTCCCATTCTACGGGGTACACGACGCTGATGAAGCCGCGGGCGAGATACGCGAGGTAATCGAAGACCTCGACGAACGCGGACGCGAGGGCGTCATCATGAAGACGCCCGATGTCTCAAAACAGCTGAAGTACACGACCTCGGCGGCGAACCAAGGCGACCTCGCCTACGCCTTCTCGCTCCCTTTCGACTACGGACAGGCATTCATGTTCCGGCGTATCATACGTGAGGCGTTTCAGGCGCACGAGTTCGACGACGGCGGCGAGACGAAAGAGCGCGCCGCGGCTCTCGGCGAATCGATACTCGGCTCAATGGTCGAGACGGTCGGACGTATAGACGACGGCGAACGCGTAGGAGAACGACACACCGTCCGCGCCGCGCCCGAAGAGGTCGACGCTATACTCGAACATTTCCGTGGCATGGGTCTCCATCTCGTAATAGAGGAGGACCGCGTCGAAGGCGACGAACGTTTCGTCGAGTTCGTCAAGAAGACGCAGGCGACCAACGACAAGACCGAGAACTACCTTGAAGGCGGCATCGTGCGCGAGTAACGGCGACAGGTAAGATTCATGCCGCGGGCGTCCGTAGACCGCGCCATGCAGAGAACAGAAAGAAGGAGCGGCAACTCCGGTAGCCTTGCGATGACGGCGGTCAAGGTCGCCGTACTCGTCTTCTTCGTCGCGGCGGTCGGACTCATCGCAGTCTTCGGATACGCCCATCTTGACGACGGTCCCCAGACGCCCGAGTTCGAGGAAGCGGGCGAACTACGTTTCGAGGTCGTCAACGACTGGGAGGACACCGGACCGTACGACGGCTACGACCGGAGCGGGATAGAGACACTCGTGGTTGATTACACCAACGAGGAGCGCGTCGACGAAGGACTCGAACCGCTTGATGAGGACGGTGCGCACGTCGAGGTTGCGAGAAGTCACAGCGAGGACATGGCAAGCCACGGATACGTCGGTCACGTCGACTCCGAAGGGCGGGAGTTCGGCGAGCGTGTCGAGAGCGGCGACTGCTCGACGGTAGGTGAGAACGCAGGCGTGACGCTGTACGAGGCACCTGAGGAGAACGAACGGACGGGCGAGGTAATCAGGAACACGGACGAGGACGAGATAGCGAAGGCGCTCGTCGACGGATGGATGGCGTCGCCGCTACACCGCGAAAACATACTCGGTGAACTCGACGACGCCGACTACGACTCGGTCAGCGTCGGCGTCTACGTCAGCGAGGGTAACGCCGTCTTTGCGACACAGGTCTTCTGCGGCTAAGCCAGCGGAAGTTCGATAACAAAGACGGCTCCTTCGGGTTCGTTATCCTCAACGCGGACGTTGCCGCCGTACTCAGTCACCATCGCGTCGACGAAGTACAGACCGAAGCCCACGCCGCCGCTGGTGTCGCCCTTCGCACCCTCGCGGAAGATGTTCTCCTTGAGTCCGTCCGGAACACCGGGACCGTTGTCGGCGACACGGACGGTCGCCGTCCCGTCGTCTTCCTCGACAGTTACCTCAACGCGGGGGTTATCCTTGTCGTTGTGTTCGACGGCGTTGACGAGTACGTTTCCGAGAACGTCGCCGAGAAGGTCGTCAGCGATGACACGGACGCCGTCGGGAGCGTTGACGGTGACATCGGCGTCGTAGCTCTCGCGGAAGTTTTCGACGCGTTCCTCGATGACCTCCGAAAGGTTCATTTCGGTAAGGTCCGCGCCCTCATCAACGGTCTTGAGAACCGAGCGGACGCGGTTAGTGAGGTCGATTATCTTGTCGCTCTGACGCAGTATACGGCGGACGCTCTCATGGTCGTGGCTGTCTTCCGGCAGTCTCTCGGCGAGCATCTCGGCGTTACCGTGGATAACGTTCATCGAGTTGAGCATGTCGTGTCGGAGGAGGCTGTTGAAGAACTGTATCTGCTCGTTACGTCTTTCGAGTAACTCCTTCTGCTCCTTGAGGCGTCTTTCGCGTTCCTTACGTTCGGTGATATCCTGCGCCGCGCCGCGTACCTTGACGGTGTCGCTCTCGTCGCAGTCGTCTTCACAGACGGCTTCTCCGAAAGCGCGTATCCACCGTGTTTCGCCGTCGACGACTATCCTGAGTTCAAGGTCATAAGGCTCACAGGCGTCGCGGCATCTTTCGTACGCGTCCTTGACACGCTCCCTGTCGTCGGGATGGTAGAACTCCAGCGCCTCCTCAACATCGGGGGCGGTGCCGCCCTCGAAGCCGTGTATCTTACGCATCCCCTCAGTCCAGCGCTGTTCGCCTGTCTCTACGTCGGCTTCCCACCCGCCCGTGTCGGCGATACGTTCGGTGTGGCGGAGCAGGTCCCGGCTCCGTTCGAGTTCCTTTTCGCGCTCCTTGATTCCGGTCACGTCGCGTGTGAACCCCGAAACGCCGATGAGTTCGCCGTCGTCGTAGACAGGATGCCCTCTTCCCCAGACCCAGCGCCCGTAGCCCTCGTCGGGGTTGACACGGACCTCGAACTCGACCTCTCCGTCGGGAGCTTCCTCCATAGCGTGCAGAATCTCGTCGCGGTCTTCGGGATGGATAGCGTCGAGAAACGCCGTAGTATCGCGGTAGAGTTCCTCGACGGGCTGTCCGAATATCTCCTCGTACGGCGAGTTGATAAAGATAGTCTCCGAGAAGTCGGGCGAGAACATCCATAGGGCGTCCCGAGAACTCTCGACTATCTGTCTGTATCTCTCTAGCTTCTCCTCGCGCTCCCTCCGTTCGGTCACGTCGCGCGAACTCACGACGACACCTCCGAGTTCGGTGTCGGTCTCGTCCCTACCGATGGCTTCGAGCCAGACGTAGGAGCCATCCGCGTATCTGAAACGGAACTCGACATCCTGCGTTATCTTCTCGGAGTCGTTGACAAGCGACATGAACTCACGCGCGACACTTTCACGGTCGTCGGGATGGACGTAGTCGAAGACATCCTGTCCGACGAGTTCATCCTTCTCCATGCCCAAGATACGCTCGGCGGACGGGCTTTGGTAGAGTATAGTGCCGTCGTCGTCGAGATGTGTAATCAAGTCGGACGAGCTTCGGACGTAGGACTCGTACCGTTCGCGCTCACGCTCCCGTTTCTTCCGCCGCGTGATATCGCGGGAGATGGCGACGAAAAGCTCCTCGTCGTCGTACAGAACCTTACCGATATCCACCTCGACGGGGAACTCGGTGCCGTCTTTGCGTCGGTGCCGTCCCTCAACACGGATAGGCTCGCCGTACTCGTACTCCTCCCAGAGTTCTTCGAGTTGGTCGGTCTCGACGCCCACCTCTATCTCGGAGACGTTCATGCCGAGTATCTCGTCGCGGCTGTAGCCGAGAGCCTCGGTAACGCGAGGGTTAACCTCGACGATATCCCCGTCCTCGTCGTGCAAAGCTATCTGGTTAGGGCTGTGCTGGAAGACGGAGTCAAGCCGGCGTCCGTCCCGCTTAGCCCGGTGTCCCTCGGCGTATCGCCGGAGACGACACGCGAAGGTCCGTTCGTCGTCGACGGGAATACGGACGTACTCCAGAGCGCCGACATCGACGGCTTCGTCACGCATAGAACCGTTTCCGAAGGCAACGAAAGGCAGGTCAGGGTCGTCAGCAAGAATCCGGCGGACAGTGTCGAGTTCGTCGGAGGATGCGAGAAGACAGTCGACGTTTCCGCCGTCGTAAGAGTCGGAGACTTGAAGACGGTCGTCGTCCGACAGCTCGGAGATAACGCCGTGGACGGGTGCCGCGTCACCGACGACAGCAACCACCGGACGACCGGTTAGCTTGTGAGACTCTTGCATCACCGGTTCCTAGGTTGGGGAACATATTATTCTTTCGTAGACGCGTACCAGAGTTGACGGTAT